>NZ_JBFTEG010000016.1:0-85646 GCF_041027545.1 Pseudomonas zhanjiangensis | reverse complement strand
AGCACCAAGGCGGCTGCCTCGCGTTTGAACTCGGCGGAAAACGTACGTCGTTGTTTGCTCATCAGACACCTCTCTCACGGCGAGGATTTTCGCCTAAATCGGTGTCCGGGATCAGTAGACCACTACAAATGTCGCCTTGCTCATCGCGGTAAGCCCTGTCCTGGGCTGAAGCGTTCCTACTCATTACATCCCCTTAACGATCAAGCCGAAGTTGCCCAAGGCGCTTCGGCTTTTTGCGATGGAGTTTTCGTTATGACCAAACCTATTTCGATGCTGGGGTCGGGGTCGCGCTTCTCGCCCGGCAACATCGTGTCGACGCCTGGGGCGTTGGCGGCTCTTAGGGAGCACGGCAAGCAGCCGTGCGACCTTCTGGACCGCCACCTGGCCGGTGACTGGGGCGATGTATGCCCAGGGGACGCCATCCGCAATGACCAATCCCTGGCTCATGGCGAACGGCTCTTTTCCGCCTACGAGATCGCGTCAGGTGTGGTTGTGTGGGTGATCACCGAACGGGACCGCGCCCTGACGACCCTGCTGTTACCCCACGAGTACTGACGAAAAAACCGGCGATGGATCGGCGGCGTTCCGCCCCTGCACTGTCACCAGATTTCGCTCAGGCGCGATGCCTTGCCCGGCCTGGGGCCATGCGTTCGGCCTAGGCCTAGCGGAGACAGCGACACGGGGATTCTGACGACGTGAAGCAGTCGCCCGGCTGCCGTTGGTAGCGATCAACCCAGGAAGCACGCGGCTTTCGCCGGTCCCCGCATCGTCCCTTTTTGAAAAGTGAGCAGTTCTGAACAAACCGATAGCGGGTTCGGCTCGATGCCCCCGCCCCAGTCAGCCGCAGCCGGTCTTACGCCGGGTGCGGCTTTGTTTTTCAGGCGCTAGAGGCCCACCCATGACCCAGACGAAGAAATTCCCGTTCACCACCCGCAATATCCAGGCCCTGCCTGCGCACCAGGTCGACGCTGCGTCGAAGTCGGCCGAGTACTCCGATGCCACGGTCGTTGGATTGAAGATGATCGTCGGCAAGAACGGCAGCAAGTCGTTTGCCTTCCGCTATACCTTGGTCGGTGGAACCAAGCGCTTCGCCCGGATCGGTACCTTTCCGGCGATAGGGGTCGCGGAGGCGCGGCAGGTCGCTCTGGAAATGCGGGCAGTCGTCGATCGAGGCGGCGACCCGCTTGAGGGGCTCGATCGCCTCAAGGCCATGCCTACCTTCGCGGAGTTCTGGGATAGCGAGTATTCGCCTTACGCCAAGCAGGCCAAGAAGTCGTTTCGTAACGACGAGTCCAAATACCGCCTGCACCTGAAGCCCCGGTTCGGCTCGCGGCGACTGTGCGACATCGGCGTGCGCGACATCCAACTCCACCACGCGGCGATACGCCAGAGCCACACGGCTGCCACCGCCAACCGCCACCTGGCGCTGCTTAGCGCAATTTTCCGGAAAGCCATGGAATGGGGGAGGATCGACAAGAATCCGGCGGCTGGTATCAAGCCCTTCAAGGAGGCCAACCAGCACCAACGCTTCCTCAGCAGCGATGAGGTCGGGCGAATCTTCGAGGCGATGGAGGCCGAGCCGAACAAGGTGGCGGTCGCCGCCCTGAAGTTGCTTCTGCTAACGGGTACTCGACGAGAGGAGGCTTTGCAGGCGCGCTGGGAGCATATCGACCTCGAGGCGGGGCAGTGGTGGTTGCCGATGACCAAGTCAGGGCGTGGGCGCTACGTGGCGCTCAGCGAGGGGGCCAAAGCGCTCCTGATCGCCCTGCCGAGTCGGGGTGAGTCGCCGTGGGTCTTTCCTGGGCGCGATGGTGATAAGCCGTTGAACAACCCGCGCAAGGCCTTCTGCCGCATCCTGGCGGCGGCAGGCGTCGATCATCTGCGTATCCACGATCTGCGCCACAGCTTCGCCAGCTTTGCGGTCAACGCGGGCGTCACGCTGTATGAAGTGCAGGAACTGTTGGGCCACAGCACAGCGCAGATGACCCAGCGGTACGCCCACTTGGCCGACGGCGGTTTGCGGCGGGCAAGTCAGGCGGTGGCGGATGTTGTTTCCGCTGCGGTGCAGAAAGCGAATGGCGGGGCAGAGGGGGAGGGAGGGCTCAGGTCTTCTCGATTGGTTAGCTGAAGTGTCCCGAACGGCGACATGCCGTTCGGGACACATCAGCAATTCCCTGATTTCCCTGATTTCCCTGCTTGATTGCTAGGTCAGAATGTATCGATGTAAGAAAAAGTTGGGTTCGACCAGTTGCGTTGCAGGGCTTCTAGGATTTTCTTGACCCATTCCACATCGCGCGCTGCTTCAGCCCCAACATATCCGTTTCCGGCATCCCAGGTCGGAAAACGGAATAGGACGCCCTCGAGCTCATCTGCTCCGGTTACTTGGCTGAGGTAAGCCCTCCCAGAGCGATCCACCCTGAGCTGATTGTCTTGACCATCGTCACCAGAAGCCAGCAATGACTGCACGTCTTCTATGGACAATGCGTCCGGCAGGTTGATATCTAGCTGCATTGGGGGTATGCCCTCTCTACCTTTGTTCTAGGTCTTGCAGGTTACCTGGAAATGGTCGCCACCAGCATCTGGTTGTTCTGTCCGACGATCTGGTGCTAAGGCGTGGATCATCCACCTGGCCACAATCTACGTCGCAGCTTCGCTAGCCTCATGGTGAAGGCAGGCGCAACACTGTACGGAGTACAAGGGCTGTTGGGCCACAGCACGGCGCAGATGACCCAGCGTTACGCCCACCTAGCCGATAACGGCCTGCGGCGGGCGAGCCAGGCGGTGGCGGACGTGGTTACGGCTGCGGTGCAGAGGGCGAATGGCCGTGCCGAGGGGAGCGAAAGGAGCCAGGCCTCCTCGACCGGCTAGCTAGAGTGTTCCGAACGGCGCGGCGCCGTTCGGGGCCGTCCTTCTGCAATCTATCAGCTCGTTTGATTTCCCTGGTTTCCCTGCGATCGATGTTCGTGGCCTGCTGGTGGCTGGTCTGCAGCGCATAGTCATGGCGCGGGCCGTCATGATCGTTGAGGTCCTCGTAGCCGGCGGCCAGTGCGAAAATGAGCTGGGTTAACAGTGTCGGCTGCGTGTGCTGGATAGGGCCAGGATTACGCTGATGGGGAACGATCCTGGTCAACTAAAGGGTCATGCCATGGCATCGGTCGATCTTGCGCAGCAACAACAGGCTGCGGACGAAGTGATGTGCCCGCCGGAGAAAGAGGCCTCGACGAGGCGCCGAGAGAGGGGTGAAAAGTAGGGTTTTTCTGGCGGCATTTTGTGTACGGTGGAAGACTTAGGGCCCCTGTTTGGCGACAAGAATCAAAAGGCTTCAACCGTTTCTGCCTATTCGGTCCTGATAACTCCGGACTAGCAGGCGGGAGCTCACTCGCGCTGGGGCGTCTTGCCGCCGCCGGGTATCAATTTTTTACAAGTTTATCTCAGAGGCTCTTTGCTTTTCTTTATTTTCTTTTTCAGCCGCTCTGGCTGCTTTCAGGAGTTCCCAATCCTTTTTCATGCTCGGTCTATTTTTCAGTACGATACTGATGTTTTTTCCGCTATCGTTGAGGCTGGCTTTGTAATAAGTGTAATCTTCCTCGAATGTCGCCTCGTCGCCCAGTTTCTTCGGGTTTTTTAGTTCTACGAATCTGTCATGGGTTATGCCATAGTAAATGAGCCCTTTGCTTCTAGAGTACTGGTTTTCGATTTTTTTCACGTCAGTTGGTTCGCCGTACCGCTCAGTTAGTGTGATTATTAATGTCTCTAGGGTTATTGGGTCGTTTATAGTTTGGGAGTAATATATGGAGTTGACCTTGCCGTCGTCTTCGCTGAGGCTGCTGGCGAAGTCCACCGACAGTTCTTCAATGCTATACCCGTTATCGTCTTTTTTCTCAAGATTCAAGTGAAGCCATGTGTGGCCAAGTTCGGTTCTACTTTTGAGCTCAGCTTCGGGGAGTAATCTCTGAGCTTCCTTGACGGTCATTCCAAGCTTGATGCCTTGAATGTCAAAAGACTCCATGCCCGAAGTCGTATCGCAGCCGGTTGCGGTTAGGGCTGTGAATAAAATTGGAAGTAACTTCCTCATTACTGCTTCCTTTTGTGTAATGGCGCAAATGTGAGCCAGTGATGGCGACTCGATATTACGATGGCGTGGTAATGTCGCGCAACGAGCAAGCGCTTCCTATAAGTGCTTCCGCGCTTTGAGTTGGTGGTTCGTTGCTTCTCTACCCGGTCTGCTATTGCCGCTCAGGCTTGAGTTGTCTTCGCTTTTTCAGGGCGTCGAGTGGGGGGGGCGCTCGACGCAATCCTGCCCCCTGGTGTCAAGCATTCAATGAATGCTAATCGGCACCATCGCTTCCTCGGTAGCTATGAGATCGGTCGAATCGACGATAGAGGCTGAATCGAACGGTGGCGGTTGCTGGTCTGAAGTCGCTCCTGCTGATGAGGGCTTGCCGTGAGGAGGCTTTGCGGTCTCGCTGGAGCTTGATGTGGGCAATGGTGGTTGCCCTAGTGACTGAGTCGGGCCGTTTGCGCTGTGTGGCGCGCAGCGAGGGCCTAGCGAGTTCCTGGCTGGCTAGTTGGGCCGTGAGCTCCCCCCCCTTGAGGGGGATGTCGATAAACCACTTAACAGTCTTCGCGCGAAAAATCGTGATTCGCGCAGTCCAGAGCGTTTCGCCAGGTGAGCCGGGAATAGACCCGACGCGGTGAGTCGAAACCCAGAAAGCAAAAAGCCCCAGCACATGGCTGAGGCTTTTTGTTCGGTATTAGTGGTGCCCAGGGACGGAATCGAACCGCCGACACGGGGATTTTCAATCCCCTGCTCTACCGACTGAGCTACCTGGGCCAACGGGGCGCTATTAGACGGATTTGAGCGGGGGGTGTCAAGCGCGAGTTATAAAAATATTTAGAAATTACGGGCGTTTAGGTTCGGGCTACGAAAATACGCTGCACTTCGGCAGCCGCCGGGTGCGATCCGCGCTGCGGTGGCGGGCAGGATCGCACTCGCGGCTGATCACTCGCTCGGCGGCACGTAGCCTTCGGCCTTGGCGTATTCCTCGCCGGAGAAGAACTTGTCCATCTCGGCCTGGAGGAATTTGCGGTCCTCGGCGTTCATCATGTTCAGGCGGCGTTCATTGATCAGCAGGGTCTGGTGCTTCTGCCACTCGTCCCAGGCCTGCTTGGAGACATTGTTGAAGATGTCTTCGCCCTTGGCGCCCGGATACGGCGGGCGCTCCAGGCCGGGCAGTTCTTGCTTGTATTTGCGGCACATCACGGTGCGGGTCATGGTCATTCTCCGGTCGTCGGTCCTGCATTGAGTGCGTCGGCCGCGCGCTTCAGCAGTTTCTTCACCGGGGCGGCGAGGCCCAGGCGCGGCGGGGTGGCGAGGTTATACCAGAGCCAGTCGGCCTCGGCCACGGCGCCGGCTGCGCCCTCCACCCGGATTAGCCAGGGCTCGATGGCCAGCTGGAAATGGCTGAAGGTATGGGTCAGCTCGGCCAGTGTCTGGCGTTCGCCCAGGTGCAGGGCGTGTCGCTGGGCGAGGGGCTCGAGGGCTTCGAGCCGATCCAGTTCGGGCAGGCTCCACAAGCCGCCCCAGAGGCCGCTGGAGGGCCGACGGTAGAGCAGGATCTCGCCCGCCGAGTTGGCCAGGATCGGCATCAGGGTGCGCTTCTGCGGCAGCGTCTTGCGCGGCTTGGCGACCGGGTAGCGGATCTCAAGGCCAAGGCTGTGCGCCTGGCAACCGCTCTGCAATGGGCAGAGCAGGCAGCTGGGCTTGCTCCGGGTGCAGAGGGTGGCGCCCAGGTCCATCATCGCCTGGGTGTAGTGATTGACCCGCTGCTCGGGGGTCAAGCGCTCGGCCAGCGCCCACAGTTGCCGGGCCACTTGCGGCTCGCCGGGGTAGCCCTCCTGGGCCACGTAGCGGGCCAGCACCCGCTTGACGTTGCCGTCGAGGATGGGCGCGCGCAGGCCCATGCTCAGGCTGGCGATGGCGCCGGCGGTGGAGCGGCCGATGCCGGGCAGGGCGGTCAGCGCCTCGACGTCGCGGGGGAATTCGCCGCCATGCTCGGCCATGACGATGCGCGCGGTCTTCTGCAGGTTGCGGGCGCGGGTGTAGTAGCCCAGGCCGGTCCACAGGTGCAGCACCTCGTCCTCGGGGGCCTCGGCCAGTGCTTGTACGCTGGGCAGGGCGGTCATGAAGCGGTCGAAGTAACCGAGCACGGTGCTGACCTGGGTCTGCTGCAGCATGATTTCCGAGACCCACACCCGGTACGGGCTGATGCCCTGTTGCCAGGGCAGGTCCTTGCGGCCGTGGCGGTCGTACCAGTCGAGCACCGCCGTGGAGAACTGCGTCGGGCTCATCGGTTGAACAGGCCCTTGAGCGCGTCCTTCAGCTCGGGGCTGACCTTGTCGCCGAGCTTCTCTTCGAGCTTCTCGGTGAGCTTGCCGCCGGCCAGTTTGGCGGCGACCTTGCCCAGGCCGTCCTGATCCAGGCGGCAGGCCTTGCCGCCCAGCTCCAGCGGGCCGCGGCAGCGCAGCGGCCATTCGATGCCGACGTAGCGCTCGTTGACCTGGCAGGCCGGGTCGGGCATTTCCCGCTGGTCGCCGGTAATACTGATGCCGACGCGGTAGTCCAGGCCCAGGGTGCGCAGGTCGAGGTCGCCATTGCCGCTGACCGCCAGGCCGGGAACCACCGCCTTGAGGTCGGGATTGTTGGCCACGCCGTTGCGAATGCTCAGGTTGCCGTGCAGGGTCTTGAATGGCGTGTCGCTGGCCTTGGGCTCGTTGCTGAGGACCTTGCGGTTGAGTGCGGCGATGCCGCGGCACAGCTGTTGTTCCAGGTTGGCGCCGACCAGTACGCCGTCATTCAGGGCGAAGCTGGCATTGCCGTTGAGGCCTTCGATCCAGGCCTTCTGGCTGTTGCCGCGGGTGCTGAGGTCGGCCTGCAGGTCGAGCAGGCCCTTGACCGGGGCGGGCTGCTGCTCGGTCTTGAGGAAGGGTTCGAGCGGGATGCGGGTCAGCTGTTTCTGCACGCTCAGCAACGGGATGGCCGGGCGCACGTCGATGCTGGCCGTGACGTCGAAGCTGCCATTGCCGAGCTTGCCGCGCAGGTCTTCCAGGGTCAGCAGGCCGGCCCGGCTCTTGGCCTTGAGGCTGAGGTCGCTGATCGCCTGCTTGTCCACGGTCAGCTGGCCCAGGCTCAGCGCCAGCTGCAGGTCGAGCCTGCGCAACTGGTCGACCGGCAGCACGGGCGCGCTGCTCCAGGCTTGCTGGGTCGGTGCCTTGGGTAGCGGGGTGGTGCCGCTCTGGCCCGCGTCGGCGACGGTCTCCTTGATTTCGGCCTGGCGCGCGCTGGCCTCCTGCTTGGCCGCCGGAGGCAGGTAGCGGTCGAGGTCCAGGCGGTCACCCTTGAGCTGCACGCGCAGGGCCTGCTTGGTGAAATCGGCGATGGCGATCTGGCCGCTGAAACTGCTGTCGTCGAGTTTCAGCTGCAGGTCTTCCAGGGTCAGGCTGTTGGCGCCGCCGCTGAGGCGGCTGACCAGTTCGAACTCGCCGAGGGTCTTGTCGTCGTTCATCGGCGGCAGTTTCTGGCCGATGCTGGTAAGAAACTGGCGCAGGTTGAGCGGGGCGATGGACAGGCCGCCTGCCAGCTTGGGAGCCTTGTCCAGATCGCGCAGCTTCAGCTCGCCGAGGGCGCGCAGCTGGTTGCCGGAAAACTTCAGGCCGTTCCACTCGGCGACCTGGGCGGCCAGGTCGAGCAGCAACTGGCCCTGGGTGGAATAGGTCAGGGTCTGGCCGTCGAAGGGCTCGCCGGAGATCTCCCCGGACAGCTTGGCATCGCCCAGCTGGTAGCGCTTGAGAGCGCGGTCGAAACGCAGCTCGCCGGTCAGTTCGCTGCGGGCGCGCATCACCGGCTGGTTAGTGCCGAAGAAGGCGCTGAGTTTGATCGGAATGTCGGTGCCTTCGCGAATCGCGCCGGTGGTCAGCTGGATGCTTTCGGCGCTGAATTGCTGGCCTTTCTGCGCGTCGCTGTATTCGACGCGGGCGCTGTTGACGATCAGGCTGTCGATATCCAGCCTGAGCGGCTGGCTCGTGCCGGCCGGGCTGGCCTCCGGCTTGTCGCTGGGGGCGTCGGGGCTGGCGGCGGTCGCGGCAGTCTTGGCCTGGGCCGGCTGGCCGATATCTTCCCAGTTGGCGTGGCCCATTGCGTCACGCTGCAGGTTGAGGTTGAGGCCGTCGATGCGGATATCGCTCATCTGCACCTCCCTGTGCAGCAGGGGCAGCACGCGCACCGACAGGCCGAGCAGGCGCAGGTCGGCGAAGGGCTTGTCCGGGGTGCTGGCGCTGGCCAGGGTGGCATCGGTCAGCTCCAGGCCGAGCCAGGGGAACAGGCTCCAGCCGATGTCGCCATTGAGCGTCAGTTCGAGGTTGGCCTTGTCGCGGGCCAGCTGACGGATCTCGTCCTTGTAGTCATTGGGATCGAACAGGTGGGTCAGGGCGAAGCCCAGGGCCACGATGATCAGCAGCAGTCCGAGGAAAAACAGACCCAGGATTTTGCCGAGCGCTTTCATGGACGAGTCCTTGTTGTGAATGGCTGGAAGAGGGAGCGGGAAAGTATAACGCCGACTGTGCTACAGCAGGCGGGCGACGCGTTCGGCTATGGCCAGGCTGGCGGTCAGCCCCGGCGATTCGATGCCGAACAGGTTGACCAGGCCGGGTAGACCGAGGGTGGCGCCGGGTTGGATCACGAAGTCGCCGGGCGGTTCCCCGGGGCCGCTGAGCTTGGCCCGGATACCACTGTAGCCGGGCACCAGGCGGCTGGGGTTGAGCCCCGGGTAATAGCGGCCAATGGCGGCGGCGAAGGGCTCGCGCAGCTGCTCGTCGACCCGGTAGTCGATGCTGTCCAGGTAGTGGGTATCGGGGCCGAAGCGCAGCTGGCCGGCCAGGTCCAGGGTGGCATGGATGCCCAGGCCGGTGGTGTTGGCCTGCGGCAGCGGGTATATCAGCCGCTGGAACGGAGAGCGCCCGCTGTAGCCGAAGTAGCGGCCCTGGCACAGGTGCAGCTGCGGGATCCGCGCGCTGGCGAGGCCGGTGGTGTGTTGCGCCAGTTGCTGGGCGAACAGGCCGGCGGCATTGACCACCCGCTGGGCCTTGAGCTGGAAGGGCTCGCCGGCGCTGCTGCCGCTGGCGAGCCAGCCATCGGCGCAGGGCTCGAGGCGCTCGACGCGGGTCTGCAACACCAGTTGTGCGCCCTGGCGCTCGGCGGCGGCGAGCAGCGAGAGGAGGAAACCGTGGCTGTCGATGATCCCGGTGCTCGGCGACAGCAGCGCGGCAACCCCGTGCACCGCGGGCTCCAGCTGCCGGAGCTGGGCGCGACTCTGTGGTTGCAGGTCGTTCACTCCACAGGCCCGGGCGTTCTCGTCGAGGGCCTCGAGCCTGGCGCGTTCGGCCTCGCTGACCGCCACCAGCAGCTTGCCGATGCGTCGGTGCGCCACCCGGTGTTCGGCGCACCAGGCATACAGGCGCTCGCGGCCCTCCAGGCACAGCTCGGCCTTGAGCGAACCGGGCGGGTAGTAGAGGCCGGCGTGGATCACCTCGGAGTTGCGGCTGGAGCTGTGGCTGCCGATCAGCGGCTCCGCCTCGACGATCAGCGTGCTCTGTCCGGGGCCGGCCAGGCGGGCGGCGCAGGCCAGGCCGAGGGCGCCGGCGCCGATGATCAGGGTGTCGATGCTGTCCATGGTCTGATGGCTTCCGGCGGAGTCGATGGGCGTCTGCGCGCTGGGCTGACGTCAGTCGGACCAGCATATCAAGAACGCCAGGCCGGCCAGAGCCGCGGCTGCACGCCAACAATCGGCCGCCGGTAGCCGCCCCGGCCCTGGGGCGCCTATAATGTCGGCCCTTTTGCACAACGATTTCGCGGAGCAGGTGATGGCCGAACGTACGGCATTCGTCGAGCGCAACACCCTGGAGACCCAGATCAAGGTCTCGATCAACCTGGATGGTACTGGCAAGGCACGCTTCGACATCGGCGTCCCCTTCCTCGAGCACATGCTCGACCAGATCGCCCGCCACGGCCTGATCGACCTGGATATCGAGTGCAAGGGCGATCTGCATATCGATGACCACCACACCGTCGAAGACGTCGGCATCACCCTCGGTCAGGCCTTCACCAAGGCCATCGGCGACAAGAAAGGTATGACCCGCTACGGCCATTCCTACGTGCCGCTGGACGAGGCGCTGTCGCGCGTGGTGATCGACTTCTCCGGCCGTCCCGGCCTGCAGATGCATGTGCCCTTCACCCGTGCGGTGGTCGGCGGCTTCGATGTCGATCTGTTCCAGGAGTTCTTCCAGGGCTTCGTCAATCACGCCCTGGTGTCTCTGCACATCGACAACCTGCGCGGTAGCAACACTCACCACCAGATCGAGACGGTGTTCAAGGCCTTCGGCCGCGCCCTGCGCATGGCGGTGGAGCTGGATCCGCGGATGGCCGGGCAGATGCCGTCGACCAAGGGTGTGCTGTAAATGCAGACGGTCGCAGTAATCGACTACGGCATGGGCAACCTGCACTCGGTGGCCAAGGCGCTGGAGCACGTCGGCGCCGGCCGGGTGCTGGTGACCAGCGACGCCCAGGTGATCCGCGAGGCCGACCGGGTGGTGTTCCCCGGGGTTGGCGCGATCCGCGACTGCATGGCCGAGATCCGCCGCCTGGGTTTCGATGAGCTGGTGCGCGAGGTCAGCCAGGACCGCCCCTTCCTCGGCATCTGCGTCGGCATGCAGGCCTTGCTCGAGCGCAGCGAGGAGAACGACGGGGTCGACTGCATCGGCCTGTTCCCCGGCCAGGTGCGTTTCTTCGGCAAGGGCATGGTCGAGGACGGCGAGCAGCTCAAGGTGCCGCACATGGGCTGGAACGAGGTCATCCAGACGATCAAGCACCCGCTGTGGCATGACATTCCCGATCGCGCGCGCTTCTACTTCGTGCACAGCTACTACGTCGAGGCCGGCAAGGCCCAGCAGGTGGTTGGCCGTGGCCACTACGGCCAGGATTTCGCCGCGGCGCTGGCCGATGGTTCGCGCTTCGCCGTGCAGTTCCACCCGGAGAAGAGCCACACCCACGGCCTGCAACTGTTGCAGAACTTCGCCGCCTGGGATGGCCGCTGGTAGATGAGCCGCGGCAAGGGCAAGGCGCCGATCCTGAGTCTCGATGCAGCCCAGGAGCAGGCGGCGGTGCAGCTGATCAAGCGCTTCCTGGAGGAGCGTTTCGAGCTCGAGCTGGGCTCGTTCGAGGCGCAGGAAGTGCTGGATCTGTTCAGCCGCGAGATTGCCCCGCACTACTACAACAAGGCGGTTTTCGATGTGCAGACGGTGCTCAGGGATCGTTTCGACAGCATCGAAAGCGACCTCTGGGCGCTCGAGAAGAGCTGACCCTCACAGAATCCAACGACTTGAACAGGTTCAACCGATGCTGATTATTCCCGCTATCGATCTGAAAGACGGCGCCTGCGTGCGCCTGCGCCAGGGCCGCATGGAAGATTCCACGGTGTTTTCCGATGACCCGGTGAGCATGGCCGCCAAGTGGGTCGAGGGCGGCTGCCGCCGGCTGCACCTGGTCGACCTCAATGGTGCCTTCGAGGGCCAGCCGGTCAACGGCGAGGTGGTCACCGCGATCGCCAAGCGCTACCCGAACCTGCCGATCCAGATCGGCGGCGGCATCCGCTCGCTGGAAACCATCGAGCATTACGTCAAGGCCGGGGTCAGCTACGTGATCATCGGCACCAAGGCGGTCAAGCAGCCGGAGTTCGTCGCCGAGGCCTGCAAGGCCTTCCCCGGCAAGGTGATCGTCGGCCTGGACGCCAAGGACGGCTTCGTCGCCACCGACGGCTGGGCCGAGGTCAGCTCGGTGCAGGCGGTCGACCTGGCCAGGCGCTTCGAGGCCGATGGCGTGTCTGCGATCGTCTACACCGACATCGCCAAAGACGGCATGATGCAGGGCTGCAACGTCGAGGCCACCGCGGCCCTGGCCGCCGCCAGCCGGATTCCGGTGATCGCCTCCGGCGGCATCCACAACCTCGGCGATATCGACAAGCTGCTGGCCGCCAAGGCGCCGGGGATCATCGGCGCCATCACCGGCCGGGCGATCTACGAAGGCACCCTGGACGTGGCCGAGGCCCAGGCCTTCTGCGACAACTACAAAGGTTAAAGATGCGCTGAAGCCCTCGCTAACCGAGCGAGCCGCTTCAGACGCAAGGCGCGTGGCGCGCAGCGACGAGGCAGTACAGAAGTACGGCGCGGAGCGAGCACCACGCAACGCCGCAGATCTGCGGCGCAGCCGGATAAAGAGGGTTTCAGCATGGCACTGGCCAAACGCATCATCCCCTGCCTCGACGTGGATAACGGCCGCGTGGTCAAGGGCGTGCAGTTCGAGAACATCCGCGACGCCGGCGATCCGGTGGAGATCGCTCGGCGCTACGACGAGCAGGGCGCCGACGAGATCACCTTCCTCGATATCACCGCCAGCGTCGACGGCCGCGACACCACCCTGCACACGGTCGAGCGCATGGCCAGCCAGGTGTTTATCCCACTCACAGTGGGCGGCGGGGTCAGGACGGTGCAGGACATCCGCAACCTGCTCAACGCCGGGGCGGACAAGGTCTCGATCAACACCGCCGCGGTCTTCACTCCCGAGTTCGTCGGCGAGGCCGCTTCGCGCTTCGGCTCGCAGTGCATCGTGGTGGCCATCGATGCGAAGAAGGTCTCGCTGCCCGGCGAGACGCCCCGCTGGGAGATCTTCACCCACGGCGGGCGCAAGCCGACCGGCCTGGATGCCGTGCTCTGGGCCAAGAAGATGGAAGACCTCGGCGCCGGTGAGATCCTCCTGACCAGCATGGACCAGGACGGGGTCAAGAGCGGCTACGACCTGGGCGTGACCCGCGCCATCAGCGAAGCGGTGGGCATCCCGGTGATCGCCTCCGGTGGCGTGGGCAACCTCGAGCACCTGGCCGCCGGCATTCTCGAAGGCAAGGCCGACGCGGTGCTGGCCGCCAGCATCTTCCACTTCGGCGAGTACACGGTGCCGGAAGCCAAGGCCTACCTGGCCAGCCGCGGCATCGTGGTGCGCTGAACCGCCACGGTCGGCCGAAGCTGCCGTCAGCCAACACTGCAGTCGGCAGAAGCTGGGATCGAGTCGGCAGCATTGCCCGCGGCAATTGGCTAGAGTCGCGGGCAAGCATAGATACAGATATGCGTCATTCCCGGTCCAGATACGGACTGAGTGGTCGGCTCTCGCCCGTCCGGTGCTGGGCTCGGGTGACCGGCCTGAGTATTCTGCGGCAACCCGCCACCTTCGATAATAAAGAGACGCTCATGTTCAAACGCCTGCTGTTTGCGTTGGCCGGCACCCTTGTGGTGCTGGCCGGCAGTGCCCGCGCCGAAGTGGATGCCAATTACCGCATGGTTCTGCTGACGGAAAACTTCCCGCCCTACAACATGGCGATCAACGGCAAGAACTTCGCTCAGGAAGACAATCTCGACGGCATCGCCGTGGACATCGTGCGCGAGATGTTCAAACGCGCCGGCATCCAGTACAACCTGACTCTGCGCTTCCCCTGGGATCGCATCTACAAGCTGGCGCTGGAAAAGCCCGGCTACGGGGTGTTCGTCACCGCCCGCCTGCCCGAGCGCGAGACGCTGTTCAAGTGGGTCGGGCCGATCGGGCCGGATGACTGGGTGCTGCTGGCCAGGGGCGACAGCCCCATCATCCTGAACAGCCTGGCCGAGGCCTCGCAGTACCGGGTCGGTGCCTACAAGGGCGACGCCATCGCCGCGCACCTCGAGCAGCAGGGGCTGACGCCGCTCACCGCTCTGCGCGACCAGCTCAACGCCAAGAAGCTGATGGCCGGGCAGATCGACCTGTGGGCCACCGGCGATCCGGCGGGGCGCTACCTGGCCAAGCAGGAGGGCATCTCCGGCCTGAAGACAGTGCTGCGTTTCGATACGGCCCAGCTGTACCTGGCCCTCAACAAGGAGGTGCCGGACGAGGTGGTCGAGAAATTGCAGGGCGAACTGGACAAGATGCGCGGCGAAGGTTTCGTCGACGATATCCTCAACAATTACCTGTAAGGCCCTGCGGGCCGCGCGACAGGCGGCCCGTCACCACGGAAGGTCAAGGGCCCAAGCGCCAGCGTCACCCGGCGCCCGTCCGAGCAAGGACGCCGCTAGCCATAATCACAATTCATGCAAGCGGGGAGCACTATGTTGAAATTGCTGAAAGCCAGTCTGTTGTTCGGTCTCATCCTCGGCGCCTGCTCGGCCCATGCCGAGCTGCCCTATGGCTACCGGGTGGTGCTGCTGACCGAGAACTTCCCGCCGTTCAACATGGCGGTCGACGACAAGAACTTCGCCCGCGACGACGGCATCGATGGCATCAGCGCCGAGATCGTGCGGGCCATGTTCAAGCGCGCCAAGATCGACTACAGCCTGACCCTGCGCTTTCCCTGGGACCGCCTGTACCGCCTGACCCTGGACAAGCCCAACTACGGCCTGTTTTCCACCACCTTCACCGCCGAACGCCAGCCCCTGTTCAAGTGGGTCGGGCCCATCGCCAAGACCGGCTGGGTGCTGCTCTCGGCACCCGGCAACAACCTCAACCTGGCCAGCCTGAAAGAGGCGGGGCAATACAAGATCGGCGCCTACAAGAACGATGCGGTCAGCCAGCATCTGGAAAGCCAGGGGCTGGCGCCAGTCAACGCCCTGCGCGACCAGCAGAACGTGCAGAAGCTGCTCAAGGGTCAGATCGATCTGTGGGCCACCACCGATCCGGTCGGCCGTTACCTGGCCAAGCAGGAGGGCGTCAGCGGCCTCAATACGGTGCTGCGTTTCAACGAGGCCGAGCTCTACCTGGCGCTGAACAAGGACACCCCGGACGAGGTGGTCGAGCGTTTGCAGAAGGCGCTGGACGAGCTGCGCAGCGAAGGTTTCGTCGATGACATGACCAACAGCTACCTCTAGCCCCGGCGGCGAGCGCGCAAGAAAAACCCGGCCTGGCGCCGGGTTTTTTGTTGGCCGGGCTATTCGCCGCGGGTGATGTTCAGGCCCTTGAGCAGGTTGAGTGCCTGGCTCAGCTGGAAGTCCTCATCCTGCAGGCGCGCCGGCCGGCCGGATTGGCTGCCGCTGGGTTTGTCCGCGCCGCCGTTGCCGTTGCCCAGGTGGCCCTGCAGGTCGGCTTCCTTGATGCTCTCGTCGTCCCGTTCGCGGGTCAGCTTGGCCCGTTGCACCTCGATGTCCGGCACTATGCCCTGGGCCTGGATCGAGCGGCCGTTGGGGGTATAGTAGAGCGCGGTGGTGAGCTTCAGGGCGCGGTCGTTGTTCAGCGGCAGCACGGTCTGCACCGAGCCCTTGCCGAAGCTCTCGGTGCCCATCAGCACGGCACGCTTGTGGTCCTGCAGGGCTCCGGCGACGATCTCCGAGGCCGAGGCGCTGCCGCCGTTGATCAGCACCACCAGCGGCACGCCTTCGCTGGCGTCGAGGGGATCGGCGGAGAAGCGCAGTTCGGAGTTGGCGATGCGCCCTTCGGTGTAGACGATCAGGCCTTCCTTGAGGAAGTGGTCGGAAACCTCGACCGCCGCCTGCAGCACGCCGCCGGGGTTGTTGCGCAGGTCCAGTACCAGGCCGCGCAGCTTCTTGCCGTTTTCCTTGCGCAACTTGTCGAGTGCCTTGCCGACATCCTCGCCGGTGTTGACCTGGAACTGGGTGATGCGAATGTAGCCGTAGCCCTTGTCCAGCATCTGGCTCTTTACGCTCTTGACCTTGATCACCGCGCGGGTCAGCTCCACCTCGAATGGCTTGCCGCCCTCGCGCACCAGGGTCAGCTTGATCTTGCTGCCGGCGTCGCCGCGCATCTTGTCCACGGCCTCGAGCATCGACAGGCCCTTGGTCGGCTGGCCATCGATCATGACGATCAGGTCGCCGGGCTGAATGCCGGCTTTCGAGGCCGGGGTGTCGTCGATCGGCGAGACCACCTTGACGAAGCCATCCTCCATGCCGACTTCGATGCCCAGGCCGCCGAACTCGCCGCTGGTGCTTTCCTGCAGCTCGCGGAAGTTGTCGACGTCGAGGTAGGCCGAGTGCGGATCGAGGTTGCTGAGCATGCCCTTGATCGCATTCTCCAGCAGGGTCTTGTCGCTGATCGGCTCGACATAGGCGGCCTTGATGCGATCGAGTACCTCGGCGAAGGTGCGCAGGTCATCCAGCGGCAGGGGTGCCTTGTCACGCGCCGTCGTGGCCGCGGCGGGCTCCTCGGCTGCCTGCAGCAGGGGGGCGCCGGCGAGCAGGGTGAGAGCCAGGGCCAGGGAGGTGAGGCGGAACAGATGCGGCATGTCGAACTAACTCCTCAAGAGGTGGCGGCGCCTATCCTTGCGCACGGCACCATTGTGCCGGATCGCTGGGGCGACCCTGCTGGCGAATGGCGAAATACAGCGCCGGTGTGGCTTGCCCACCACTGGTGCCCACGGTGGCGATGGCTTCCCCGGCCCGGACCAGGTCGCCGGCGTTCTTCAGCAGGCTCTGGTTGTGGCCGTACAGGCTCAGGTAGCCGTTGCCATGGTCGAGAATGACCAGAAGACCGGCGCCGCGCAACCAGTCGGCGAACACCACCCGGCCGCCGTGTACGGCATGCACCTGGCTGCCGGCTCGAGCGCCGATCAGCACGCCATCCCATTTGGTTCGCGCATCACCGCCGCGCGGGGTGCCGTAGCGAGCCACCAGGCGCCCGTCGACCGGCCACGGCAGTTTGCCGCGGGCCTTGGCGAAGGGGCCGCCATAGCTCGCCCCGGCACTGACCAGGGGGGCGTTGTCGGCGGCTGTGCCGGTGTGCTCGGGCTGCCGCTCGCGCTCGGCCAGCAGGGCACGCTGGCGTGCCTGTTCGGCTTCGCGGGCCTGGCGGGCGAGGGTCTGCTCGATGGTTTTCAGCACGCGCGCGAGCTTGGCCTGGTCCTGCTGGCGTGCCTTGAGCTTGCGGTCGCCGGCGGAGAATTCCTGATTGAGCTTGGCCAGGGCTTGCTGGCGCTGCTGGCGAACCTTCGCCAGCTGTGCGCCTTGCTGATCCAGGCTGGCCTTGTGCTCCTGCAGCAGGCTTTGCTGGCGGGCGATGTCCTGCTCGACGTTGTTCAGCTGGCGCAGGGTCTCGTTGAACGTGGCCAGCTGCTCCATGCGCGCTTCGCTGAGGTAGTCGTAATAGGTCAGGGTGCGGGAGAACTTCTCCGGATTCTGCTGGTTGAGCAGCAGCTTGAGGTATTCCTGGCGACCGCTCTGGTAGGCGGCGCGGGCCTGGATGCCGATCAGTCGCTGCTGTTCAAGGCGCGCGCCCTGGAGTTTTTTTTTCTCCTGGTCGAGGCGCTGCAGCTCCTTCTCGCTTTCCTGCATTTCGCCCTGCAGGCTCTTGACCTGCTGCTCCAGCTGGCCCATCTCGCGTTCGGTTTTCTGCAGGTCCTGCTGCACGCCCGACTGCTCCTGCTGCAGCTTCTCCAGCAGCTTCTTCAGCTCGGCCACATCGCTGCGGGCGGCCTCCAGTTGCTTCTGAGCATCGGCTTTCTCGTCGGCGAAGGCCGGGACGAGCACGGTGGTCAGCAGGATGAGGAAGAGGGCGCGAAACATGGGAGCAGCCATACCGGGGCGGAAGACGCCCCTAGTATGCCTAAAAAAGCGGCGGCAAGCTGCAGGCAGCGGGGCGCCGGCACGCTTTCGTGGCGGCTGGCGCCGTCCTGTCCGAGGTCACTGCAACTCGATGATCGAGCGGCCGGTCATTTCCGCGGGAACCGGCAGGCCCATCAGGGTCAGCATGGTCGGTGCCACGTCGGCCAGCACGCCGCCTTCGCGCAGGGCGACCTGGCGCTTGCCCACATAGATGAAGGGCACCGGCTCGCAGGTATGGGCGGTGTGCGCCTGGCCCGTGCAGGCGTCTTCCATCTGTTCGACGTTGCCGTGGTCGGCGGTGATCAATGCCTCGCCGCCGACCTTGTCGAGGGCCGCGACTATGCGGCCGACGCACTGGTCCAGGCATTCCACGGCCTGCACCGCCGCGGCGAACACGCCGGTATGACCGACCATGTCGCCGTTGGCGTAGTTGACCACGATCACATCGTAGCGCTGCTGTTCGATGGCCTCGACGATCCTGTCGGTCACCTCGGGGGCGCTCATCTGCGGCTGCAGGTCGTAGGTGGCGACGTTCGGCGAGGGAATCAGGATGCGCTCCTCGCCCTCGAACGGCTCTTCGCGGCCGCCGGAGAAGAAGAAGGTGACGTGGGCATACTTCTCGGTCTCGGCGATGCGCAACTGGGTCTTGCCATTCTTCGCCAGGTATTCGCCGAGCACGTTGGTCAGCGGCTCGGGTTTGAACGCGCTGGGCGCCGCGATGCTCGCCGCGTACTGGGTGAGCATGACGAAGTCGGCCAGTTGCGGCACGCGTACCCGATCGAACTCGGCGAAGCCGGGCTCGACGAAGGCGCGGGTCAGTTCCCGGGCTCGGTCGGCGCGGAAGTTCATGAACACCACGGCGTCGCCGTCCTCCACCCTGACCGGTTCGCCGAGGGCGGTGGCCTTGACGAACTCGTCGCTCTCCCCGCGCGCATAGGCGGCCTGCAGGCCGGCGCTGGCGTCGGCGGCATGGTACTGGGCCCGGCCGTCGACGATCAGGTTGTAGGCCTGCTCGACCCGGTCCCAGCGATTGTCGCGGTCCATGGCGAAATAGCGGCCGATCAGGCTGGCGATGCGGCCCTTGCCGAGCTTGGCGAAGGTGGCGTCGAGCAGCTCGATCGAGGATTGCGCGCTCTTCGGCGGGGTGTCGCGGCCGTCGAGGAAGGCGTGCAGGTAGACCTTGTCGGCACCGCGGCGAACCGCCAGTTCGGCCATGGCGGCGATATGCTGTTGATGGCTGTGCACGCCGCCATCGGAGAGCAGGCCGAGGATGTGCACGGCCTTGCCTGCGCCCACCGCCTGATCGACCGCAGCGGTGATCGCCGGGTTGGTGAAGAACTCGCCGTCGCGGATCGCCTTGGTCACCCGGGTGAAGTCCTGATACACCACGCGGCCGGCGCCGAGGTTCATGTGGCCGACCTCGGAGTTGCCCATCTGCCCGTCCGGCAGGCCGACGTCCATGCCGCTGCCTGAGATCAGGCCATGCGGCTGGCTGGCGCACAGGCGGTCGTAGACCGGCGTGTTGGCGGCGTGGATGGCGTTGTACTCGGGGTTGTCGCTGTGGCCGAAGCCATCGAGGATGATCAGGACCAAAGGCTTGGGCGTGGCGCTCATAAAGCTGGCTCGCTGTCTGTGAAGGCAAAAAAGGTCAGGCATTTTACGGCCTGCTGCCGACCCCGTCACCGCCGGGCGGGCTGTGGTCGATCTGTGGGGCTGTGTATACTGGCGGGCATTTTACCGTCCCGGAACCGCACAATGCTTGCCAACTTGATTGAATTTGTCACCAACCACTATGCGCTGAGCGGAGCGTTCGTCGTCCTGCTGGGCCTGTTGCTCGCCAGCGAGCTGAACAAGGGCGGCAAGAGCCTGAGTAGCCGCGAGCTGACCGCACTGATCAACAGCGAGCAGGGCGTGGTGCTCGATGTACGGGCGCAGAAGGATTACTCCGCCGGCCACATCACCGGTGCCCTGCACATCCCCTACGAGAAGCTGGCCAGCCGCATGGCCGAACTGGAAAAGCACAAGAGCAAGACCCTGGTCGTGGTCGATGCCATGGGCCAGCATGCCGGTTCGGTCAGTCGCGAGCTGAAGAAGGCCGGCTTCGACGTGGCCAAGCTGTCCGGTGGCATCGCCACCTGGCGCGGCGATAACCTGCCGGTTGTGAAGTGACATGCCCAGCGTCGTCATCTACTCCAGCGATTGGTGCCCCTATTGCGTGCGAGCCAAGCAACTGCTTGGCCATAAGGGGGTCGATTACCAGGAAATCAAGGTCGACGGCAGGCCGGACGTGCGTGCCGAGATGACCCGCAAGGCGCAGCGCACCTCGGTGCCGCAGATCTGGATCGGCAACACCCATGTCGGTGGCTGCGACGATCTCTATGCCTTGGAGCGCGCCGGCCGGCTGGACGCGCTGCTCGAGGCTTAACCCTCCCCTATCCATCAGTACCTACGACAAGAAGGCTTTGCCATGACTGAACAAGCTAGCAACGGCGCCGCTCAGGGCGAACAGACTCCGCAGTTTTCCCTGCAGCGCATCTATGTCCGCGACCTGTCTTTCGAGGCGCCGAAGAGCCCGGAGATCTTCCGCCAGGAGTGGTCCCCGAGTGTTGCCCTTGACCTCAATACCCGGCAGAAGCCGCTCGATGGCGACTTCCACGAAGTGGTGCTGACCCTCTCCGTCACCGTGAAGAACGGCGAGGAAACCGCCTTCATCGCCGAGGTGCAGCAGGCCGGCATCTTCCTGATCAAGGGCCTGGACGCCGCCTCCATGAGCCACACCCTGGGCGCCTTCTGCCCGAACATCCTGTTCCCCTACGCGCGCGAGACCCTCGACAGCCTGGTGGTGCGTGGCTCCTTCCCGGCCCTGATGCTGGCGCCGGTGAACTTCGATGCGCTCTACGCGCAGGAACTGCAGCGCATGCAGCAGCAGCCGGCCGAAACCGCGCCGACCCACTGAGTGTTCGCTCGCGCACAAAAAAACGCCCCACGGGGCGTTTTTTTGTGCGCGTCTGTCGCCGCTTCACTCGGCCATGGCAAAGCCCTGTTGCCGCCAGGCCTCGTACACCGCCACGGCGACGGTATTGGACAGGTTGAGGCTGCGGCAACCCTCGCGCATCGGCAGGCGCAGGCGTTGTTCGGCGGGCAGGGCATCGCGAATGTCGGCGGGCAGGCCGCGACTCTCCGGGCCGAACAGGAAGGCATCGCCGGGGCGGTAGCTGACCTGATGAAACGCCTGCGAGCCCTTGGTGGTGAAGGCGAATACGCGGGGCTGGCCGAGGCTCTGCAGGCAGGTCTCCAGGTCGGGGTGACGCTTGAGGGTCGCATACTCGTGGTAGTCGAGTCCGGCGCGACGCAGGCGCTTGTCGTCCAACTCGAAACCCAGGGGTTCGATCAGGTGCAGGTCGCAGCCGCTGTTGGCGCAGAGCCTGATAATGTTGCCGGTATTCGGCGGAATTTCCGGTTGAAAGAGGATCACGTGAAACATGCGCGGCTCCGGGCCTGAAGACGGCCAGCATTCTACTCCTGATAGCGGCGAGCGAGCGCGGCCCTGGGTGCGGGTGATCGCTTCCCTGGCGCTGTTCGGCTTTCTGATCGGGCTGATGATCGGGCGCATGCTGCAGCCGGACCCGCAGTGGCTGAGGGCGGTGGAGGTGCTCGATGGCGGGCTGGCATTGGCGTTCGATGTCGAGCCGAGGGTGCACGTCAGCCAGCTGTCCGGCGCCGTCATCCTGCGGGTCGAGAGCTTTGGCCGCGAGCGTGAAGGCCAGCTATGGCTGGAGGGCAAGCGGGTCAATTGGCGAATTAGGCGCCAGCGGCGCGAGCTGGAGTTGCGGATCGTGGCGGCCCGCCCGCTGCGCGCCGAGTGGCGTGCCGAGGAGCAGGGCGGGCGCTGGCGGCTGACGCTCAGCCTGGTCTACGAATAAAAGAGGGGATTCCCCGGCCTGCCTGTACCAAGGTCCCCGAAACTGGGATTGCTGTAATCACTGCAGGGCGCGTGCCAACTTTTAATTTTTTGCTGGAGCCCAGTGAGGGCGGGGCCTGCAGCCAATCGGTGAGGGGTTGTTGCTGCTCGCGGCTGCCGCAGGGCTGAACTGCTTGAGTGCATCCTGCTGTGGCAGGGCGCCGATATGGCGCATTCGACCGGAAACGAAAAAGCGGGCACGAGGCCCGCTTCTGCTTTGCCGGGGGACGCTTCAGGCGTCGTCGTTGTCGTCATCCTCGCCGCCGTCGACGTTCATCCCCAGCTCCTTGATCTTGCGCGTCAGGGTGTTGCGCCCCCAGCCCAGCAGCAGGGCGGCGTCGCGGCGCCGGCCGGCGGTGTGTTTGAGAGCCGTCTCGATCATGATCCGTTCGAACGCCGGCACCGCGCTGTCGAGCAGGTTCGACTGGCCGCGGCCCAGGGCGGTATCGGCCCACTGGCGCAGGGCCTGCTCCCAGTTGCTCGCCGGCGCGCTGTCCTGCGGCTGGTTGAGCAATTCCGGCGGCAGGTCGTCGATGTGCACCTCGCGACCCGAGGCCATCACCGTGATCCAGCGGCAGGTGTTCTCCAGCTGACGCACGTTGCCCGGCCAGGGCAGCTGCTGCAGATAGTCCTCGGTCTCGCTCTTCAGCAGCTTGGGCTCCACCGCCAGCTCCAGCGCGGCGCGGGCCAGGAAGTGCCGGGCCAGGGTGGGAATGTCCTCGCGGCGGTCGGACAGGCGTGGGATGTGAATGCGGATGACGTTCAGGCGGTGGAACAGGTCCTCGCGGAACTTGCCGTCCTGCACCAGGTTTTCCAGGTTCTGGTGGGTGGCGGCGATGATGCGCACGTCGACCTTGACCGGGGTGTGGCCGCCGACCCGGTAGAACTCGCCGTCGGCCAGTACCCGCAGCAGGCGGGTCTGGGTATCGGCCGGCATGTCGCCGATCTCGTCGAGGAACAGGGTGCCGCCGTCGGCCTGCTCGAAGCGGCCGCGGCGCTGGTTGGCGGCGCCGGTGAAGGCGCCCTTCTCGTGGCCGAACAGCTCCGATTCCATCAGGTCCTTGGGAATGGCCGCCATGTTCAGGGCGATGAAGGGCGAGGCCGCGCGCGGGCTGTGGCGGTGCAGGGCGTGGGCGACCAGCTCCTTGCCGGTGCCCGACTCGCCGTTGATCAGTACCGTGATGTTCGAGTGGGAGAGGCGGCCGATGGCACGGAACACCTCCTGCATAGCCGGCGCCTCGCCGATGATCTCCGGGGTGCGCGGTTGTTCGACCGGCGCGGCCAGGCTCTGTTGCTCCTGAGCGTGCTGGTTGGCGCGCTTGACCAAAGACACCGCTTCGTCGATGTCGAAGGGTTTGGGCAGGTACTCGAAGGCGCCGCCCTGATAGGAGGCCACGGCGCTGTCCAGGTCCGAATGCGCGGTCATGATGATCACCGGCAGGCGTGGGTACAGCTCGCGAATCCGCGCCAGCAGATCCAGGCCGCTGGAGCCGGGCATGCGGATGTCGGAGATGATCACGTCGGGCTGCTGGCGGCTGAGATGGCCGAGCACGCCGTCCGCGCTGTCGAAACTCTGGGTACTCATGCCCTCCTGTTGCAGGGCTTTTTCCAGGACCCAGCGGATGGAACGGTCGTCGTCGACTATCCATACGGTTTCACTGCGACTCATGACGGAGTTACTCCTTGTTCCAGCGGCAGGAAGATCGAGAACAGGGTGTGGCCAGGATGGCTCTCGCACTCGATCAGACCTTGGTGCTGACTAATGATGTTCTGGGTGATGGCCAGGCCAAGACCGGTGCCTTCGGCACGTCCGCTGACCATGGGATAGAAGATGGTGTCCTGCAGTTCGGCGGGGATGCCCGGGCCGTTGTCGATGATTTCCACCCGGGCCACCAGGCGGTGACGGGTATGGCCGATGGTGAACTGGCGCAGGGTGCGGGTGCGCAGGGTGATGCGGCCCAGGCGCAGTTCGTTCTGGCTGGCGATCGCCTGCATGGCGTTGCGCACTATGTTGAGCACGGCCTGGATCATCTGCTCGCGGTCGATCATCAGGTCGGGAATGCTCGGGTCGTAGTCGCGCACCAGGGTGATGCCGCCCTGGCTTTCTGCCTCGACCAGGCTGGCGACCCGTTCCAGCACCTCGTGCACGTTGGTCATCGCCAGCGACGGCAGCTTGTTCGAGCCGAGCATGCGGTCTACCAGGTTACGCAGGCGATCGGCCTCTTCGATGATCACGTTGGTGTAGTCGCGCAGGCTCTCTTCGGGCAGTTCGCGGGCCAGCAGCTGGGCGGCGCCGCGAATGCCGCCGAGCGGGTTCTTGATCTCGTGGGCCAGGCCGCGCACCAGTAGCTTGGTGGTTTCCTGCTTGGACAGCTGGGCCTCTTCCTTGGTGATGCGCAGCAGGCGGTCGCGTGGGTGCACTTCCAGCAGCAGCAGGGTCTGGCCGCGATTGATGATCGGCGTCACCGCGTAATCGACAGTCAGGGTCTGACCGGTGACCGAGGTCAGCACCGCCTCGCGCTTGTTGAACGGGTGTGCCTGTTCGACGGCCTGGCTCAATGCCCCCAGGGCTTCGGCCGACTCGGTGAACAGCTCGCTGATGAACTGCCCATGGCTGCGTTGGCCGCTCACGGCCAGCAGCATCTCCGCCGCCGGGTTCATGTACTCAAGGCGCAGTTCGGCATTGAGCAGCAGGGTCGCGGTGGTCAGGTTGTCGAGCAGCAGGCGGTGCAGTGCGTCATTAATGGTCATAGGCTAGGGCTTTCCGGCAATGGAAATAAAAATGCAAGAAGCAAACCAAAGCCCCGAAAAGACGCGCGTGATCACGCCAGTAGGCGGCCTGAGCGGTATTTCGGCTCCTCGTTGGGGCGGGCGAGCGAACCAAAACGGGGAGACTATAGCGCGGGGACCGTCATGGCGCACCGAAGTGGTGCGCTGGCCGGATCAGAGGAAGGGGACGAAGGGAATATCGCGCTTTTGCGCGGGCTTGTCCTTCAGTGGGCATTCGGGGCGGACCCCGTAGTCGTCCCTCCGGCAGGGATTGGCCTGACGCTTCTGGGCCAGGGAAATGCGCAGCATGTGCAGCGGCTGGCTCGGCGTGCGCTCGACGATGCGGCCCTGGGCGTCGACGATCTCCACTGCCAGCTGGTGGGTGCCGCGATCGAGGTTCTCCAGAGTAAACACCGGGCTGCGGCCCGGCTCGCCAATGACTTGGCCGTCGACCAGCAGGCGATAGCCGTGCCCCGGGTGCAGGCCCGGCTCGCTGATGGCGGTGACGAGCAGGTTGCCGGCGCTGTCGCGCACGCTGGCGTCGGGCTCCGGCAGCAGGATGCGCAGCAGCTGGTAGCTCGGCGCGGGCGCGGGCGCTTCGTTGGGCGGCGCAGTGGGCGCCGGGCCGGGCGGGCTCAGGCTCATGCTGTTGGATGGGGCGATGGTCACCCGCTGGGCATTGCCGACCCCGGGCTTGTCGGTAAACACCCGATTGCCAGCGGCATCGACGTAGGTGTAGACCTCGGCCAGGGCGCCCTGAGCGAGCACGAGCAGGCAGAGCAATATGCGGCGCAGGTTATTCGGTGTCGGGCTCAAGGCGCGCTCCGCGCAGGACTGTTCAGACTTATGCGCTGTACCGTGAAGGTGATGGCCTCACTTTGTTGAACCGACTTGCCGCCACTGAGTACCTCGACTGCCAGGCTGTGCTCGCCGCGGGCGATATTCTCCAGTTGCCGCAGGGTGCTGGTGCTGGGTTGGTCGTAGGGCTGGCCGTCGAGCAGCAGGCGCAGGCGATGGCTGGGCGACAGCGGTGGGTCCAGTTGTACGGCGACGCTGAAGTCGCCGGCGTTGGCGCGCACGGCACCGTCTTCGGGTACACCGCTCAATTGCAGGGTGCGATAGGGCGTGGCCTGCTCGCTGTTTGTGCTCGGCTGCGGCGGCGTGCTCGGTGCCTGCATCTGCACGCTGTTGGTCGGCGCCAGCTCGATATTTTCGGTCGGCACGCCTTGGGGGGGCTGGTTGGTGAACACCGTGTTGCCGTTGGCGTCGGTGTATTTATATATCTGCGCGCCGGCCGGCAGGGCCAGGCACAACAGCAGGCAGGACAGTAGGCGGCGCATGGCCATTCTCCCGGTACGTATGCTGCTTAGACTTGCACTGGTGGGCGGTGCTGGCAAGTTCGCCGCCGTCGGGCTGTGACTGCCGACCACAAAAAAGGCCTCCCAGGCGGCTGCCGGGGAGGCCTCGAGCATCACGCCGCCAGGCGGCGATCGGCTGGCTTAGACGCTGTAGTACAGGTCGTATTCCAGCGGGTGCACGAAGGTGCGCACCTTGATTTCTTCTTCGCTCTTGAGCTCGATGTAGGCATCGATGAAGTCGTCGGAGAAGACGCCGCCCTTGGTCAGGAACGCGCGGCCCTTGTCCAGTTCTTCCAGGGCTTCCTTCAGGCTGCCGCAGACCTGCGGGATCAGCTTGCCTTCTTCCGGCGGCAGATCGTACAGGTTCTTGTCGGCGGCATCGCCGGGGTGGATCTTGTTCTGGATGCCGTCCAGGCCAGCCATCAGCAGGGCCGCGAAGGCCAGGTAGGGGTTGGCAGCCGGATCCGGGAAGCGCGCCTCGATGCGGCGGGCTTTCGGGCTGGCGACGTACGGGATGCGGATCGAGGCGGAGCGGTTGCGGGCCGAGTAGGCCAGCATGACCGGCGCTTCGAAGCCCGGGACCAGACGCTTGTAGGAGTTGGTCGACGGGTTGGTGAAGCCGTTCAGCGCCTTGCCGTGCTTGATGATGCCGCCGATGAAGTACAGGGCGGTATCGGACAGGCCGGCATAGCCTTCGCCGGAGAAGGTGTTCTTGCCATCTTTGGAGATGGACATGTGCACGTGCATTCCGGAGCCGTTGTCGCCGTACAGCGGCTTGGGCATGAAGGTGGCGGTCTTGCCGTAGGCATCGGCGACGTTGTGCACGCAGTACTTCAGGGTCTGAACTTCGTCAGCCTTGGCGACCAGGGTGTTGAACTTCACGCCGATTTCGTTCTGGCCGGCAGTGGCCACTTCGTGGTGGTGTACTTCGACGACCAGACCCATCTCTTCCATGGCGTTACACATGGCGGTACGGATTTCGTGGTCGTGGTCGCACGGCGGAACCGGGAAGTAGCCGCCTTTTACTGCCGGGCGGTGGCCCTTGTTGCCGCCTTCGACGTCCTGGTCGGTCATCCAGGAACCCTGCTCGGAGAAGATCTTGAACATGGAGCCGGAGATGTCGGACTTGAACTTCACTTCGTCGAAGATGAAGAACTCAGGCTCCGGGCCGACGAATACGGTGTCGCCGATGCCGGTGGACTTGAGGAATTCCTCGGCGCGCTTGGCGATCGAGCGCGGGTCGCGGTCGTAGCCCTGCATGGTGCTCGGCTCGACGATGTCGCAGACCAGGATCAGGGTCGGTTCTTCGGTGAACGGGTCCAGCACGGCGGTGTCGTCGACCGGCATGAGGATCATGTCGGAGGCTTCGATGCCTTTCCAGCCGTGGATGGAGGAGCCGTCGAACATCTTGCCGTGCTCGAAGAAGTCTTCGTCCAGGGCGTCGCGCGCGGGCATGGTGACGTGGTGTTGCTTGCCCTTGGTATCGGTGAAGCGCAGGTCAACCCACTTCACGTCGTGTTCTTTAATCAGTTGAATCGACTTCGACATGCTGTCCTCCAGATGGATAAGGCTCGGATCGGTGAGCCCTCGATAGTTCGGTGAAGCCCGGCGGGATAGTCCGCCAGGACAACCTGCCTCACAAGGGAGCAAATTGCATGCCAGTGCCCCGAGTTGGGCTGAGGTGCTGAAACTCAGGCGTGGCGGGGGTTGCGCTGCGCTTCGTGGGAAATATTTGCACCAAGTTGGGTCAATTTAATTCGACTGCGCACCATTGCGGTGCTCTGTGCGCCGTCTGTGGGATTTTTGGTCAAAGCTTGAACAATTTCCGCTATAATCCGCGCCCCTGTTTTTTGGTTGCCTCGGCGCGCGCTGTTTTCATGAAACTGATTGTTAAAGTCTTCCCGGAAATCACCATCAAGAGCCGGCCGGTGCGCAAGCATTTCATCCGGCAGTTGGCGAAGAACATTCGCCTGGTGTTGCGTGACCTCGACCCGCAGCTGCAGGTCAGTGGCGTCTGGGACAACCTCGAGGTGGAAACCGCGCTCGACCAGCCCAAGCTGCTGCAGGAGATGATCGAGCGGCTGCGCTGCACGCCGGGCATTGGCCAGTTCCTCGAAGTCCACGAGTATCCGCTGGGCGATTTCGACGATGTGCTGGACAAGTGCAAGCTGCATTTCGCCGACCAGCTGCCGGGCAAGGTGTTCGCGGTGCGCTGCAAGCGCGGCGGCAAGCACAGTTTCAGCTCGATGGATGTCGAACGCTACGTCGGCAGCCAGTTGCGCCAGCAGTGCGGCGCCGCCGGTATCGACCTGAAGAAGCCCGAGGTCGAGGTGCGCATGGAGATTCGCGACCAGCGCCTGTTTATCGTCCATCGCCAGCACAACGGCCTGGGCGGCTACCCGCTGGGATCGCTGGAGCAGACCCTAGTGCTGATGTCCGGCGGCTTCGATTCCACCGTGGCGGCCTATCAGATGATGCGCCGCGGCCTGATCACCCACTTCTGTTTCTTCAACCTCGGTGGCCGTGCCCACGAGCTGGGGGTGATGGAGGTTGCCCACTACCTGTGGCAGAAGTTCGGCCGCTCGCAGCGCGTGCTGTTCATCAGCGTGCCCTTCGAGGAAGTCCTCGGCGAGATCCTCGGCAAGGTCGACAACAGCCAGATGGGCGTGATCCTCAAGCGCATGATGCTGCGCGCCGCCACCCGTATGGCCGAGAGGCTGCAGATCGATGCCCTGGTCACCGGCGAGGCGATCAGCCAGGTGTCGAGCCAGACCCTGCCGAACCTGTCGGTGATCGACTCGGCCACCGACAAGCTGGTGCTGCGCCCACTGATCGCCAGCCACAAGCAGGACATCATCGACACCGCCTACCAGATCGGCACCGCCGAGTTCGCCAAGCACATGCCCGAATACTGCGGGGTGATCTCGGTGAACCCGACCACCAAGGCCAAGCCGGCGCGTATCGAATACGAAGAGCGACAGTTCGATATGGCGATCCTCGAGCGCGCCCTGGAGCGCGCCACCCTGCTGCCGATCGACAAGGTGATCGACGAGCTGGGCAAGGACGTGCAGGTCGAGGAAGTCGGCGAGGCTCTGGCCGGCCAGGTAATCATCGATATCCGTCACCCCGACGCCGCCGAGGACGAGCCGCTGGAGCTGCCCGGCATCGAGGTGCAGGCGCTGCCGTTCTATGCCCTGAACAGCAAGTTCAAGGAGCTCGATGACACGCGCCAGTACCTGCTGTATTGCGACAAGGGCGTGATGAGTCGCCTGCATGCCCATCACCTGTTGAACGAGGGGCATGCCAATGTGCGCGTTTATCGTCCGACATAAGACCCCGGGGCTCAATGGCGGCAGCATCCGTCATCGCCCCCCCGACCGGCTGCCGAGTTGATACCCCGTTTCTTCATACTCGCCGCCTAGACTACGCGGCACACCGAATCCTCTGATCGAGATACAACAGTGATCGAAAATCTACGTAACATCGCCATCATCGCCCACGTCGACCACGGTAAGACCACCCTGGTAGACAAACTCCTGCGTCAATCCGGCACCCTGGAGCGCGGCGAGCTCAACGACGAGCGCGTGATGGACTCCAACGACCAGGAAAAAGAGCGCGGCATTACCATCCTGGCGAAAAACACCGCCATCCGCTGGAACGAGTACCGCATCAACATCGTCGACACCCCCGGCCACGCCGACTTCGGCGGTGAAGTCGAGCGCGTGATGTCGATGGTCGACTCCGTACTGCTGCTGGTCGACGCTCAAGACGGCCCGATGCCGCAAACCCGCTTCGTGACCAAGAAGGCCTTCGAAGCCGGTCTGAAGCCGATCGTGGTGATCAACAAGGTCGACCGTCCGGGCGCCCGTCCTGACTGGGTGCTGGATCAGATCTTCGACCTGTTCGACAACCTCGGCGCGACCGAAGAGCAGCTGGACTTCCAGGTCGTCTACGCCTCGGCCCTGAACGGTATCGCCGGTCTCGACCACACCGCCATGGCCGAAGACATGACCCCGCTGTACCAGGCCATCGTCGACCACGTACCGGCTCCTCAGGTCGACATCGACGGCCCGTTCCAGATGCAGATCTCGGCACTGGACTACAACAGCTTCCTGGGCATCATCGGCGTTGGCCGTATCGCCCGCGGTCGCGTCAAGCCGAACACCCCGGTCGTCGCCATCGACACCGAAGGCAAGAAGCGCAACGGCCGTATCCTCAAGCTGATGGGCCACCACGGCCTGCACCGCGTGGACGTCGACGAAGCCACCGCCGGCGACATCGTCTGCATCAGCGGCTTCGATGAGCTGTTCATCTCCGACACCCTGTGCGACATCAACAACGTCGAAGCGATGAAGCCGCTGACCGTCGACGAGCCGACCGTTTCCATGACCTTCCAGGTCAACGATTCGCCGTTCTGCGGCAAGGAAGGCAAGTTCGTCACCAGCCGCAATATCAAGGAGCGTCTGGACAAAGAGCTGCTGTACAACGTCGCCCTGCGCGTCGAAGAAGGCGACTCGGCCGACAAGTTCAAGGTCTCCGGCCGTGGTGAGCTGCACCTGTCGGTACTGATCGAGAACATGCGCCGCGAAGGCTTCGAGATGGGCGTAGGCCGTCCGGAAGTGATCATCCGTGAAGTCGACGGGGTCAAGCATGAGCCGTTCGAGAACGTCACCATCGACATCCCGGAAGAGGCTCAGGGCAAGGTCATGGAAGAAATGGGCCTGCGCAAGGGCGACCTGAGCAACATGGTGCCGGATGGCAAGGGCCGTGTTCGCCTGGAGTACAACATCCCGGCTCGCGGTCTGATCGGTTTCCGTAACCAGTTCCTGACCCTGACCAACGGTGCTGGCATCCTGACCTCGATCTTCGACCGTTACGACGTCATGAAGTCCGGCCACATGTCCGGCCGTCAGAACGGCGTACTGGTTTCGATCGATACCGGCAAGGCCCTGACCTATTCCCTGGAAACCCTGCAGGCGCGCGGCAAGCTGTTCGTCGAGCACGGCCAGGAAATCTACAACGGTCAGATCGTCGGTCTGAACAGCCGCGACAACGACCTGGGCGTGAACCCCACCAAGGGCAAGAAGCTCGACAACATGCGTGCTTCGGGTAAGGACGAAACCATCGCGCTGGTGCCGCCGGTTCGTTTCACCCTGGAGCAGGCCCTGGAGTTCATCCAGGACGACGAGCTGTGCGAAGTCACGCCGAAGTCGATCCGTCTGCGCAAGAAGATCCTGGACGAAGGCGAGCGCACCCGCGCGGCCAAGAAAGCCAAGGTCTGATTCGTCAGGCTGAATGAAAAACCCCCGTCGGCGCAGGCCGGCGGGGGTTTTTTCTTGCCTGCCGGCTTAGCCCGGCTCGCGCAGGAGGAAGTCGGCGTGGAAGGTCGCGCCTTCTCCGGGCGGGCTGACATAGCTCAGCTCGCCGCCCATCTGGCGCATCAGCTCGCGACGTAGCAACGGCGCTGCCGGGCCCAGCACCAGGGCCAGCAGCGCGGTACGCTCGGCGCGCAGCCAGTCGCCGGCCAGCAGGAAAAGCACCAGGCCGCAGGGCAACATGACCAGGATGCTGCCCAGCAACGCCGTGGCCACGCTGGTCTGGATGGCCTGATCTTTGGGTTCGTGCATGCCGGACGATTCCGCAGCGAAGGATGGTCGAGTGTGGGCGAGGGGCCGTGTGTTGAGCCGTCGCGGGGCAGTCGCGCGGGTACGCCAGCCTCCTGTATGTGGGCCGCGATGGTCAGGAGGCGGTTGGCGAGCATGCCGTTCTACCGGGCGAGCGGCTATTCATTGTGCCTGGGACGCAGTTGGCAGGCGTCTTCCTGGGTAAGCAGGGGGGCGGCCCCTATACTGCCTCCCCGTACGCGGGCATCGGCCAGATGTGTCGATTGGCGGACGATGGGATCTCAAACTGGGTAGGAAGCACTGCATGCAATGGATCTTCATGCTGGTTGGCCTGTTGGCGGGGGCGCTGGGCGGCGAGTCCCTGGTGGCTGCCTTGCTCGGCGGGCTGCTGGGGCTGAGCCTGGGCCAGGCCTTGAAACTGTTCAGGCTGGAGCGGCAGAACGCGGTCCTGAGTGCGCAGCTGAAAGGCTTTGCCGAGCGCTTCGAGCGCGGTACCACGGCGATTCACGAGCGCCTGCTCAAGGTCGAGCAGGGCGCTGCGAGCGCAGCCGCTGCGGCCGGCGTGGAGGCGGCCGAGACCGCCCGTCAGGCAGCGCACCAGCCACCCCCCGCCGAGCCGGAAGCGGCGCCGGCGGCCGCCGCGCCTCAGCCGGATGTGCAGGCGCCAAGCGCTGGCGAACTGAGCTGGGATTTGCCCGGTGAGGCGCCGGAGCCTGTGGTCGCTGCCGAGCCCGAGCCCGAGCCCGAGCCGGCGCCGGCCGATGCTTGGCGCGAACAGGCGCCCGCTGCCCCGGCCAAGCCCCGTCAGCCGACCCTGGTCGAGCGGGCGTTCGCCGCCGCCAAGGACTGGCTGCTCGGCGGCAATACGCTGCTGCGCGTCGGCGTGCTGCTGCTGTTCCTCGGCCTGGCCTTCCTGTTGCGCTACGCCACCGAGGGCATGGTGGTGCCGGTGCAGCTGCGTTATGCCGGGGTGGCGGCCAGCGCCATCGCCTTGCTCGGCCTGGGCTGGTGGCTGCGTCGGCGCAACCCGGGCTATGCCCTGGTGCTGCAGGGCACGGGCATCGCCGTGCTCTACCTGACGGTCTTCGCCGCCATGCGCCTGCATCCGTTGCTCGAGCCGCGGATGGCGTTCGCCCTGTTGCTGGTGGTGACGGTCTGCTCGGCGATCCTGGCGGTGCTGCAGAATGCCCTGGGCCTGGCCGCCGCGGCCGCCCTAGGCGGTTTCGCCGCGCCCATCCTGACCTCGACCGGCAGCGGCGATCATGTCGCCCTGTTCAGCTATTTCGCCCTGCTCAATGCCGGCATCTTCGCCATCGCCTGGTTCCGGGCCTGGCGCCTGCTCAACCTGATCGGCTTCGTCGGCACCTTCGGCATCGGCTTCGCCTGGGGCCTGCGCTCCTATAAACCCGAGCTGCTGGGCAGTACCGAGCCTTTCCTGCTGCTGTTCTTTTTGATGTACCTGGCCATCGGCCTGCTGTTCGCCCGGCGCAAGCTGCGCGAGGCCGCCGACGCCCCGGTCGAACGCGATGCCCTGCTGCGCTGGTCGGCGCGTCAGGGCGACTACGTCGACGCCACGGTGCTGTTCGGCCCGCCGCTGATCGGCTTCGGCCTGCAGTTCGCGCTGGTCCGCCATATCGAGTTCGCCGCCGCCTACAGCGCCCTGGCTCTGGGCCTGCTGTACCTGGGGCTGGCCCGGCTGCTGGCCGGGCGCACCGCCGGGCGCGCCTTGTTGCTGGTGGAGACCTGCCTGGCCCTGGGCGTGGTGTTCGCCACCCTGGCCATTCCCCTGGGCCTGGACGCGCGCTGGACCTCCGCGGCCTGGGCGGTGGAGGGCGCCGGCATCTTCTGGCTCGGGCTGCGCCAGCAGCGCCGTCTGGCACGGGCCTTCGCCCTGCTGCTGCAGGCAGGGGCGGGGCTGGCCTTCCTCGCTGATCTGCGCCTGGGCCAGGACAGCCTGCTGGAGGCGCCGCCGCTGGGGGCGCTGATGCTTGGCGCGGCGCTGCTGTTCAGTTTCTGGCAGTTGCGCCGGGCGCCGGCCGAGGCCAGCAGCGCCTGGGAGCGGCGCGGCCAGCCGCTGCTGGCGGGCAGCGGCCTGGCCTTTGTCTACCTGATCGCGCCGCTGTGCTTCCAGGCCGAAGCCACGGCGATCAGTTGGGCCGCCGCCGGCCTGACCACGCTGCTGATCGGCCTGCGTATCCAGGCACGCACCTTCCTGTTCGCCGCCTTCGCCGTGCAACTGCTCGGCGGCGCGCTGTTCCTCGGCCAGCTGGATACGGCCAGTTCGACTGCGCAGGTGTTCGATGCCGGCTGGCGTGGCCTGCTGACGGCCTCGCTGATCGGTCTGGCGATGATCGGCGGCATGCTGCTGGCGGCGCGCGATCCCAAGGTCAGCGTCGATCGGCGCCTGATGCGCGGGTTGTCGCTGGTGCTGCTGGTCGGCCTGGTGTTCGTCAACCTGGCGGTGCTGTTCGTCCTGCCCTGGCGCAGCGCCAGCGCGGTCTGGGGCGGCAGCGGCCTGCTGATCGTCTGGCTCAGCCTGCAGCTGCAGCAACGCGCCGGTTTCGTCTTCGGCCTGCTGTTGCAGGCCTTTGCCGGGCTGGCATTCCTGGCGGCCAGTCCGTTGCTGTTCGCCCCGTCGGGTAGCGAGGGCCTGAGGCCGCTGGCCCATGCCGGCTTCTGGACCCCGGCGGTGCTGGCCCTGGCGGCGCTGGTCGGGGCCTGGCGCCTGCAGCGCCAGGCCCGTGCCGAGCCGCTCGCCGGATTGACTCGCCCGGGCCTGGGGCGGCTGTCGCAGCTGCTGCTGGTGTGGGGGGCGGGCTGGTGGGTGCTGAGCCTGGCCGGCGAGGTGCTGCGTTTCGCCGCAGCGCCCCTGCAGGCGCCGCTGTTGCTGCTGGCGGCCGCGGCCAGTGTGGCCCTGTGGACGCCGCTCGCCGCGCGCGCCGGCTGGCAGGCCCTGGCATTGCTGTGCACCCTGCTGGTGCCGGCGGGCGCGGTGGTGCTGCTGTTCGCCTGGCGCCCGGACTATCACCCGGCGGCGAATTTCGGCTGGCTGGGCTGGACCGCACTGTTCGCCGTGCACCTGCTGGGGCTGCGGCGCCTGGCCGGCCTGTTGCCGGCCGGGGCGCTGAGCGCCGCCCATGTGCTCGGCTGCTGGCTGCTGCTTGGGGTGCTGGCGCTGGAGCTGCGCTACCTGCTCTACCTCCTGTCGGAGCACTACAATGCCTGGCGCTGGCTGGGCTGGGCGTTGCTGCCCAGCGCCTATCTGTGGCTGATGGCCACGTGGCCGCAGGCGCGGCAATGGCCCTGGCCGGTGGCAGCCTATGCGCGCGAGTACCGCCTGCTGGCGGCGGCGCCGTTGGCGCTGCTGATGCTGGCCTGGTTCTGGCTGGCCTGCGCCTTCAGCGATGGAGCCGCCGAGCCCTTGCCCTACCTGCCGTTGCTTAATCCCCTGGAGCTGGGCCTGCTGCTCACCTTGGGCGGCCTCTACCGCTGGCTCTGCGGCGCCCTGGCGCCACTGCGCCTGGAGCGCTGGGCCGGTGGGCGTCTGGCCGAGCTGATGGCGGGAGTGTCGCTGTTCGGCCTGCTCACCACGGCGGTGCTGCGCGCAACCCACCAGTGGGGCGGCGTGCCGTACCGCCCGGACGCGTTGCTCGAGTCGATGCAGGTGCAGGCCGGCCTGTCGATCGTCTGGACCCTGATCGCCCTGGCCTTGATGATCGCCGGCCACCTGCGCCTGCGCCGCGAGCTGTGGTTGGTGGGCGCGGGGCTGATTGCCGTGGTGGTGGTCAAGCTGTTCGTCGTCGAGCTGGGCAACCAGGGCGGCCTGGAGCGCATCGTGTCCTTTATCGGGGTGGGCGTGCTGTTGTTGGTCGTCGGTTATTTCGCGCCGCTGCCGCCGCGGCGGTCCGCTACAGAAACGGAGCAGGTTCAGCTATGAGTGGATTGGCACTGATGCGCGGGGCGGGGCTGGCGCTGCTGGCGCTACTCGCACCGCTGGCGCACGCGGGTGAAGGGCGGGGTGACTATGCCGTGCAGGTGCCCCTTGCCCTGAGCGGCGAGGGGCCCTGGTACCGCCTGGAATTGCCGATGAGCCTGCACCTGGCCGCGCGCTACGCCGACCTGCGCGACCTGCGGGTGTTCAACGGCAATGGCGAGGCCCTGGCCTACGCCCTCAGCCGCGGCGGGTTACGCCAGGGCGATGGCTATACCGACAACGCCGTGAAGTGGTTCCCCCTGCGTGCGCCCCGCGATGCCACTGGGCTGCCCGGCCTGCGGGTGCAGCGCAGCGCCAGCGGCACCCTGGTCGAGGTCTTGGCGGAGACCGGGCCGGCCGACGAACAGCAGGAGTTGCGCGGCTGGTTGCTCGATACCAGTGCCATCGAGGCGCCGCTGCACCAGTTGATCCTCGACTGGAGCGCCGACCAGGAGGGCTTTCAGCGATTTTCCATCGAGGCCAGCGATGACCTGCTGCAGTGGCGTGCCTGGGGCGAGGGACAGATCGCCCGCCTGTCGTTCGCCGACGAGCGCATCGACCAGCGCAAGGTCGACCTGCCAGGGCGCCGCGCGCGTTACCTGCGCCTGCTCTGGCGCACGCCACGGCAGGCCCCGCAATTGCTGGCGGTGCAGGTGCGCAGCGCCAGCGGCGAGGTCGCGCCCCTGACCTGGTCGGCGGCGCTGGCGCCCAGCAGCGTCAAGCCGGGCGAGTTCGTCTGGGACCTGCCCCTGGCCTTGCCGCTGCAGCGCCTGCGCGTCGAGCTGGCGCAGGCCAACAGCCTGGCGCCGGTGAGCGTCTTCGGTCGCCGCGAGGGCAAGCTGCGCTGGCAGCCGCTGGGTAGCGGCCTGCTCTATCGCCTGCCGCAGGACGGCCAGGAAGTGCTCCATGACCAACTGGAGTTGTACGGTGCGCCGGTGCAGCAGCTGCGCCTGCAGGTGGACGAGCGCGGCGGCGGCCTGGGCAGCGCCACCCCCAGCCTGCAGGTCGGCGTCCGTCCGACCCAGGTGGTGTTCCTCGCCCGCGGCGAGCCGCCCTATGTGCTGGCGGTCGGCAATCCCGCTGGCAAGGCGGCCGATCTGCCGCTGCGCAGCCTGATTCCCGGCTACCAGGACGCGCGCCTGGCCAGCCTGGGCGTCGCCACGGCCGCGCAGGCGATCGAGACGGCCGCTGGCGCGCCGCAAGCGGGCGTGGACTGGAAGCGCTGGGGCCTCTGGGCGGTGTTGCTCGCCGGTGTCGGCCTGCTGGTGCTGATGGCCCTGAGCCTGTTGCGGAGCCGGCCCGATGCGCCCTGAGCCCGGGGTCGCAGGCGCCAGGGCGTGCGCTTACTTGGGCTTGTAGGCGCAGTAGCCCGGCCGTGGCCCGACCTTGGGGTGGTTGCGGCAGGTGTCCGGGCGCTTGTCGTAGATGGTGCACAGGCGCGTCTTGCGATCCAGGTACAGGCAATCGTTGTTGCTCATGCGCACCAGGGTGAAGACGCCCGACTTCTGGTTGAAGCGCTCGACGATGCCTTCCTTCTGCAGGCGCTTGGCGATGTTCTTCGGCGGCTCGCCGCGCTCGAACTCGTCGACCACGCCGATGCGGATCAAATCGCCGATGCGCGTCTCGACCGGCAGCGTGCAGCAGCTGGAGATGCAGCTGTGGCACATGTCCGCCGAATATTTGGCCCAGGTGTCCAGGCGGTCGATTTCGGCGGCGGCTATCAGGTTGTTCTTCATGGGCCAGTCAGGCTCGTGTGGGCAGAAGGCGGCGATAATAGCGGGGTTGGCGGATTTGTGAATGCGTATCTGCCGGTCGGTTGTGGCGCGCACCACTGGTGCGGCGACGCTGGCCATCCTAGGCTATAGACGGACGCGGCGCGGCTGGGCGCTCGAGGCAGGGTAAAAACCCTGAAGAAAGTCGGGTGTTTTGCAGTATGGTGTGCAGCCTACGTCTGTTAGGCGGATTGTTCGGGATTTCGGGTCAGGATGGCCTTAGTGCGCGACTCTCTTCTTGCTGAAGCATTGGCCCTGTCGGCCTTGCGCCCTGCGCGGCCCTGTTTCGGGGTTGTCCGGGTGCCTGCGGATGTATTTCGCCGGGGGCTGCAATGCTGACGTGCAGCAACTCGGACTGGGCGTTCAGCGTCCCCGTCGCCCTGACCCTGGGCGTCTGTCTCGGCGTGATCCTGCTCGGTCGCTGGGTGGCGCGGCAGCGTTACTTCCCCGGGCGCAACAGCTTCATCATGATGCACTCGGCCAGTCTCTGGTGGATGCTCGCGGCCGCACTGGAAATGGCCGCGCAAGCGCCCGGCTGCAAGGTGCTGTGGGCGACCATGGCCTGGCCGGGGATCGTCACGGTGCCGACCTTCTGGGCAGTCTTCCTCTGGCAGTATGTCAACAGCGCGCGCCAGTCGCTGCCCGCTCGCGGCCTGCTGGGGCTGACCCTGGCGCCGCTGCTGATCTGGTTGATGGCCCTGAGCAACCCCTGGCACGGGCTGTTCTACGGGGCGGGCACCGCGCCGATCGGAGCCGAGCATGGGGCGCCGATTCGCTATCAGCATGGCCCGCTGTTCCATCTGGCGGCCGTCTATGTCTATCTGTTCATGGCCTTCTGCATGGGCATCGTGATCCGCGCCGCCGCGGTCAGTTATGGCGTGTACCGGCGCCACTACCTGGCGTTCGTGTTCGTCACTGCGGTGCCCTGGGTCGCCAATATCGCCTATGTCGGCTTCGGCTGGATGCTGTTCGGTTTCGATCCGACCCCCTTCAGTTTCGCCTTCACCCTGGCGGCGTTCGCCTGGCTGATCGTCGGGGTGCGCCTGTTCGATCTGCTGCCGGTGGCGCGCCACCTGTTGCTCGAGGCCTTGCTCGATCCGGTACTGGTGGTGGACCCGCAGTGGCGGGTGATTGAAGCCAATCCGGAGGCGCTCAAGCTGGCCGGCCTGGAGTCCGAGTGGCAGGGCCTGAAATTGAGCGACTGGCCGGTGTTCGGCCGCGACCTGCAAGCCCTGATCGCCGCACAGCCCGACACCGGCCGGGAGCAGTTGCTGATCCTGACCAGTTCGGCGCGCTACTTCGAGGTGCGCGTGCGCGGGATCGAGCGCGTCACCCGCGATGGCCCGGTGCTGCTGGGCAAGATGCTCTACCTGCGTGATGTCACCCAGCGTCATCTCAGCGAGTTGAAGCTGGCCGAAGCGCTGGCGGTCAGCGAGGAGCGCCTGCGCACCATTTCCAGCCTGCACGAACAGCTGCGCGACCAGGCGCTCTGTGATCCGCTCACCGGGCTGTACAACCGCCGTCACCTGGACGAGTTCTTCGGTCGTGAACTGGCCCGCGCCCAGCGCGAGCAGGCGCCGCTGGCGCTGGCGCTGATCGACCTCGACCACTTCAAGCGCTTGAACGACGAGTTTGGCCATCTGGTCGGCGACGAGGTGCTCAAGGCCGTGGCCCAGCATCTGCTCGACAGTCTGCGCGTCTCGGACGCGGTGTTCCGCATCGGTGGCGAGGAGTTCCTGTTGATCCTGCCGAACGCCGACGCCGAGGAGGCGCACAAGCGCCTCGAGGCAATCTGCCAGCGCCTGGCCGCCAGTGCGTTGCCGACCCGCAGCGGCCCGCGCCATGTGACGCTGTCGGCGGGCCTGGCGGTCTACCCCGCCCAGGGGCAGGCGCTGGACGAGCTGCTGCACGCGGCCGATGTCGCCCTCTACGAGGCCAAGCGCACCGGGCGCAACCGGGTTCGCCTCGGGGTGCCGAGCTGAGGCGGCGCCCCGCCAGGTTCATCCATCCATCCAGGCCGGAGGCGCTGGGGCCCGTAAAGGGGTAAACTGCGTGCGATTTTTCTTCCTCCACGGAGCCTTCCATGTCCCGCGTTACCCTGAGTCGCTATCTGATCGAACAGACCCGCAGCCACAATACCCCGGCCGATCTGCGTTTCCTTATCGAGGTGGTGGCGCGGGCCTGCAAGGCGATCAGCCATCAGGTGTCCAAGGGTGCCCTCGGCGGCGTGCTCGGCAGCATGGAAACCGAGAACGTGCAGGGCGAGGTGCAGAAGAAACTCGACGTGCTGTCCAACGAGATCCTGCTGGAGGCCAACGAGTGGGGCGGCCACCTGGCGGGCATGGCGTCGGAAGAAATGGACAAGGCCTACCAGATTCCCGGTCGCTACCCGAAAGGCGCCTACCTGCTGGTGTTCGATCCGCTGGATGGCTCCAGCAACATCGATGTCAACGTGTCGGTCGGGACCATCTTCTCGGTGCTGCGCTGCCCGGATCGCAATGGCGAGGTCGGCGATCTCGGCGAGGAGGCCTTCCTCCAGCCCGGTACCCAGCAGGTCGCCGCCGGCTATGCCATCTATGGCCCGCAGACCATGTTGCTGCTGACCCTGGGCAACGGCGTCAAGGGCTTCACCCTGGATCGCGAACTGGGCAGCTTCGTGCTCACCCATGACAACATCAAGGTGCCGGAAACCACCGCCGAATTCGCCATCAACATGTCCAACCAGCGTCATTGGGAAGCCCCGGTGCAGCGTTATGTCGGCGAGCTGCTGGCTGGCGAGAGCGGACCGCTGGAGAAGAACTACAACATGCGCTGGATCGCCTCGATGGTGGCCGATGTGCACCGTATCCTTACCCGTGGCGGCCTGTTCATGTACCCGCGCGATGCCCGCGAGCCGGAGAAGCCGGGCAAGCTGCGGCTGATGTACGAAGCCAATCCGATGTCCTTCATCATCGAGCAGGCCGGCGGCGCCGCCACCAATGGCACCCAGCGCATTCTCGATATCCAGCCGACCTCCCTGCATCAGCGCGTCGCGGTTTTCCTCGGCTCCAAGCAGGAAGTCGAGCGCGTCACCGCTTACCATCAGGAGTGAGCGATGACGACGCCCTGGCAACCTCTGCTCGACTGGTGGTTCGGCCCGGGCCTTACGGCCGCCGAGGTGGCTGCCGCGCGTTCCAGGCTGTGGTTCGGCAAGCAGGACAGTCAGGACAGCGAGGCGCGCGAGCGCTTCGCTGGCCAGGTCGAGCAGGCCCTGGCCGGTGGCCTGGGCGACTGGGCCGAACAGCCGCAGGGATGGCTGGCGCTGATCCTGCTACTCGACCAGCTACCGCGCATGCTCCATCGCGACAGCCCGCTTGCCTTCGCTGGCGACGCCCGCGCCCGTGAGCTGGTGTTCGCCGGGCTGGACACCGACAAGGAGCTGGCGCTGGCGCCGATCCAGCGGGTGTTCGTCTACCTGGTGCTGGAACACGCCGAGGATCTGCTGCTGCAGGACGAGGCGCTGCGCCGCTTCGTCCGCCTGCTCGATGCGGCGCCGGCCGGCGAGCGGGCGCTGTTCGCCGACTACCTGGACTATGCCGAGCGCCACCAGCGAATCATCGCCCGCTTCGGCCGCTTTCCCCATCGCAACGCCATTCTCGGTCGCGCCTCGAGCGAGGAAGAACTGCGTTTCCTCGAGGAGCCCGGCTCGCGCTTCTGACGTCCTGTCGGACCCATTCCGGGGCCGGCGTGGGCCGGCCCGAACCTTTGCCAGTGGAGTTACTGCATGTCGTTTCGCCCCCTTGCCCTGATCGTGGCCTGCGTGTTGCTGGTCGCCTGCAACAAGGTCAACCAGGCCAATTATTCGAAGTTGCAGGCCGGCATGAGCAAGGCCGAGGTCGAGCAGCTGCTCGGCGCACCCCGCGAATGCGCCGGCGCCCTGGGCATCACCAGCTGTACCTGGGGTGACGAACAGACCCTTATCAGCGTGCAGTACGCCGGCGACAAGGTGCTGATGTTCTCCGGCAAGGGCCTCAAGTAGAGGATCTGCCATGCGCCTGTTGACTGCGTTCCTGGGGATGGCGCTGCTCGTCGGCTGCGCCAGTTCGGCCGGCGGATCGGTGCCGCCGGCCACAGTCGCGCGGGTCGACCTGCAGCGCTACCAGGGCACCTGGTACGAGCTGGCGCGCCTGCCGATGTTCTTTCAGCGTCACTGCCTGCAATCGCAGGCGCATTACCGCCTGCTGGAAGATGGCAGCCTCGGCGTGCGCAACCGCTGCCGCACCGCCGCCGACCAGTGGCAGCAGGTCGAGGGGCGCGCGGTGCCGCAGCAGGCCGGGCGCACCGACAAACTCTGGGTACGCTTCGACAACTGGTTCAGCCGCCTGCTACCGAACCTGAGTCGGGGCCAGTACTGGGTGCTGTATCTGGATGACGACTACCGGGTCGCCCTGGTGGGCCACCCGAACCGCGACTACCTGTGGCTGCTAGCGCGGACCCCCGAGGTGGCGCCGGCCCTGCGCGACAAGCTGCTGGGCGTGGCGCGCGAGCAGGGCTATGACACCGGCGAGCTGATCTGGCGCACGCCGGATAGCCGGTTCGCGCCTTAGCCGAGCAGTTCGCGCAGGACCCGGGCAAATGCCTGGGCGGTCTGTGCCTCGGCGGCATGGCGGCCGTCGCGCACCACCCATTGGCCGCCGACCATGACATCGCGGATCTGCCGATCGCCGCCGGCGAACAGCCAGCGGTTGAGGATGGCGTCGTCCTTGGCCGTGGCGATATAGGGGTCTTCGCCGTCCAGTACCAGCCAGTCGGCGCGCTGGCCGACCTGCAGGGCGCCGACCGGCTGTCCCAGGGCCTGGGCGCCGCCGTTCAGGGCCGCGTCTAACAGGCTGCGGCCGATCATCGGCTGGTCGCTGCGGTACAGGCGGTTGCGCTTCTGGTCGCGCAGGCGCTGGCCGTATTCCAGCCAGCGCAACTCCTCGACCAGGCTGACCGAGACGTGGCTGTCCGAGCCGATGCCCAGGCGCCCGCCCTGGGCCAGGTAGTCCACCGCCGGGAAGATGCCGTCGCCGAGGTTGGCCTCGGTGCTCAGGCACAGGCCGGCCACCGCTCCGCTGGCGGCCATGGCCGCGACCTCATCGGCCTGCGCATGGGTGGCGTGCACCAGGCACCAGCGCTCGTCCACCGGCGCGTTGTCGAACAGCCACTGCAGGGGACGGCGGCCGCTCCAGGCCAGGCAGTCGTCGACCTCCTTCTGCTGTTCGGCGATATGGATATGGACCGGGCAGTCGCCGCTGTCGGCGGCGAGGACGCTCTGCAGCTGCTCGGGGGTGACCGCGCGCAACGAGTGGAAGCACAGGCCCAGGCGCTGCAGCGCCTTGCCTTGCAACGCCGTTTGCAGGCGCCGCTGCAGCTCCAGGTAGCTGTCGCTGCCGTGGATGAAGCGCCGCTGGCCTTCGTTCGCCGGCTGGCCGCCGAAGCCGGAATGGCTGTACAGCACCGGCAGCAGGGTCAGGCCGATGCCGGCGTCGCTGGCCGCCTGGCTGATGCGCAGGGCCAGCTCGGCCGGGTCGGCGTAGGCCTGGCCCTGCGGGTCGTGATGCACATAGTGGAACTCGGCGACGCTGGTGTAGCCGGCCTTGAGCATCTCGATATACAGCTGCCTGGCGATCACCTCGACCTGCTCGGGGGACAGCCGGCCGACCAGGCGGTACATCAGTTCGCGCCAGGTCCAGAAGCTGTCGTTGGGGTTGCCGGCGACCTCGGCCAGGCCCGCCATGGCGCGCTGGAAGGCGTGCGAATGCAGGTTGGGCATGCCCGGCAGCAGCGGGCCATGCAGGCGCTCGGCACCCTCCGCCGAGGCGCCGATGCTGATGCTTGCCAGGTTGCCCTGGCTGTCGATTTCCAGGCGAACGTCGTCGGCCCAGCCTTGGGGCAGCAGTGCGCAGGGGGCGTGGAATGCAGGCATAATGATCAACCTAGCTGCTCGTATTTAGTTGTATATACATATACAGCTGTTTTAGGCTGTCGTAAACTGCCCAGCCCGGCGGACAAGGAGAAATTCATGGCGAAACCACTCTCGAAGCCTGCTGCCCTGGCCGGCCAGCTCAGTGACGCGCCGGCGCCGCTGTATGCCCAAGTCAAGCAGATGATCACCCAGCAGATCCACAGCGGCGCCTGGCCCGCCCATCATCGGGTGCCCTCGGAAAGCGAGCTGGTGGAGGAGCTGGGCTTCAGCCGCATGACCATCAACCGCGCGCTGCGCGAGCTGACCAGCGACGGCCTGCTGGTGCGCATGCAGGGCGTCGGCACCTTCGTCGCCGAACCCAAGGGGCGCTCGGCGCTGTTTGCGGTGAACAACATCGCCGACGAGATCGCCGCCCGTGGCCATCGCCACCACAGCAAGCTGATTCGCCTGGGCGAGGAGCTGGCCAGCCCCGAGCGCGCCCTGGCCCTGGACCTGCGCGAGGGCCAGCGGGTGTTTCATTCGCTGATCGTGCACTACGAGAACGATGTGCCGGTGCAGTTGGAAGACCGCTACGTCAATGCGGCCGTGGCGCCGGATTACCTCAAGCAGGATTTCACCCAGCTCACGCCCTATGCCTACCTGTCACGGGTCGCGCCTTTGAGCGAGGGCGAGCACGTGGTCGAGGCGATCCTCGCCGAACCCGAGGAGTGCCGCCTGCTGCAGATCGAGCGCGGCGAACCCTGTCTGTTGATTCGCCGGCGCACCTGGTCCGGTGCGCAGGCGGTCACCTCGGCGCGCCTGCTGCATCCGGGCTCGCGCCATCGCCTGGAGGGGCGTTTCAGTTCATGAGTCAGATCCAATTGCATCGGGCAGCCGGCTATCCGCGCATGCTCTGGAAGAACGGCGGCGGCAGCACCCTTGAGATCGTCCGCGATCAGGGCGAAGGCCTGGAGGGTTTCGGCTGGCGCCTGTCGATCGCCGATATCGGCGAATCGGGCGGCTTCTCCGCCTTCGCCGGCTACCAGCGGGTGATCACCGTGCTGGAGGGCGCGGGGATGCGCCTGCAGGTGGATGGGCTGGCGTCGCGGCCGCTGCTGCCGCTGGACCCCTTTGCCTTCGGCGGCGACAGCCAGGTCACCTGCGAGTTGCTGGATGGTGCGATCCGCGACTTCAACCTGATCTACGCGCCGCAGCGCTACGGCGCGCGCCTGCAATGGCTGAGCCTGGCGCAGCCGCAGCGACTGTTCAGTTCGGCGACCACGCTGCTGCTGTTCAGTGCCGTCGAGGCGCTGGAGGTGACGATCGGTGATGATGGACATGCCCGCCTGGGGCGCTACGACTGCCTGCAGGTCGAGCATGGCAGCGGCCTGCTCGAGTTGCAGGTGCAGGCGGAAGGGCCCGGGGCGTGCTGCCTGATCGAGCTGAGTCCGCGCTAACGGGCTCTGTGGCGAGAAAAGGGAGCCCCGACGGGGCTCCCGCTAGGCTTACAGCACCTGGCGCAGGAAGGCCTGGGCGCGCGGGTCCTGGGGTTGCTGGAAAAACTGCGCGGGGGCGGCGTCCTCCAGCAGCTTGCCATGGTCGAAGAACAGCACGCGATCGGCCACTTCACGGGCGAAGCCCATCTCGTGGGTCACGCAGACCATGGTCATGCCCTCCAGGGCCAGGGTCTTCATCACGTCCAGCACCTCGCCGACCATCTCCGGGTCGAGTGCCGAGGTGGGTTCGTCGAACAGCATTACCTTGGGCTCCATGCACAGGGCGCGGGCGATGGCCACCCGCTGTTGCTGGCCGCCGGACAGGTGCGAGGGGTACTCGCTGGCCTTCTGCGCGATGCCGACCTTTTCCAGCAGGGCGCGGGCCTTGTCCTCGCACTCGCGCTTGCTGCGCTTGCGCACCACCTTCTGCGCCAGGCAGAGGTTTTCCAGTACGGTCATGTGGGGGAACAGGTTGAAGTGCTGGAATACCATGCCGACCTCGCGGCGATAGGCGTTGACGTCGGTCCTGGCGTCGGCCAGGTCGACGCCGTCGATGCTCACCGAGCCGGAGTCGAAGCTCTCCAGGCCGTTCAGGCAGCGCAGGAAGGTCGACTTGCCGGAGCCGGACGGGCCCAGTACCACCAGCACTTCACCCCGGGCCACGGCGGTGTCGACGTTATCCACCGCGCGCACCAGTTGGCCGCGGGCGTTGAAGGTTTTGACCAGTTCTCGGACCTTAATCACTTTGCGCGAGCCTCCGCTCCAGACGGTTGGCGATCTGCGACAGCGGCAGGTTGATCAGCAGGTACAGGGCCGCGACGCAGAACCAGATTTCGAAGGTGGAAAACGAGGTGGTGATCGCCTCGCGACCGCTCTTGGTCAGCTCGGTGATGGCGATCACCGACACCAGCGAGGTGTCCTTGACCAGGCTGATGAACTGCCCGGCCAGGGGCGGCAGCACCCGTTTGAAGGCTTGCGGCAGGATCACATGACGCATCGCCTGCGGCGCGCTCAGGCCCAGGGAGCGGGCCGCCTCGTTCTGTCCCTTGGCGATCGACTGCACCCCGGCGCGGACGATCTCGCCGACGTAGGCGCCGGTGAACAGTGCGAGGGCGGCCACCCCGGCGAATTCGCGGGACAGGTTGAGCACGGTGCCGATGAAGAAGTAGAAGATGAAGATCTGCACCAGCAAGGGGGTGCCGCGCACCACCTCGACGTAGACCGTCGACAGGTCGCGCAGGGTCGGGTTGGGCGACAGCCGGCAGAGCCCGGTGAACATGCCGATCAGCAGGCCGGCGGCGCCGGACACCACGGAAATCCACAGGGTGTTCCACAGCCCCCAGAGCAGTGGGCCGGCCGTCCAGTGGCGGGTGAAGCCCAGCGCATCGCCTTCGTCGACCAGATCGCCTTCGCCCAGCAGCAGGCTGTCGGCGGCGACCGCCAGCACCTGCTGGCTGCCACTGTCGCTGGCCAGGGTCACCCGGGCGGTTTTCCCGAGCGTTTCTATTGAGTCGATGTGGCCGGGCTCGCTGGCGCGCTGCATCTGCTCGGCCTGGTAGACGAAATACTGGGGGATGCGGTTCCAGCGCCATTCGTAGGCGATCATCGAGGTGGACAGCCAGATGGCGTAGGCCAGGGCAATCAGGCTCAGCACGGTCAGTGTGTGCCAGGGCCACTGCCGCGGGCGCCGACGCTGGCGCGGCGCGGGCTGGCGAGTCAGCGCCTGCCAGGGCAGGGCGAATACTTTCTGCATATTCATGGGGAAGATCTCGATCACGGGCTTAAGGGTCGCAAGCCGCCGAACCGGGGCCGGGCCGTGGTTTGGCGGCAGGTCTGCCGGGCTATTCCATGTCCTTCAGCCAGGCGGCGCTCTTGAACCACTTGGCGTGGATGCGCGCGTAGGTTCCGTCTTCCCTGGCCTGGTGCAGGTAGTTGTTGATCCAGTTGAGGCTGTCGTAGTCGCCACGCTTGAGGCCGAAGGCCAGGGGCTCGTAGGTGAACGGCTGGTCGAGGTAGACCAGCTTGCCGGCGCCGGCCTTGTTCACCGCCACGGCGTTGTAAGGCGCGTCGTAGATGAAGGCATCGGCCTTGCCATTGACCACGTCGAGCAGGGCTTCCTGCTCGTTGTCGAAGCCGTGGTACTGGGCCTTGGCGATCAGCTTCTTGGCGACCATCTCGCCGGTGGTGCCGATCTTCGAGGTAATGCGGTACTGACCGTCGTTGAGGTCCTTGTACGACTTGATCTTGCCCTCCAGCTCCTTGTTGATCAGCAGGGTCTGGCCGACCACGATGAAGGGATCGGAGAAGTTGATGCGCAGGTTGCGTTCCTGGGTCAGGGTCATGCCGCTGCCGATGATGTCGAACTTGTCGGTCAGCAGGGCCGGGATGATGCCGTCGTAGGAGGTGGAGACGAGTTCCAGCTTGACCCCGGCAGACTTGGCCATGGCCTTGAGCAGATCCACCTCGAAGCCGACGATCTCGCCGCGCTTGTTGGTCATCTCGAAGGGCATGTAGGTCGGGTCCATGCCGACCCGCAGGCTGCCGCGCTTGACGGCGTCGTCGATGGCGCCGGCGTGGGCGGCGAGGCTGGACAGGGCGGTGGTGGTGAGCAGTAGTGCGGAAAACAGCTTTTTCATGGAGGTTCTCTTGTTATTGGGTGTGGAAGGCCGCAGCCGCAGGCAGGTATACCTCGATTAGACGTACATGTATAGACAGGTTTGGACGAAAGAGCCTGGCCGGATGGTGGCGTCGAAGATCGGTGCTCGCGGTCTAAACAGTTAGTGGACGGCTGGGTGGCGCTGCTTGCGCGGCAGCTGTCTTGCCCCCGGCTTCCTTCTGGATGCCCTATGCTTGATGGGTTTATGGCGTTTTTGCCGGGGCGGGCGAGGATGCGCCGGAGGCTGGCGTGGCGGCGTATTACCGGCGGCGTGAGTCGACGTGACGGATTGTTCGACAAGCGGTGCAATTTTTTTCTTGATCAAGGTTGTATATACATGTTTATATTTGCCCATGCCCAGCCGTAGCGCGTCAAACTAGTCAGGCTGACGGCGATCTTTCCCAGGAGGATTACTTGTGAGCACTTCAAGCCGTTTCCGCGATGTCGAGATCCGCGCCCCGCGCGGCACCCAGTTGAACGCCAAGAGCTGGCTGACCGAGGCGCCGCTGCGCATGCTGATGAACAACCTCGACCCCGAGGTGGCCGAGAACCCCAAGGAGCTGGTGGTGTATGGCGGCATCGGCCGCGCCGCGCGCAACTGGGAGTGCTATGACCAGATCGTCGAGAGCCTCAAGCAGCTCAGCGACGACGAGACCTTGCTGGTGCAGTCGGGCAAGCCGGTTGGCGTGTTCCGCACCCACAAGGACGCCCCGCGCGTGCTGATCGCCAACTCCAACCTGGTGCCGCACTGGGCCACCTGGGAGCACTTCAACGAACTGGATGCCAAGGGCCTGGCCATGTACGGCCAGATGACCGCCGGCAGCTGGATCTACATCGGCAGCCAGGGCATCGTCCAGGGCACCTACGAGACCTTCGTCGAGGCCGGTCGGCAGCACTATGAGGGCAATCTCACCGGCAAGTGGGTGCTGACCGCCGGCCTCGGCGGCATGGGCGGCGCCCAGCCCCTGGCCGCGACCCTGGCCGGCGCCTGCTCGCTGAACATCGAGTGCCAGCAGAGCCGCATCGACTTCCGCCTGAAGACCCGCTATGTCGACGAGCAGGCCAAGGATCTGGACGACGCCCTGGCGCGCATCGAGAAGTACTGCGCCGAGGGCAAGGCCATCTCCATCGCCCTGCACGGCAACGCCGCCGAGATCCTGCCGGAGCTGGTCAAACGTGGCGTGCGTCCGGATATGGTCACCGACCAGACCAGCGCCCACGACCCGCTCAATGGCTACCTGCCGATCGGCTGGACCTGGGAGCAGTACCGCGACCGCGCGCAGAGCGAGCCGGCGGCGGTGGTCAAGGCCGCCAAGCAGTCCATGGCCGTGCACGTGCGCGCCATGCTCGAGTTCCAGAAGATGGGCGTGCCGACCTTCGACTACGGCAACAACATCCGCCAGATGGCGCTGGAAGAGGGCGTCGAGCATGCCTTCGACTTCCCCGGCTTCGTCCCGGCCTATATCCGCCCGCTGTTCTGCCGCGGTGTCGGCCCGTTCCGCTGGGCCGCGCTGTCCGGCGATCCGCAGGACATCTACAAGACCGACGCCAAGGTCAAGGAGCTGATCCCGGACGACGAACACCTGCACCGCTGGCTGGACATGGCCCGCGAGCGCATCAGCTTCCAGGGCCTGCCGGCACGCATCTGCTGGGTCGGCCTGGGTCTGCGCGCCAAGCTCGGCCTGGCCTTCAACGAGATGGTCCGCAGTGGCGAGCTGAGTGCACCGGTGGTGATCGGCCGCGATCACCTGGACTCCGGCTCGGTGGCCAGCCCCAACCGCGAGACCGAGGCGATGCAGGACGGCTCCGACGCCGTGTCCGACTGGCCGCTGCTCAACGCCCTGCTGAACACCGCCAGCGGTGCCACCTGGGTCTCGCTGCACCACGGCGGCGGCGTGGGCATGGGCTTCTCCCAGCATTCCGGGGTGGTCATCGTCTGCGACGGCACGGAGGAAGCCGCCGCGCGCATCGCCCGGGTGCTGCACAATGATCCGGCCACCGGGGTGATGCGTCACGCCGATGCCGGTTACCAGATCGCCATCGATTGCGCCCGCGAACAGGGCCTCAACCTGCCGATGATCACCTCGGGCAAAGGAGCCTGAACATGAGCACGCTGAATATCCTTCCCGGCCAGCTGACCCTGGCCCAACTGCGCCAGGTTCACCAGCAGCCGGTGCACGTCAGCCTCGATGAGCGCGCCGCCGCGGCCATCGATGCCAGCGTCGCCTGCGTCGAGCAGGTCCTGGCCGACAAGCGCACCGTCTACGGCATCAACACCGGCTTCGGTCTGCTGGCTCAGACCCGCATCGCCAGCGAAGACCTGGAGAACCTGCAGCGCTCGCTGGTTCTGAGCCACGCCGCCGGCGTCGGCCGGCCGCTGGATGACGACCTGGTCCGGCTGATCATGGTGCTCAAGGTCAACAGCCTGGCGCGCGGCTTCTCCGGCATCCGCCGCCAGGTGATCGACGCCTTGATCGCCCTGATCAATGCCGAGGTCTACCCGCATATTCCGCTCAAGGGTTCGGTGGGCGCTTCGGGCGATCTGGCGCCCCTGGCGCACATGTCACTGGTGCTGCTCGGCGAGGGCAAGGCGCGTCATCAGGGCCAATGGCTGACGGCCGTCGAGGCGCTGGCGGTGGCCGGCCTGGAGCCGCTGACTCTGGCCGCCAAGGAGGGCCTGGCCCTCCTCAACGGCACTCAGGCCTCCACCGCCTACGCCCTGCGCGGGCTGTTCGCCGCCGAGGACCTGTTCGGCGCGGCGCTGGTCTGCGGCGGCCTCAGCGTCGAGGCCATGCTCGGCTCGCGCTCGCCCTTCGACGCGCGCATCCATGCCGCCCGCGGCCAGCGCGGGCAGATCGATGCGGCCGCGGCCTACCGCGACCTGCTCAGCCCGAGCAGTGAGATCTCCCGCTCCCACGAGCAGTGCGACAAGGTCCAGGACCCCTATTCGCTGCGTTGCCAGCCCCAGGTCATGGGCGCCTGCCTGACCCAGATTCGCCAGGCCGCCGAGGTGCTGGCGGTGGAGGCCAACGCGGTGTCGGACAACCCCCTGGTGTTCGCCGCCGAAGGCGACATCATCTCCGGCGGCAACTTCCACGCCGAGCCGGTGGCCATGGCCGCCGACAACCTGGCCCTGGCCATCGCCGAGATCGGTTCGCTGAGCGAGCGGCGCATCTCGTTGATGATGGACAAGCACATGTCGCAGCTGCCGCCGTTCCTGGTGGCTAATGGAGGCGTGAATTCCGGCTTCATGATCGCCCAGGTCACCGCCGCCGCCCTGGCCAGCGAGAACAAGGCGCTGTCCCATCCGCACAGCGTCGACAGCCTGCCGACCTCGGCCAACCAGGAAGACCACGTGTCCATGGCTCCGGCCGCCGGCAAGCGCCTGTGGGAGATGGCCGACAACGTGCGCGGCATCCTCGCCGTCGAATGGCTGGGCGCCTGCCAGGGCCTGGACCTGCGCGAGGGCCTGAAGACCTCGGTCAAGCTGGAGCTGGCGCGTCACACCCTGCGTGAGCGGGTGGCCCACTACCAACAGGACCGCTTCTTCGCCCCGGACATCGAGGCGGCCAGTGAGCTGTTGGCCTCGCGTTGCCTGAGCGACTTGGTGCCGGCGCAGCTGCTGCCGTCCCAGGCCTAAGCCGAACGACAGACGCCCATGCCCCGCGCATCGCCGCCGGGCATGGGCGTTTTGTGTTTGCCGTGCTGCAACCAGGGCGCTAATCAGGTGACAGCCCTGTTTGGTTGCCTTTGGCCGAGTGCCGGCCATGCTTTTTTAGAGACCGGGCCGTCGGGCTCGGATCAATGCCTTAGCCCCGCAGGGTAGGTCACCAGGCGCCGCCCACCCCGCAAGGAGGAAACCCCTTATGCAACGCCTCTGGCTCAACTGCCACGCCGCCACCATGGCCGGCGGGCGTTATTCGATCATCGAGGACGCCGCCCTGGTCAGCCGTGATGGGCTGATCGAATGGATCGGCCCGCGCGCCCAGTTGCCGGCCGGCGAGTACGCCGAAAGCCACGACCTCGACGGCGCCTGGCTGACCCCCGGGCTGATCGACTGCCATACCCACCTGGTGTTCGGCGGCGATCGCAGCGGCGAATTCGAGCAACGCCTGGAGGGCGCCAGCTACGCCGAGATCGCCGCCGCCGGCGGCGGCATCGCCAGCACCGTGCGTGCCACCCGTGAGGCCAGCGAGGGCGAACTGCTCAGCGGCGCGCTGCAGCGGGCGCGGCAGCTGCTGAGCGAGGGCGTCACCACCCTGGAGGTCAAGTCCGGCTATGGCCTCAACTTGGCCGCCGAGCGCAAGATGCTGCGGGTGGTGCGCCTTCTCGGCGAGATGCTTCCGCTGACGGTGCGCAGCACCTGCCTGGCGGCCCATGCCCTGCCCCCGGAGTTCGCCGGCCGCGCCGACGCCTATATCGACCAGGTCTGCCGCGAGATCCTGCCGGAGCTGGCCGGCGAGGGGCTGGTGGATGCGGTGGATGCCTTCTGCGAACACCTGGGCTTCTCCCCGGCCCAGGTCGAGCGGGTGTTCCAGACCGCCACCGCACTGGGTCTGCCGGTCAAGCTGCACGCCGAGCAGCTGTCGTCGCTGCACGGTTCCAGCCTGGCCGCCCGCTACCGGGCGCTGTCGGCCGATCACCTAGAGTACATGGACGAGTCCGACGTGATCGCCATGGCCGCGGCCGGCACAGTGGCGGTGCTGTTGCCCGGCGCCTTCTACCTGCTACGCGAAACCCGGCTGCCGCCGATCGATGCGCTGCGTCGACACGGCGTGGCGATGGCGGTGGCCAGCGACCTCAACCCCGGCACCTCGCCGGCATTGTCGTTGCGGCTTATGCTGAATATGGCCTGCACCGCTTTCCGCCTGACCCCGGAAGAGGCCCTGGCCGGGGTTACCCTGCATGCCGCCCGCGCCCTCGGCCTGCATGCCAGCCACGGCAGCCTGGAGCCGGGCAAGGTCGCCGACTTCGTCGCCTGGCAGATCCAGCGTCCGGCGGAGCTGGCTTACTGGCTGGGCGGCGATCTGCCCAAGCGGGTCATTCGTCATGGCGAGGAGATCACCCATGGATAACGTACTCAGTTTCAGGCGTGGCCATACGCCCTTGCTGATCAGCATGCCGCACCCCGGTATCCTGCTGACCCCAGCGGTCGAGGCCGGGCTGGTCGAGGCGGCGCTGGAGCGTCCGGACACCGACTGGCATATTCCGCTGCTCTACGACTTCGCCGCAGGCATGGGGGTCGGTACCCTGGAAGCCTGCTATTCGCGTTACGTCATCGACCTCAACCGACCCGAGGACGATGCGCCGCTGTACGCCAGCGCCACCACCGGCCTGTATCCGGCCACCCTGTTCGATGGCGAGCCGCTGTACCGCGCGGGCATGGAGCCCAGCGCCGAGGAGCGGGCGCGTTATCTCGAGGAAATCTGGCGGCCTTACCACCAGACCCTGGCCGCCGAGCTGGCGCGGCTGAAGGCCGAGTTCGGCTACGCCCTGCTGTTCGACGCCCATTCGATCCGTTCCAGTGTGCCGCGCCTGTTCGACGGCCTGCTGCCGGACTTCAACCTGGGCACCAACAGTGGTGCCAGTTGCGCCGAGGCACTGGCCCAGCGCCTGCGGTCGGTCTGTGCCGGCGCCGCGGACTACAGCCACGTGCTCAATGGCCGCTTCAAGGGCGGTCACATCACCCGTCACTATGGCCAGCCGGACCAGCACATCCACGCCGTGCAACTGGAGCTGTCCCAGTGCACCTACATGGAGGAACAGCTGCCCTACGACTACCGCGAGGATCTGGCCGAGCCGACCCAGGTGGTGTTGCGCCAGCTGCTCCAGGCCATGCTCGACTGGGGACGCGAGCGCTACGGCCGATAGTGCTGCGCCGAGCTCACCCATCTGGGTGAGCGCCGTGGCCGAGTCTGCTGGCTACTCTGCTGAGCTTGCCTGTCGGCAAGACAACAAGACGGAGTAGCCATGACTTTCCCCATCAGAGCCTTAACCGCTGCAGTACTCCTGGCCGGCCTGCCGGCCGCGACCCAGGCCGTGCCCTATTCGCAACTGGTGATCTTCGGCGACTCGCTGAGCGACAGCGGCCAGTTTCCCGACCTCGGCAGCCCCCTGCTGGGTGGCAACCCCACCGGCGGACTGCGCTTCACCAACCGCACCGGCCCCAGCTACCTGAGCAACAACAGCGAATATTTCGACGCGGTGTCGACCCAGAGGCTGGCCTCGCTGCTCGGCCTGCAGGCACTGCCCTCGACCCCGATCCTGCCGCAGCTGCTGACCGGCAATGCGGATGGCACCAACTATGCCGTGGGTGGCTACCGCACCGATCAGATCCTCGCGTCCATCACCGACATCAACGGGTCTGTGGTGAATGCCGGCGGGGGCACCATCCGCACCCGCAACGGCTATCTGGTGGATGTGCCGCGGGTCGACCCCAATACCCTGTTCTACGTCAATGGCGGCGGAAATGACGTGTTGCAGTTCGTCGTCACCGATCAGGCAAGTGCCGCCGTTGCGGCCGCCGATCTGGTCGCCGGCGTCGCCGCCCTGCACGCGGCCGGTGCGCGCACCATTATCGTCTCCGACCTGCCGGACGTGGGGCTGACACCGGCGGGCTTCGCCTCGGGCTTTCGCGCGGCCTGGTCGAATGCCTCGGGGCTGCTCAACACCGAGCTGGGCAGCCAGCTGTCGGCCCTGGGCGGCAATGTCATCCGCCTGAACTTCCGCGGCCTGTTGGCCGAGGTGCAGGCCGACCTGGCGACCTATGGCTTCGATCCGCTGGTCAGTCAGACCGATGTCTGCTTCAGCGGCAGCAGTTGCCTGGCCGACCCGACCTGGGGCATCGGCGGGCTCACGCCGAATCCCGATCGGCTGATGTTCAATGACGGCGTGCACCCCACCGCGGCGGTGCAGCAGATCAGTGCCGACTACATCTACTCGATTCTCGGCGCGCCCTGGCAGGTCTCGCTGCTGCCGGAGATGGCCATGGCCAGCCTCACCGGTCACCAACAGCAGTTGCGCAGCGAATGGCAGGCCGATCGCGGCGCCTGGCAGGCGGTGGGGCAATGGCGCAGCTTCGTCGCTGCCAGCGGCCAGCGTCAGCGGTTTCAGGAGGGCGAGGCGGTGGCCAGCGGCGACAGCGACGGCCTGGGCCTGAGTCTCGGCACTAGCTACCGGCTGGATGAGCAGTGGCGGCTGGGCCTGGCCCTGGGCCTGCAGCAGCAGAGCCTGGAAGCCGGCGAGGCCGATTCGGAGTATGACCTGCGCAGCTACCTGCTCAGTGCCTTCGCCCAGTACCAGCAGGGCCGGGTCTGGGCCGATGCCAGTCTGAGCCTGGGTCACCTGGACTACAGCGACCTCGATCGGCGGTTCGCCCTGGGCATCACCGAGCGCAGCGAGCAGGGCGATACCGATGGCCAGCTGTGGGCCCTGTCCGGGCGCCTGGGCTACGACCTGGCCAACGCCGGCAGCGGCTGGCGGGTCAGTCCCTTCATCAGTGCCGACTACGCCAAGGTCGACGTCGACGGCTACCGTGAGCGTGGCATGAGCGCCAGCGCACTCACCTTCGACGACCAGCAGCGCGACAGCAAGCGCCTGGGCGTTGGCCTGCAGGCCAACTATCAGCTGGCGCCGGCGACCCAGGTATTCGGTGAAATCGCCCGCGAGCGGGAGTTCGAGGACGACAGCCGTTCGTTGCGCATGGGGCTCAACTCGGTGGCCGGCAACAGCTTCGAGCTGCAGGGCCATACGCCGGCCAGCGGCCAGACCCTGGCCAGCATCGGCGTGGCCCATGCGCTGGCCGAGCGCCTGCAGCTTCGCGCGTCCTACCAAGTGCGCGCCACCGACGATCGCCAGCAGGCCATCAACCTGTCGCTCAGCTGGGACCTGTAAACCCCGGGCCACCCGCGCCGGGTGGCGTGGGTGGCTTCACTGCCAGTTCAGGCGCGCCAGTTGCCACTGGCCGTCCTCCAGCCACCACTCCAGCTCGACGCCATAGTGTCGCGCACTGTCGGGGATCAGGCCTTCGGCGCCGGTCAGCGCCAGCTGCGCCTCGCTATGGCCACGGTCGCTGTAGCTCGGGTCGAGCCAGCTGCGCTTGCTCAGCGCGATGACCCTGATCTGTTTGTGCCGCAGGAACAGCAGGGCCATGGTGCGCCTGGCCCAGTCGCGATCGTGCGCCTGCTGGGCGCCGAACTGCGGATGCAGTTGCGCCAGCACGGCGGTGCTGTCCTTGGCCTCGAGGTTGTCCTGCAGCTGCTGCACGGCCGCTTCCAGTGCGGCCTGCGGATCCTCGGGGCGACCGCAGCCGGCGAGCAGGGCGAACAGCACCAGCAAAGCGCAGGCAATTTTCCGTGGCGACATGCCGAACTCCTATTTCATGGTTATGATGCGGGGCAGAGCAGAAAGCGGCCGCGTAGCAAGCCGAGGGGCGCAGGGCTTTCGCGCCAGGGCCAGCAAGGCACCGTACGCAGACATTCAGGAGCATGCCATGCAGACGTTGTACCCGGAGATCAAACCCTACGCCCGTCATGAGCTGGCCGTCGAGGCGCCGCATGTACTCTATGTCGACGAGAGCGGTTCGCCGGATGGGCTGCCGGTGGTGTTCATCCACGGTGGCCCGGGTGCCGGCTGCGATGCCGCCAGTCGCCGCTACTTCGACCCCAACCTGTACCGCATCATCACCTTCGACCAGCGCGGCTGCGGGCGTTCCACGCCCCACGCCAACCTGGAGAACAACACCACCTGGCACCTGGTCGCCGACCTCGAGCGCATCCGCGAACACCTGGGGATAGACAAGTGGGTGCTGTTCGGCGGCTCCTGGGGCTCGACCCTGTCGCTGGCCTATGCCCAGAGCCATCCCGAGCGGGTCCATGCGCTGATCCTGCGCGGCATCTTCCTGTGCCGGCCGCAGGAGTTCCACTGGTTCTACCAGGAGGGCGCCAGCCGGATGTTCCCCGATTACTGGCAGGACTACCTGGCGCCGATCCCGCAGGAGGAGCGCGGCAACCTGATGCAGGCCTTCTACAAGCGCCTGACCGGACCCGACCAGATCGCCCAGATGCATGCGGCCAAGGCCTGGTCGAGCTGGGAAGGACGCACCGCCACCCTGCGCCCCAACTCACAGGTGGTCGAGCGCTTCAGCGAGGCACACCGGGCGCTGTCGATCGCCCGCATCGAGTGCCATTACTTCGTCAACAACGCCTTCCTCGAAGCCGACCAGCTGATCCGCGACATGCCCAAGATCGCCCACCTGCCGGGGGTGATCGTGCACGGTCGCTATGATGTGATCTGCCCGCTGGACAATGCCTGGGAACTGCACCAGGCCTGGCCCAACAGCGAGCTGCAGATCATCCGCGACGCCGGTCACGCCGCCTCCGAGATCGGTATCACCGATGCCCTGGTGCGCGCGGCCAACCAGATCGCCCGGCGTTTGCTCGACCTGTCGCCCGACGAAGCATGAAGGCCCTGATCCAACGGGTGCGCGGCGCCCGCGTCGAAGTGGCCGGCGAGGTGGTCGGCGCCATCGACCAGGGGCTGCTGGCGCTGGTCGGCGTCGAGCCGCAGGACGACCCGCAAAGCGTCGCCAAGCTGCTGCACAAGCTGCTCAACTACCGGGTGTTCAGCGATGCCGACGGCAAGATGAACCTGTCCCTGAGCGATGTCGGCGGCGGCCTGTTGCTGGTCTCGCAATTCACCCTGGCCGCCGATACCAACAGCGGCCTGCGTCCGAGCTTCTCCAGCGCAGCGCCGCCGGCCCAGGGCGCGGCACTGTTCGAGCTGCTGCTGGAGCAGGCCAGGGTCCGCCATCCCCAGGTCGCCAGTGGCCAGTTCGGCGCCGATATGCAGGTGCATCTGGTCAACGACGGTCCGGTGACCTTTCTCCTCGAGGTCTGAGCGCGCCGCCCGGCTTTGCTAGAATCGCCGGCCTCATCCTCAGCGCCTGCGCCGGAGGCGCAGGCGCACCGCTCCCTGACGGTGCGCATGCAGCTCAAACAGAAGATCGTCGCCCTCGCCATCCTGCCGCTGTTACTGGCCATCGCCGCCATTGGCGTGCTGGTGCAGGCGCAGGCGCTGCGCCTGGGCGAGCAGCAGCAACGGCTGATCGAGAACAGCATCATCGCCAGCAAGCGCGCCGAGCTGCGCAACTATGTCGAGCTGGGCCTGAGCGCCATCGCGCCGCTGTATGCCAGCGGTCGTGACGACCCGGTCACCCAGCAGCAGGTGCTGGCCATCCTGCTCGGGCTGGACTACGGCAACGATGGCTACTTCTTCGTCTACGACGACCAGGGCCGCAGCCTGATGCACCCGCGTCAGCCCGAGCTGGTGGGGCGCAACCTGCTCACCATGGCCGACCCCGAGCGGGTACAGGCGATCCAGGCGCTGTTGCACAGCGCGCAGCGCGGCGATGGTTTCCAGCGCTACCAGTGGCAGAAGCCCTCCACCGGGCTGGCGACCGAGAAACTCGCCTACGTGGTGATGCTCGACCGCTGGGGCTGGATGCTCGGCACCGGGCTCTACCTGGATGACGTCGAGCAGGCCACCCGCCAGGCCCGCAGCGAGCTGGCGGCGAACATCCGCCGTACTCTCTGGGGGCTGGCCGGCGTGGCACTGGTCGCCGTGCTGCTGGTATTCGCCGGCGGCATGACCCTCAACCTCAGCGAGCAGCGCCTGGCCGACCGCAAGCTGCAGCTGCTGGCGCAGCGCGTGGTCAGTTCCCAGGAGGAGGAACGCTCGCGGGTCTCACGCGAGCTGCATGACGGCATCAGCCAGTTGCTGGTGTCGGTCAAGTTTCGCCTCGAACTGGCCTGCCATGAACTCGAGGCCGGCAGTCGTCAGGCCCTGGGCACGCTACGCGATGGCCTGGCCCGGCTGGGGGGCGCGATCAGTGAGGTCCGGCGCATCTCCCACGACCTGCGTCCCTCGTTGCTCGACACCATCGGCCTGCCGGCGGCGATCGGCCAGCTGGCCGCGGAGTTCGAGCGGCGCAGCGGCCTGGCGGTCGAGTATCGGCAGCGCCTGGAGTCTGCGCACCTGCCGGACACCGAGGCGGTCGCCTTGTTTCGCATCGTTCAGGAGGCTCTGGCCAATGTCGAGCGCCACGCCAGGGCCAGCGGCGTCAGCATCCTGCTCGAGCAGCGCGGCGCGACCGTGCAGCTGGGGGTGGTCGATGACGGCATCGGTTTCGATGTCGAGCGCACCGAGCAGGCGCGCTGCGGCGGGATCGGCCTGCGCAACATGCGCGAGCGGGTCGAACACCTCGGCGGCCGTTTCAGGTTATCGTCAGCACCCGGCCGTACCGAACTGATGGTAACGCTGCCCCTCGCAGGTTGAACCCATGTCCGCCCATGCCCCGCCAGCCCATTGTATCCGCGTCGCCCTGGTCGATGACCACGAACTGGTGCGTGATGGCCTGCGCGCCCTGTTGAGCGCCATGCCGCGGCTGCAGGTGGTGGGCGAGGCCAGCAGTGGCGCCGAGGCGCTCGACCTGGTCGCCCAGCTGCGCCCCGAGCTGTTGCTGGTCGATATCGGCATGAAGGACATGACCGGTCTGCAGCTCACCGAGACGCTCTGCCGCCAGTATCCCGGTATCCAGATTCTGATCCTCAGCATGTACGACCACGCCGAGTACGTGACCCGCTCGATTCGTGCCGGAGCCCGTGGCTATGTGCTCAAGGATGCCTCCTCCTGGCAGATCATCGCCGCCATCGAGGCGATTGCCGCCGGCGGCAGCTACTACAGCGACGAGTTGCTGCAGAAGAGCCTCAGCGCCCCACCCGCGGATGATGAGCTGACCCCGCGCGAGCGTGAGGTGTTGCAGATGCTCGCCCGGGGCCTGGCCAACAAGGCAATCGCCCGTGAACTGGACATCAGCGTGCGCACCGTGGAAACTCACCGGCTGAGCATCAGGCGCAAGCTCGACGTCGATACCCCGGCGGCGCTGGTGAAGTACGCGCTGGAGCGCGGCTGGCTGGGCGACTGACGCTCAGGGGCGCGCCTCCCGGCGCTGGGGCAAGGCTTCCAGCCCTTGTTCCTGCAGCCATTCCAGGGCCAGCCGGCGCAGCTGCGCGGCCTGGAAGGCGAGCCAGGCCAGTTGCACCTGGGGCCGCTTCTCCAGCTCGTAGTCGAAGGTGCGCAGCGGCTTGCGGCCGGCCAGCGCCAGGCTCAGCAAGGCATGGGCATGCGGATCGTCCAGACCGTACAGAAAGGCCTCGTGCATGGCCAGCACCTCGGCCTGCGCTAGGGGTTCGATCAGCAGGTAGCGGTCCGGCTGCACGTCGTACTTCTCGTCGGCGCCCGGCGCGGAGTCGCCGGGCAGCACCCTGAGCACGGCGCCGCTGGCCAGGTCCAGGTAGTGTTCGATGTTGTCCTGACCGAGCAGGGCCTGTTCGATGCGGCGCAGGTCGAGGGTCAAGGGGCGCATGGCTTTTGACTCCAGGCAGGTTCCTGCTTGGACCATAAACCCAGCATGGCTTGCCTGGCCATAGGCAGTCACTCAACTGGCTCCCAGGAGGCTTGTTCGACGCGTGGACGGCCGATCCACTCGCCGGCGTAGAGCGCCCAGAGAATGATCAATGGCTGGAACGGCAGGCGTAGCCAGTAATACCAGCTGGCGGCCGGCAGGCCCGCGACGTTCAGGCCGTCGAGGGCGTTCTTGATGTTGGCCGGAAACACGCAGACGAAGTACAGCGCCAGGGCCAGGGCCGCCCAGCGCCGCCAGCGCGGCAGCAGCAGGCCGATGGCGCCCGCCAGCTCGCAGAGCCCGGTGAACAGCACCAGCCCCAGGGGGTAGGGCAGTAACTCCGGCATCATCGGCAGATAGCGTTGCGGGTTGAGCAAATGGTCGCTGCCGGCCAGCAGCAAGGCCAAGGCCATGGCCAGGCGCATCCGGGCCGGCCAGTTGGCCAGGCCCGGTGCGCCCAGGCGATCGGCCAGTGCGGCGAGCAGCCCGAGGGTAATCAACAAGGCGATAAACAGCATGGCGAAGCTCCCGTGAAGCGGGCGCCGACTGGCGCTTGTCGTGGGTCAGTTGCATAATGTTGACGTCGCCAACATACGAGGGGATGTTGTCAGTGTCAACACCTAGCCAATCCCAGTCCTATCACCATGGTGAGCTCAAGCCTGCGCTGCTGACGGCAGCCGCCGAGTTACTCGGCGAAGGCGGCGCCCAGGCCATCAGCCTGCGTGAGGTCGCTCGCCGCGCCGGGGTGTCGCATAACGCGCCCTATCGCCATTTTCCCGATCGCGACAGCCTGCTGGCCGCCCTGGCGGCCGAGGGCTTTGTCGAGCTGGCCGGGCGCATGGCGGGCACTGCCGAAGGCCTGGCCGCCCTGGGCCAGTGTTATGTGCACTTCGCTCTGGAGCAGCCGGGGCGCTTTGCCCTGATGTTCGGTGCCACGCTCGACAAGGCCCGCTACCCCGAACTGCAACAGGCGGCGCAGGCCCTGCATCAGCGCCTGGCCCAGGCGGTGCATGCCGCGGCGCCCGAGCGCGATCCGCTGGTGGCGACGCTGGCCGCCTGGAGCCTGGTGCATGGTCTCGCCCACTTGCTACAGGACCGGCAACTGGGCGAGCGCATGGGCGCTGGCCTGAGTGCCGAAGAACTCAGTGCGCGGGTGACAGCGTTGTTCGTCGAGGGGCTCTAGCGCCGGTCGAGCCGCTCGCCGATGCCGAGGGGCAGGCTCAGAACAGGCGGGCGAGCAGGGCGCTGACGGCGGTTTCCACCCGCAGGATGCGCTCGCCCAGTTGCACCGGTTGCAGTCCCGCCTCCTGCAGTTTCTCCACCTCGTAGGCAATCCAGCCGCCTTCCGGGCCGATGGCCAGGGTCACCGGGCCTTCGACGGCGCGCGGGCAGGGTGGATAGGTGCCGGGATGGCCGACCAGGCCGAGGCTGCCGGCGGCGAGCGCGGGCAGGCGGTCTTCGACGAAGGGTTTGAAGCGCTTCTCGATGGTCACTTCGGGCAACATTGTGTCACGCGCCTGCTCCAGGCCGAGGATCAGTTGCTCGCGGATTGCCAGCGGCTCGAGAAAGGGCGTCTGCCAGAAGCTCTTCTCCACCCGGTAGCTGTTGAGCAGGACCAGCCGCGGTACGCCCATGGCACTGACCGTCTGCAGCACCCGGCGGAGCATCTTCGGCCGCGGCAGGGCCAGCAGTAGGGTCAGCGGCAGTTTGGCCGGCGGCGACTGGTCGAGTTCGACCTGCAGTTCGGCGGTATCGCCATCCAGGTGCAGCAGCTGGCCGCGGCCCATCAGGCCGCCCAGGCGGCCGACGCGCAGGCTGTCGCCGGTCTCGGCACGGTGCACCTCGTGCAGGTGCTTGAGGCGGCGGCCGCGGAGCAACACGCGATCGGCGGCGACGAAGTCGCCGTCTTCCAGCAGCAGCAGGTTCACGGCTGTGGCGCAGGTGGCTGGTCTTCGGACTTGTCGCGCTCTGCCGCAGCGTCGTGCTCGTCGCGCTTCTTGACCAGGCCGCCGAAGAATACCCCGGCCTCGAACAGCATCCACATGGGCACGGCCAGCAGGGTCTGCGAGAAGATGTCCGGCGGGGTCAGCACCATGCCCACGGCGAAGCAGCCGACGATCACATAGGGTCGGCTCTTGCGCAGGGTGGCGACATCGACCAGGCCGACCCAGATCAGCAGGAAGGTCGCCACGGGGATCTCGAAGGCCACGCCGAAGGCGAAGAACAGGGTCAGGACGAAGTCCAGGTACTGGCCGATATCGGTCATCATCGCCACGCCTTCGGGGGTGACGCTGGCGAAGAAGCCGAACATGATCGGGAACACCACGAAATAGGCGAAGGCCATGCCGCCGTAGAACAGCAGGATGCTGGAAATCAGCAGCGGCACGGCGATGCGCTTCTCGTGCTGGTACAGGCCCGGCGCGATGAAGCCCCAGATCTGCTGCAGGATGATCGGCATCGACAGGAACAGGGCGACCATCAGGGTCAGTTTGAACGGGGTCAGGAAGGGCGAGGCGACGCCCGTGGCGATCATGGTCGCGCCTTCGGGCAGGTAGGCGCGCAGCGGCGCGGCGACCAGCGCGTAGATGTCCTGGGAGAAATAGAACAGGCCGGCGAACAGCAGCAGCACGGCCACGACGCTGCGCAGCACGCGTGCGCGCAGCTCGGTCAGGTGCGACACCAGGGGCATTTCCTGGTCGCTGTCCGGGAGTCGGTTCATGGGCGTTCGGTCTTGTCCTGACTGGCGGCGGGCGCAGGGGATGCGGCCTCGGCTTCGCCTTCGTGGCGGGTCTCGGCGGGCTTGCTGGCGGCTTGGCCAGGCGCGAGGATGTCCTGCTTCATGGCCTTCATCTCGCGCTCGAGTTCGAGGATCTGCTCGTTATGCAGCTGGCGGCGGATTTCGTCGGCGCCGATCTCGCGCTCGACCTCGGCCTTGATCGCGCTGAAGCTGCGCTTGAGCCGGCCGATCCACAGGCTGGCGGTGCGCACGGCACCGGGCAGGCGCTCGGGGCCGAGCACCAGCAGGGCGACCAGGGCCACCAGCAGCAGCTCGGCAAAACCTATATCGAACATGGCGCCGGGCCCTTAGTCTTTCTTCGTCGGCTCTTCGACCTTGCGCGCCTGGGCGTCGATGGTCTGGCCCTTGTGCTCGTCCACCGCCGGCTTGTCGTCGTCGCTGCCCATGGATTTCTTGAAGCCCTTGATCGCATCGCCGAGATCCGAGCCCAGGCCCTTGAGGCGCTTGGTGCCGAACAGCATGACCACGATCAGCAGGATGATCAGGAGTTGCCAGATGCTAATGCCACCGAATCCCATGATGCGTTCTCCGTTGTAAGGGGTGATCAGGATTGCGGGCGTGCGGCTTTTTCCGCATGCCCGGACAGGCCGAAGCGCCGGTCCAGCTCGTCGAGTACGGCCTGCGGATGCTGGCCGAGGGCGGCGAGCATGACCAGGCTGTGGAACCAGAGATCGGCGGTCTCGTAGATCAGGTCGCTGCAGTCGCCGCTGCTGGCGGCATCCTTGGCGGCGAGAATGGTCTCCACCGATTCCTCGCCGACCTTCTCGAGAATCTTGTTCAGGCCCTTGTGGTACAGGCTTGCGACGTAGGAGCTGTCGGCGGCGGCGCCTTTGCGCGCCTCCAGCACCTCGGCCAGGCGGCTCAGGGTGTCAGTCATGGCGGTGTCCCGGGTTGTAGATGGTGTGCGGGTCTTTGAGCACCGCATCGACGGTTTTCCAGGCGCCGTCTTCCAGCACCCGGTAGAAGCAGCTCTCGCGCCCGGTATGGCAGGCGATGCCGCCAAGCTGTTCGACCTGCAGGATGACCACGTCGGCGTCGCAGTCCAGACGCAGTTCGTGCAATTTCTGCACGTGGCCGGACTCCTCGCCCTTGCGCCACAGCTTGCCGCGCGAGCGCGACCAATAGATGGCACGCTGCTCGCTGGCGGTCAGGGCCAGGGCCTCGCGATTCATCCAGGCCATCATCAGCACGCGGCCGGTCTTGTGGTCCTGGGCGATTGCCGGCACCAGGCCGTCGCTGTTCCAGTTGATGTCGTCGAGCCAGTTGGTCATCGCTGCTTCCGCCCGTCGCGGGCCTGTGGGTTAGACGCTTAGTGTGCCAGTGCTGGCTGGGTGTGGCTATCGGCGCAGCACCAGATACAGGCCGCCGGCGAGCATCACCCAGCTGTGCCAGGTGAGCAGGCTCGGAACCAGGCCAAGACTCGCCGCGCCGCCGATCAGCAACGCCCCGAGCAGGCGCCCCGGCCAGCGCACCTCGGCGCCGGGCTGTGGCTGGGCGGGCAGCGGTTGCTGATTGAGCCGCTCGAGGGTGTCGCGGGCCATCTGCGACAGGTGAGGAACCTGCTCGACCTGTTGCTGCAGGTTGCGCAGCACATGCAGCGGGCTGATTCGCTCGCGCATCCAGCGTTCGAGGTAGGGCTGGGCGGTAGTCCAGAGATCGAGGTCCGGGTACAGCTGGCGGCCCAGGCCCTCGATGTTGAGCAGGGTCTTCTGCAGCAACACCAGCTGCGGCTGCACTTCCATGTTGAAGCGCCGAGCGGTCTGGAACAGGCGCAGCAGCAGCTGGCCGAAGGAGATGTCCTTCAGCGGACGCTCGAAGATCGGCTCGCAGACGGTGCGGATCGCCGCCTCGAAGTCGTTGACCCGGGTGCTGGCCGGCACCCAGCCGGAGTCGATGTGCAGCTGCGCCACCCGGCGGTAGTCACGCTTGAAGAAGGCGAGCAGGTTGCGCGCCAGGTAGTCCTGGTCCTCGGCAGTGAGGCTGCCGATGATGCCGCAGTCGATCGCGATGTATTGCGGGTTCCACGGCTGGCGGGTGCTGACGAAGATGTTGCCGGGGTGCATGTCGGCGTGGAAGAAGCTGTCGCGGAATACCTGGGTGAAGAAGATCTCCACGCCGCGCTCGGCCAGCAGCTTCATGTCGGTGCGCTGGTCGGCCAGGGTCGCCAGGTCGGTCACCGGTACGCCGTAGATGCGCTCCATCACCAGCACCTTGGAGCGGCACAGGTCCCAGTACACCTGGGGTACGTAGAGCAGTGGCGAATTCTCGAAGTTGCGCCGCAGCTGGCTGGCGTTGGCCCCCTCGCGCAGCAGGTCGAGTTCGTCGTAGATGGTCTTTTCGTAATCGCTGACCACTTCCACCGGGCGCAGGCGGCGGGCGTCGGCGGAGGCCTTTTCGGCCGCCTTGGCGAGTAGGAACAGCCAGGCCAGGTCCTGGCGGATCACCGGCTCGAGGCCGGGGCGGATTACCTTGACCACCACTTCCTCGCCGCTCTTCAGTTGCGCGGCGTGCACCTGTGCAACCGAGGCGGAGGCCAGTGGCTTGGCATCGAAGCGGGCGAATACCTCGCCGACCTTGGCGCCCAACTGGGCTTCGATCAGCGCCCGCGAGTGCTCGGGGTCGAACGGCGGCACCTGGTCCTGCAGCCTGGCCAGCTCGTTGGCGATGTCCGGGGGCAGCAGGTCGCGGCGGGTGGATAGCAGCTGGCCGAACTTGATGAAGATCGGTCCCAGCTCTTCCAGCGCCAGGCGCAGGCGCGCCCCGCGCGACAGCTTCAGCTCCTTGCGCGGCAGCCAGCGCCAGGGCAGGGCATAGCTGGCCGCGCGCAGCCAGAAGGGCAGGGGCAGGGCTAGCAGCAGGTCGTCCAGGCGATAACGGATGACGACGCGTTGGATACGCAACAGACGGCGGGCGGCGAGCAGCTTCATGCGGTGGGCTTATGACGATGGCTGAGGCGCTCGATGCGGGCATCGAGGCGGTCGAGGTCGAGCTTGAGTCGGTCCAGCTCGGCAAAGTGCGCCTCGGCCTCGCGCTGGCCGACCAGGCTGCGCGATTCTTCGCTGAGGTAGTCGGCCAGGTTCAGGCGCAGGCTGTCCAGGGTCTGCCCGGCCCAGCCGACCCGGCTGCGCAGGTGGCCGCCGAGCAGGCTGCCAGCGACCGGGCCGAGCCAGCGCGACAGCTCGTACTCCCAGTCCAGCTCCAGATCCTGGAGGATGCCGGCGAGCTCGAGCAGGGCGGCGCTGTCGCCATCCAGTTCGACCTCGGGACTGTGCAGCACGGCGCTCTTGTCCTGGCTGCTGGCCAGGCGCAGCAGGCTGGCGGCCGGCGCGCGCAGGCGGCAATCGACGTCGCCGGCCCAGTGTCCAGCCAGGCGAATGCCCTCTTGGTCGGCGAGGATATACAGGCTCAGCGTCGGGGCCCGGCAATCCACCTCGATCACCCGGCCATGCAGGCGGGCCAGGCGCGGCAGTACCGTGCTGTCCAGAGCCAGTACCCGGTTGAGGCCGAGCTCGACGGCAGAGAGCAGCGCCGCGCTGAGCATCAGGGCTTGATGCCGCGGTGCAGGGCGACGATGCCGCCGGTCATGTTGTGATAGGTGACGCGCTCGAAGCCGGCCTCGACCATCATCGCCTTGAGGCTGTCCTGATCCGGGTGCATGCGGATCGACTCGGCCAGGTAGCGGTAGCTCTCGGCGTCGTTGGTGATCAGCTTGCCCATCAGCGGCATGAACTTGAACGAGTAAGTGTCGTAGACCTTCGACAGCAGATCGCTGGAGGGCTTGGAGAACTCCAGCACCAGCAGGCGCCCGCCCGGCTTGAGCACGCGCAGCATGGAACGCAGGGCGTCTTCCTTGTGGGTCACGTTGCGCAGGCCGAAGGCGATGGTCACGCAGTCGAAGTGGTTGTCCGGGAAGGGCAGCTTCTCGGCGTCGGCCTGGACGAACTTGACGTTGCCTGCCACGCCGCGGTCGAGCAGGCGGTCGCGACCGACCTTGAGCATCGACTCGTTGATGTCGGCCAGCAGCACCTCGCCGGTCGGGCCGACCAGGCGGGCGAACTGCTTGGTCAGGTCGCCGGTGCCGCCGGCGATGTCAAGCACCCGGTTGCCGCTGCGCACACCGGACAGTTCGATGGTGAAGCGCTTCCACAGGCGGTGCATGCCTCCGGAAAGCAGGTCGTTCATCAGGTCGTACTTGGCGGCCACCGAGTGGAACACTTCGGCGACTTTCTGCGCCTTCTGGCTTTCCGGCACATCCTGGAAGCCAAAATGCGTGGTCGGTTCGCTGTCGCTGCTCTTGCGCGGATCGTTCATGTCGCCCTTACCTAAACCGAGGAGGCTGAATCAAAGTGGCGGCCATTCTAAACCTGCGCTCCTGCTTTGTCTTGACGCGCACGCCCGGGGCGCGAGCGAGGGCCCTGTTCGGGCTGGTATAGTCGCGCGACCTAAGGTCGCAGTGAGCCTGTAGAGGAGTTACGTCATGGCCAGAATAGAAGTGGAACGTCCGCATTGTCTCGGCCGCGAGGCCGCCCGCGAGAAGGCCGAGCAGTTGGCCGAACGCCTGGCCCGCGAATACGCGGTGCGCTATAGCTGGAGTGGCGACACCCTGGAGTTCAAGCGCAGCGGTGCCGATGGGCGCATAGAGGTGAGCGAGGACCGGGTGCGGGTGCAGCTAAACCTGGGCTTGCTGCTGTCGGCCATGAGCGCCAGCATCAAACGCGAGATCGAGACGGTGCTGGACAAGAGCCTCAAGGCCTGAGGCGCTTTGGCGATCGCTTGCAGTATTTTTGCAACTAGTATGTGGTTTCTAATTTTCCTCGTTACCGTGCACTCAAGCCTGCATTCCGTGGGCGTTTCCTCAAACCACTGCGCGTGAGGTGCACCATGTCGAAAGTTGCCGTTAAGAAGAAAGCCGAAGTCGAAGAAAAAGCCACCGTGCTGGCCGATGTCAAAGGCTATGCCCGCAAGATCTGGCTGGCCGGCCTGGGCGCTTATGCCAAAGCCGGACAGGAAGGCAGCGAGTATTTCAAGGAGCTGGTCAAGGCCGGCGAAGGCGTTGAAGACCAGGGCAAGAAGCTGGTCGGCGAGCAAGTCGAGGCGGCCAACAGCCAGATCGTCAGCGTCAAGAGCAGCGTCAAGGGCAAGGTCGAGGGGCAGCTCGACAAGATCGAGAAGGCATTCGACGCCCGTGTGGCCAGCGCCCTGAACCGTATCGGCATCCCGTCCAAGCAGGATATCGAAGGGCTCTCTGCTAAGCTGGATGAGCTGAGCGCGTTGCTCGAGCATGTCGCGCGTACCAAATAAAGGAGAGCGGGATGGCTGTCAAAAAGAAAACCGAAAAGCAGACCAACTCCTGGATCGGCGAAGTAGAAAAGTACTCCCGCCAGATCTGGTTGGCAGGCCTGGGCGCTTACTCCAAGGTCAGCAAGGACGGCACCAAGCTGTTCGATACGCTGGTCAAGGACGGCGAGAAAGCCGAGAAGCTGGCCAAGACCGAAGTCGACAAGCAGGTCGATGCAGTGAAGTCCACGGTCGAAACCAAGGTTGGCAGTGCCAAGTCCAAGGTCGATGAGGTCAAGGACAAGGCACTGGGCAAGTGGGGTGAGCTGGAAGAGGCGTTCGACAAGCGTCTTAACAACGCCATCTCGCGCCTCGGCGTACCGAGCCGCCATGAAGTGAAGGCACTCAACGAAAAGGTCGAGAGCCTGACCAAGCAGATCGAGGCGCTCACCGGCGTGTCGGCCAAGGCGGTCAAGCCTGCCAGCAGGGCCGCGGCCAAGCCGGCAACGAAAGTCGCTGCCAAACCGGCCGCGGCGAAGAAGCCGGCTGCGGCCAAGCCTGCTGCCAAGCCAGCCACCAAGGCCGCCGCTAAACCGGCGACCAAGGTAGCGGCGGATCCAATCGCCGAAGCGGCAGCCAAGGTCGCCGCCAAGCCAGCCGCGGCGAAGAAGCCGGCGGTGAAGAAGACCCCGCTGGCCAAGGTTGTGGCCCCGGCCGCTTCGGAACCGGTGGCGCCCGCCGCTGCTCCAGCACCCACGGAAACACCAGCACCGAGCACGCCCGCCAGCCAGTCCTGAGTCGGTTTGCTGCTTGCCTGACGCCCGGCCCTGTGCCGGGCGTTTTGCGTTTTCCGGGGAGGCTTCAGGCCTCCAGATAGCGCCGCGCCAGGTGTTCGGCGGCCAGCCGCGAATCGGCCCGCAGGTGCGGTGCCACCAGCATCATCACCTGATAGACCACCAGGCGACTCTCGCCCGGGCTGCCGAGGATGCGCTGGTAGTCGAGGGAGAACAGCAAGGTCAGGGTGATCTGCTCGACCAGTTGGCCGAGCGCCTGAGTGTCGCTGACCAGTTGATCCTCTGCCTGCAGCCGGGCGAGCAGCGAGGCCAGGGTGCGCTTGAGGATGTTCAGCCAGTTGCGGATGCCGCGGGCCAGCTTTGGCAGGCGTCCGGCCAGATTGGACAGGTCCTGGAACAGAAAGCGGTAGTGCGCCAGGCGCTCGACGATCAGGTGGGCGAACAGCCAGTAGTCTTCGGCCTCCAGGCGCGCATCGGCGGGCGGGTTGAGCAGTGGCGCCAACTCGAGCTGAAAACGTTCGAACAAGCCGAGGATCAGTGGCTCCTTGCCATGGAAGTGGTAGTACAGGTTGCCCGGGCTGATGCCCAGTTCGTTGGCGATCTCCAGGGTGGACACGTTGGGTTCGCCTTTGTCATTGAACAGCTGCAGCGCGCACTCGAGAATTCGATCGCGGGTTTTCATTGGACCTTCTTATCCCGGCAACGGAAGGCGGGAAGATAACTGGGCAGAGGCGGCTTCGGCCAGCGCGCACATGGTTCAGCGCACGTGTACATAGGTGCCGGGAGCCGCCTCCATCGCCGGATGCTGCAGGTTGCCCAGCTCCATCTGGGTGGCGTGTTGCTCGCCGGAGCGCTCCTGGATCCAGCTCAGCCACTGCGGCCACCAGCTGCCATCGTGTTTCTTGGCGTCGTGATACCAGGCGCGTGGATCGCCGCTGAGCTTGTGGCTCTCCAGGTAGGTGGCCTTGGGGTTGCCGGGCGGGTTGAGGATGCTCTGGATATGGCCGCTGTTGGACAGGATGAAGCGCCGGCTGCCACCGACCAGCAGGGCCGAGCGATAGACCGCGTCCCAGGGGGTGATGTGGTCGTTGATGCCGGCCACGTTGAAGCTGTCGACCGTGACCTTCTGCAGGTCGATCGGCGTACCGCAGACCTCCAGGCCGCCGGCGTGGGTCAGCGGGTTGTGCTTGAAGAAGTCGATCAGGTCGCCATGCAGCGCCGCCGGCAGGCGGGTGTTGTCGTTGTTCCAGTAGAGGATGTCGAATGCCGGTGGCTGCTTGCCGAGCAGATAGTTGTTGACCCAGTAGTTCCAGATCAGGTCATTGGGGCGCATCCAGGCGAATACCTTGGCCATGTCGCGACCGTCCAGTACGCCTGCCTGGTAGGAACGGCGCTTGGCCGCCTCGAGGGTCTGTTCGTCGGCGAAGAGCATGGCCGGAGTGTCGATCTGGCTGTCGAGCAGGCTCACCAGGTAGGTGGCGCTGGCCACCTTGCGCAGCTGCCGCTTGGCCTGCAGGTGGCCTTGCAGGGCGGCGATGGTCAGGCCGCCAGCGCAGGCGCCAAGCAGGCTGACCTGTTTGCTGCCGGTGATTGCCCGGCACACCTCGAGGGCCTCTTCGGCAGCCTGCACATAGCTCGACAGGCCCCACTCGCGGTGGCGGGTCTGTGGGTTGCGCCAACTGATGGCGAAGGTCTGCACACCGTTCTTCAGGGCGTACTGGACGAAGCTCCTGTCCCGCGACAGGTCGAAGATATAGAACTTGTTGATCTGCGGCGGCACGATCAACAAGGGCGTGGCGTACTGTTTTTCGCTCATCGGCTGGTACTGGATCAGCTCCAGCAGTTCGTTGCGAAACACCACTGCGCCGGGCGTCGCGGCCAGGTTGCGGCCGACTTCGAAGGCCTGTTTGCTGACCTGGCTGGGCATGCCGTCGTTGTGCAGCAGGTCCTCGAGCAAATGGCCCAGCCCCTTGGCCAGGCTGCTGCCGCCAGTATTGAACAGCTCCTTGAGGGCCAGGGGGTTGAGCAGGGTATTGGTGGGCGACAGGGCATCACCGAGCAGGGTGGCGACGAAGCGGGCGCGGATGCGATCGTCGGCCGACATCTGGCTTTCGTCGATCCAGCTGTTCAACTGCTTCTGCCAGGCCAGATAGGCCTGGAGGCCACGTCGATAGAAGGGATTGAGCTGCCAGGTGGGGTCGGCGAAGCGCGGGTCGTGCGGGTTGACCTTGTACGGGGTGTCGCCGAGCAGTACCCGGCCCAACTGCCCGCCCAGGGCCAGCAGGTGGCGGGCGCTGTGAACCGGCTGGCGCAGGCCCTGAAAGGCCATGCCGCGCAGGGTGGAGAGCAGGTCCTTGCCACGCAGGCCGACGATGGCGCTCTGCGCGTTCATGGCGACCGTCGGGGTGGGAAGCGTGCGAGGCGGGTGTTGTTTGCGCATTGGCGACACTCCGTAACTATCCGTGATCAGGGAGTTCTACAGCAAGGCCCGTACCATGCCGGGCCGAGTCCGCCACCTAGCCTAGCGCAGGTCTGTGAGCGATGCATGACAAGGCGGCACAAAACCCACTGGCGCCCGCCGTGTGCCCTTTTATGGGGCGCCGGCGGCCTCAGAGTGGCCGAGCCGGGGCGGGGTGCGGGTGCATGACTGCTCGTTGCCGCTCTTCGGCCAGGAACTTCATGATGATCGGCGCCACGGCCCCGGCGCGGGTCACCAGGAACAGATGACCATCGTCGATCACGTGCAGCTCGGCGTTGGGAATGCGCCAGGCCAGCAGGCGCATGTTGATCAACGGGATCAACGGATCGTCATCGCCAGCCAGCACCAGGGTCGGCTGACGGATCTTGTGCAGCCAGTGGATGCTGGTCCAGCCGAGGCCGGCGAACAGCTGCCAGTAGTAGCCCATCTTGCCGCCGGAGCGCACCTTGCTCGCATGCGAGAGGGCCAGCTTGGGGTCGCGGCGAAAGGCGCCGCCATAGATGTCCGGGGCGATCTGCACGCCGTAGGAGGGCTGCACGTAGCGCCGCGGGCTGGCCATGCGCCAGAGCACCTTGGGCTTGCCCGGCACCATCACCGCACCGGCGGAAGTGGCGGCCAGCACCAGCTTCTTGCAGCGCTCCGGGTAGTCATGGGCGAACTGCTGGGCCAGGGCGCCGCCCCAGGACACGCCGATGGCGTTGACCTGGCCGTAGTTCAGGTAGTCGAGCATGCGCGCGGCCAGCTTGGCCAGGCCGGGAAAGCGATAGGGGGCGCTGGGCGTCGAGGATCCCCCGACTCCGGGGACGTCGAAGGCGATGACTTCGAGTTCGGGATCGAGTGCCTGGACGAAGGGCATCACCAGTTCCAGGTTGGCGCCGATGCCGTTGAAAATCAGCAGCGGCACCATCCGGCTGTTGCCGGGGCGAACGGCGGTGCGAATGGTCTGGCCATTCAGGTCGATGGTGCGGAACACGAAAGGTAACGACATACGCGCGAGCCCTATCAATTAAATCGCTGGGTCGGGCCGTCCCGGCCGTTCCCAGAATCCCAGGACAGTGCCTGGCTCGCCGTACCGGCCAGTGTGGCCGGCTGGGCGGGCGGCACCTCCCAGTGCCGCGGGCAGCGTTGCGCGAGGCGCCGTGGCTTAGCGTTCGTGGACATAGGTTCCGGGCGCCGCCTCGCCGGCCGGGAAGCGCTTGTTGCCCAGGCTGGTTGGCGCCTTCTTGGTCGGCCCGGAACGCTCGGCCAGCCATTTCTGCCAGTGCAGCCACCAGGAGTCGGTGTTCTTGGTCGCGCTTTCCTGCCAGTCCTTCGGATCCAGGGGCAGCTCGCTGTTGGTCATGTAGCGTGCCTTGGGGTTGCCCGGCGGGTTGAGGATGCTCTGGATGTGTCCGCTGTTGGACAGCACGAACTCGCACTTGCCGCCGAACAGGTGCGCCGACTTGTAGCAGGCTTCCCAGGGTGTGATGTGATCGGTGGTACCGGCGACGCAGAAGAAATCACAGGTGACCTGCTTGAGGTCGATCGGCGTGCCGCAGACCTCCAGGGCGCCGGGGCGGGTCAGCGGATTGGTCTTGAACATCTCGATGAACTCGCCGTGCAGGGCGGCGGGCAGGCGCGTGGTGTCGTTGTTCCAGTAGAGGATATCGAACACGGGCGGCTCGTTGCCGAGCAGGTAGTTGTTGACCCAGTAGTTCCAGATCAGGTCGTTGGGGCGCATCCAGGCGAATACCTTGGCCATGTCGGCGCCTTCCAGCACGCCGGCCTGGTAGGAGCGGCGCTTGGCGGCTTCGAGGGTCTTCTCGTCGGCGAACAGCGCCACCTGGGTGTCGAGCTTGGTGTCCAGCACGCTGACCAACAGGGTCAGGGCGTTCACCTTCTGGTCGCCGAGCGCGGCATAGTGGCCGAGCAGCGAGGCGGTAGTCAGGCCGCCGGAGCAGGCGCCGAGCATGTTGATGTCCTTGCTGCCGGTGATGGCGATGACCGCATCGATGGCTTCCTTGAGCGCCTCGATGTAGCTCGACAGGCCCCACTCGCGCTGCGCCTTGGTCGGGTTGCGCCAGCTGACCACGAAGGTCTGTACGCCATTGCGCAACAGGAATCGCGCCAGGCTCTTTTCCGGCGACAGGTCGAACACGTAGAACTTGTTGATCTGCGGCGGTACCACCAGCAGTGGGCGCTCTTGCACCTGCTCGGTAATCGGGCGGTACTGGATCAGTTCCAGCACGTCGTTGCGAAACACCACGGCGCCTTCGGTGGTCGCCAGGTTCTTGCCGACTTCGAAGGCGTTCATGTTGACCTGGCTGGGCATGCCGCCGTTGTTGACGATGTCCTTGGCCAGGTGGGAGAGGCCGTCGAGCAGGCTCTTGCCGCCGGTTTCGAAGAAGCGTTTGACCGCCGCCGGGTTGGCCATGCTGTTGCTCGGCGCCATGGCCTCGGTCATCAGGTTGATCACGAAGTGGCCGCGGCTGGCGTCCTGTTCGGACAGGTTGCTCTGCTCGACCCAGTCGTGCAGTTCCTTGCGCCAGGCCAGGTAGGTCTGCAGGTAGCGCCGGTACAGCGGGTTCTGGCTCCAGGCCGGGTCGGCGAAGCGGCGGTCGCCGCCCTCGGGTTGCAGGTCGGACTGACCGAGCAGGACATTCTTCAACTCCGCGCCAAAATGGGCCACGTGCTTGGCGCTGTGCAGAGGTTGCCTGATGGCCTGGGTGAGCACTACGCGCGCCGAGGTCAGCAGGTCTTTGCCGCGGATGCCGACGACCGGGTTCAGACCGAGGGTGTTCTCCGACGCTTGCTGTTTCAGATCATCATTTTTTTCAGTCATCTACGACGCTCCATTGTCCTGAGGCGAATACCGGCATCTGCTGCGCGTGGCGACGCAGGAATGGCGCCTGGCATTGCTCGGGTTACCGGGGGCGGATCAACTCCGCATCTCTCTGTGCCGTTGGCGGGTTGGCAAATGCAGGGAACCTGCCAGTTCCTTGGTTACCCGAGTTTGTCGGTTTGCGCAAGCTGGCTGCGATATGGGCCGAATGCGCGGAGAGTATGCCGGGATGGATTAGAAAATGCGCTCTAACCGGCGTGCGCGGCAGCGGCCGGTTCGGCTTGGGCGCGGGTCGAGCCAAGGGCGAAGCTCTGGCGCGGGGGTTGCGCCAGGGCGGTGGCTCAGAGCATCAGTTTGACCACTGACTCGTTTGGGTCGCGGGATTTGCCGGCAGTGGCAAGGGCCTGGAGGTAGTCGGCCCAGAGTTGCTCCTGGTGCGTGGCAAGATGATGGAGGTAGTCCCAGCTGAACAGGCCGCTGTCATGGCCGTCGTCGAAGCACAGTTTTAGTGCATAGTTGCCGGCCGGCTCGATGCTGCTCAGGCCGACGTGCAGTTTGCCGGTCTGCAGGATGGGTTTGCCGTGGCCCTGGACCTCGGCCGATGGCGAGTGCACGCGGAGGAACTCGGCGGAGAGGCTGTAGCTTTGGCTGCCGTAGTGCAGCTCCAGGGTCTTGGAGGCCTTGTGCAGCTTGATGGCGCTGGGGATGTACATGCTCGATATTCCATGGGACGCGGGAGCCAGGGTGCTGGCTCCTGCTGGCTGACGGCTTACAGAATATAACGCGACAGGTCTTCGTCTTCGGCCAGTTCGCCGAGGTGGCTGTTGACGTAGGCCGCGTCGATGCGGATCGGCTGTTCGCTGTGCTCGCTGGCCAGGTCGGCGGCGCTGAAGGAGACCTCCTCCAGCAGGCGCTCGAGCAGGGTGTGCAGGCGCCGGGCCCCGATGTTCTCGGTCTTCTCGTTGACCTGCCAGGCGATTTGCGCCAGGCGCTTGATGCCGTCCTCGGCGAACTCGATGGCCAGGCCCTCGGTATTGAGCAGGGCACAATACTGCTCGGTGAGCGAGGCATGCGGTTCGGTGAGGATGCGCTCGAAGTCTTCCGGGCTGAGGGCCTTGAGTTCCACGCGAATCGGCAGGCGGCCTTGCAGCTCAGGCACCAGGTCGCTGGGCTTGCTCAGGTGGAAGGCGCCGGAGGCGATGAACAGGATGTGATCGGTCTTGATCATGCCCAGCTTGGTGTTGACCGTGCAGCCCTCGATCAGCGGCAGCAGGTCGCGCTGCACCCCCTCGCGGGAAACATCGGCGCCGCCGACGTTGCCGCGCTTGGCGACCTTGTCGATCTCGTCGATGAAGACGATGCCGTTCTGCTCCACTGCTTCCAGCGCGCGGGCCTTGAGTTCTTCTTCGTTGACCAGGCGCGCGGCTTCTTCATCGCGCACCAGCTTGAGGGCTTCCTTGACCTTGAGCGTACGGCTCTTCTTCTTGCCCTTGCCCAGGTTGGAGAACAGGTTCTGCAGCTGGTTGGTCATCTCCTCCATGCCCGGCGGGGTCATGATCTCGATGCCGGCGGCAGGCTCGGCCACCTCGATGTCGATCTCCTTGTCGTCCAGCTGGCCTTCGCGCAGGCGCTTGCGGAACAGCTGGCGGGTGTTGGAGTCGCTGCTCGGCACCGGGTCCTCGTTGAAGCCGGCGCGCGCCGGCGGCAGCAGGGCATCGAGGATGCGCTCCTCGGCGGCATCCTCGGCACGGTGGCGCACCTTGGTCATCTCCTGCTCGCGCAGCATCTTCACCGCGGCATCGGCCAGGTCACGGATGATCGACTCGACGTCGCGGCCGACGTAGCCGACCTCGGTGAACTTGGTCGCCTCGACCTTGATGAACGGGGCATTGGCCAGCTTGGCCAGGCGCCGGGCGATCTCGGTCTTGCCGACGCCGGTGGGACCGATCATCAGGATGTTCTTCGGTGTCACCTCGGCGCGCAGGTCGGCCGATAGCTGCATGCGTCGCCAGCGGTTTCGCAGGGCGATGGCCACGGCGCGCTTGGCGTCATCCTGGCCGACGATGTGGCGATTGAGTTCGTGGACGATTTCACGAGGGGTCATGGACATGGTTCGGCTCCTGGTTGGACGGCCGGCTCAGATGGCCGAGTCCAGTTCCTCGATGGTCAGATTCTGGTTGGTGAACACGCAGATGGTGCCGGCGATATTCAACGCGGTTTCCGCCACTTCGCGGGCGGACATTTGCTCGGTGTGCTGCAGCAGGGCCAGCGCGGCGGCCTGGGCATAGCCGCCGCCGGAGCCCATGGCGATCAGCCCGTGCTCGGGTTCGACCACGTCGCCGTTGCCGGTGATGATCAGCGAGGCATCCTTGTTGGCCACGGCCAGCATCGCCTCCAGGCGGCTCAGCGAGCGGTCGGTACGCCAGTCTTTGGCCAGTTCGACGGCGGCGCGTACCAGGTGACCCTGGTGCTTTTCCAGCTTGCCCTCGAAGCGCTCGAACAGGGTGAAGGCGTCGGCGGTGGCACCGGCGAAGCCGGCCAGCACCTGACCGTGGTAGAGGCGGCGAACCTTCTTCGCGTTGCCTTTCATCACGGTGTTGCCGAGGGATACCTGGCCGTCGCCGCCCATGACGACTTTGCCGTGGCGGCGCACTGAAACGATGGTGGTCAAGGGAGAGTCTCCACGCAGCGGGGCGAAAATGCCCAATGCAGACTCAAATGGGGGGGCGCTCGGTGCTTTTCAACCGTTGCCTGTCGATTCTGCCGCAAAGGGTGGCGCTTGCCTTGTAACAGCGAATTGCCGTCGGCCAGGCGCCGGCGGCAAGCGGGCTCAGCGCCCCTGGCGCTGCTGCAGCAGCAGGTTGCTGAAGCCGTTGGCGGCCAGGGTCTTCTGCGACTGGGCCAGTTGCTCGCGGCTGGCGAACGGGCCGACCAGTACCCGGTGCCAGGTTTCCTCGCGCACCCTGCCGGACTCCACCTGCACGTTCTGCCCGAGCAGGATGATCTGTGCCCGTACGCTTTCCGCGTCGTCCTTGCGCCGGAACGAGCCGGCCTGAAGGAAGAATTGGGTGCTGACCGGGGGCTTGGCCACCACCGGAGCTGGTGGCGGCGTCTGGCCGTTGAGCGCCGCCTGGGCCCGCGCCGCATCGATCCTGGCCGCCTCTTCGGGACTCACCGGCTTCGGCGTCGGCTCGGTCGCCGGCTGTGGCTGCTCGAGCGCCTGTGGCGGCACTATGACCTCCGATTCCGGCAGCAGGGTGTAGAAGTCGTACTTGGGCTTGGCGGGCTCGGGCTTGGCTGGCGGCTTGGTGCTGCGGGCCTGCTCCGGCTTGCTGCGCCTGATCTCCTCGCGGCCCGGCTCAAGGCTGAACAGGAACATCATGAAACCGCCGATGGCCAGGCCGCAGGCCAGCCAGACCCAGCCGGGTACCGGCTTCTTGGCGGGCGCCTTGTAGCGGCTGGCGCCGCGCTTGGCCGCTGGTTTCTTGCGGGCTGCCACCTTACATGCGCTCCAGGGTTTCCAGGCCGAGCAGCTGCAGGCCCTGCTTGAGGGTGCGACCGGTCAGGGCGGCCAGGCGCAGGCGGCTGTGCTGGGTGGCCTGGTCTTCGGCGGCGAGGATCGGGCAGTTCTCGTAGAAGCTGGAGAACAGCCCGGCCAGGTCGTACAGGTAGGCGCACAACAGGTGCGGCACGCCCTTGTCGCCGACGCTGTTGAGCACTTCGCCGAACTGCGCCAGCTTGCCGGCCAGGGCCAGTTCCTGCTCGCCGGCCAGGTTGATCCGGCCCTCGACCGCTTCGAAGCCGTGGCCGAGCTTGCGGAACACGCTGGCCACTCGGGTGTAGGCGTACAGCAGGTAGGGCGCGGTGTTGCCTTCGAAGCTGAGCATCTGTTCGAAGTTGAAGCTGTAGTCGCTGGTGCGGTGCTTGGACAGGTCGGCGTACTTGACCGAGGCGATGCCCACCACTTTGCCGATGGCGCGCAATTCTTCCTCGGTGAATGGCGTCTCGCCGCGCTCGGCGCGTTGTTCATTGCGGGCCTTGACCAGGGCGTAGGCGCGCTGCTCGGCCTCGTCGAGCAGGTCGACCAGTTTCACCGTGCCGCCGTCGCGGGTCTTGAACGGGCGGCCGTCGGCGCCGTTCATGGTGCCGAAGCCCATGTGTTCCAGTTGCATGTCGGCGGGCACGAAGCCGGCCAGGCGTGCGGCAGCAAAGACCATCTGGAAGTGCAGGGCCTGGCGCTGGTCGACGAAGTACAGGGCGCGGTCGGCCTTGAGCACATTGGCCCGGTAACGGGTCGCGGCCAGGTCGGTGGTGGCATAGAGGTAGCCGCCGCCAGCCTTCTGCACGATCAGCGGCAGCGGCTTGCCTTCGGCGTTCTTGAATTCGTCCATGAACACGCACTGGGCGCCGTCGCTCTCGCTCAGCAAGCCCTTGGCCTTGAGGTCGGCGACCACCTTGGCCAGGTCGTCGTTGTAGGCGCTTTCGCCCTTGACGTCGGCCATGCTCAGCTTCACGCCCAGGCGGTCGTAGATGGCCTGGCAGTGTGACAGGGAGATGTCGTTGAAGCGGTGCCACAGGCGTAGGCATTCGGCGTCGCCGGCCTGCAACTGGACCACCAGCGCGCGGGCGCGCTCGGCGAATTCGGCGGATTCGTCGAAACGCTTCTTGGCGGCGCGATAGAAACTCTCCAGGTCGGCCAGTTCGGCATCGCTGCCCACCGGCTGTTCCTGCATGTAGGCCAGCAGCATGCCGAACTGGGTGCCCCAGTCGCCCACGTGGTTCTGTCGGATCACCTCGTCGCCGAGGAACTCCAGTACCCGGGCCACGCCGTCGCCGATGATGGTCGAGCGCAGATGGCCGACGTGCATCTCCTTGGCCAGGTTCGGTGCGGACAGGTCGACCACCACCCGCTGCGGATCGCCGGCCTTGTGCACGCCGAGGCGGGCATCGGCCAGCAGCGCATCGAGGCGCTCGGCCAGCGCCTGGGTGTTCTGATAGAAGTTGAGAAAGCCGGGGCCGGCGATCTCGACCTTGTTGACCTGGGCGTCGGCCGGCAGCGCGGCGATCAGTTTCTCGGCCAGTTCACGCGGTTTCAGCCCGGCCGGCTTGGCCAGCATCATGGCGATATTGCTGGCGAAGTCACCGTGGCTCTTGTCCTTGGTGTTCTCCACCTGGATCGTCGGGCTCAGGCCCTCGGGCAGCACGCCTTCGGTAGTCAGGCGGGTCAGGGCTTGCTGGATCAGGTGGCGAATGCTGTCTTTCATGGTCTGCTCGGTCGGCCGTTCAAGCGGCGGCGCCCAGGGGCGCTGGTTGAAAACTGCGCATTATCGACGCCCTTCGGTCGTGGCTTCAAGCGACATGCTCCCGGCGGCAGGACAAAAATGCCCCCGCCGCCGGTGAAATGCTGCTGTACGGCCCTAGAACAGGTCGATCGGGTCGACGTCCAGCGACCAGCGCACCGCGCGGCCGCTGGGCATCTGCTCCAGGGTTGCCAGCCAGGCATGCAGCAGTCGATGCAGCGGCGCGCGGGCATTGCTCTGCACCAGCAGTTGCGCCCGGTAGCGACCCGCCCGCCGCTCCATGGGGGCTGGCACTGGCCCGAGCAGCTCGATGCCGTCGAGTTGCAAGTGGTCCAGCAGCAGCTCCGCCTCGCTGCACGCTTGGTCGAGAAAACCCTCGGCCTGGCCCGGCTTGTGTGCCTCGGCGCGCAGCAGGGCCAGGTGGCAGAACGGCGGCAGGCCGGCACTGCGACGCTCGCTGAGGGCCTGTTCGGCGAAGGCAAAGTAGCCCTGCTCGGTCAGCTGCACGAGCAGCGGGTGGTCGGCCAGGTGGCTCTGGATGATCACCTTGCCCGGCTCCTCGGCCCGTCCTGCGCGCCCCGCGACCTGAACGATCAGCTGGGCCATGCGCTCGCTGGCGCGGAAATCGGCGGAAAACAGCCCGCCGTCGGCATCGAGGATCGCCACCAGGGTCACGCGGGGGAAGTGATGGCCCTTGGCGAGCATCTGGGTGCCGACCAGGATGCACGGCTCGCCGCGCTGCACGCGATTGAACAGGCTGGTCATGGCGTCCTTGCGCGCGGTGCTGTCGCGGTCCACGCGCAGTACCGGCACCTGGGGAAAGAGCGTTGCCAGGCGCTCCTCGGCGCGTTCGGTGCCGGCACCGACCGGGCGTAGGTCGACGTTGTGGCACTTGGGGCAGTTGTGCGGGCGGCGCTCGACGTGGCCGCAATGATGACAGCGCAGTTCCTGGGAGCGCTGGTGCACGGTCATCCGCGCGTCGCAGCGCGGGCATTCCGACAGCCAGCCGCAATCGTGGCAGAGCAGGGTCGGGGCGAAGCCGCGGCGGTTGAGGAATACCAGCACCTGTTGACCGGCTGCCAGGGTCTGGCCGATGGCCTGCTGCATGGGGCCGGAAATGCCCGAGTCGAGCGGCCGGCTCTTCACATCCAGGCGCAGGAAGCGCGGTGGCTGGGCGCCGCCGGCGCGGCGGTTGAGGCGCAGCAGGGCGTAGCGGCCCGAATGGGCGTTGTGCAGACTTTCCAGCGAAGGGGTGGCCGAACCGAGGAGGATCGGGATGTTCTCCTGACGGGCGCGCACCACGGCCAGATCGCGGGCGTGATAGCGCAGGCCCTCCTGCTGTTTATAGGAGGCGTCGTGCTCCTCGTCGATGATGATCAGGCCGGGGCGCTGCATCGGGGTGAACAGCGCCGAGCGCGTGCCGATGATGATGTCGGCCTCGCCATCGCGCGCGGCCAGCCAGGCATCCAGGCGCTCGCGGTCGTTGACCGCCGAGTGCAGCAGGGCGATGCGCGCATTGAAGCGTTGTTCGAAGCGCGCCAGGGTCTGAGGCCCCAGGTTGATCTCGGGGATCAGTACCAGCGCCTGCTTGCCGGCCTCGAGTGTCTGGCGGATCAGTTGCAGGTAGACCTCGGTCTTGCCGCTGCCGGTCACCCCGGCGAGCAGAAAGGCGTTGAACGCGCCGAAGCCGGCGCGCACCGCCTCGGCTGCGCTGCGCTGTTCGGCATTCAGTGGCAGTTCGGCCTGGGCCAGCCAGCTGGCATGACGCGCGCTGGCGGCGTGGCGACGCACCTCGATACGTACCAGGCCTTTTTCGCGCAGCTGATCGAGGCTGTCCTTGCTCAGCTGCAGCTGGCCGAGCAATTGGTGCGCGACGCCGTGCGGGTGCTGGGCGATGGTCTTCAATGCCTCGCGCTGGCGCGGCGCTCGGGCCAGGCGCGGATCGTCCAGGCGGGCACCTTCGGCCAGATGCCAGAAACGCTCCTGGCGTGCCTCGGCCGGTTCGCCTTGGCGCAGCAGTATCGGCAGGGCCCAGCTGAAGGTGTCGCCGAGGCTGTGCTGGTAGTATTGCGCGGTCCACAGGCACAGCCGGAAGAAGGTGGCAGGCAGCGGCGATTGGGCGTCGAGCAGCTGCAGTGCTGGCTTGAGCTTGTCCGCAGGGACTTCGCTGTGCGCGCACACCTCGACCAGGATGCCAATCAGTTCGCGTCGGCCGAACGGCACGCGCAACCGGGCGCCTGGCTGCAGGGCGCTGCGCGGCACACCGGCTGGGGCGCGGTAATCGAACAGGCGGCGCAGCGGTGAAGGCAGGGCGAGGCGCAGGATGGCGTCGGACACGCAGTGGGCTCCAGGTGCGAATGGGCGATCTTAGCACGGCCGCGCGCGACGGCCGGTGGTGGTGGTGACTTGCATCGGGTGGGGGGTCTGGTATGATCCGCGGCCTATTTCCGTGCGGTACCTGACATTGGGTTGGGTGGCGGCACAAAATCCCGAGGAATACACCATGAAAGCCGATATCCATCCGGAATACGTCGCTATCGAAGCGACCTGCAGCTGCGGTAACGTGATCAAGACCCGCTCCACCCTGGCCAAGAGCATCAGCCTCGACGTGTGCTCCGAGTGCCACCCGTTCTACACCGGCAAGCAGAAAGTGCTGGACGCCGGCGGCCGTATCGATCGCTTCAAGCAGCGCTTCGGCGTATTCGGCGCTACCAAGTAAGCAGCCGAACTGCGGCGACTGGTCTGATGGCCGGATTCGCGCTACTGAAAAAGGCGTCCCTCGTGGGCGCCTTTTTCGTTTTCGGGTTTTTTATCGGCCCGGCTTGGGCGTTCTGTCCCGTGCCGGGCAAGCTGGAACAGGTCGGGGTACTGCGGGTGGTGGATGGCGACACGCTGCGTCTGAGCGATGGCCGCAGCGTTCGCCTGATCGGCCTGAATACTCCGGAACTGGCCCATCACGGCCGCTCCGCCGAGCCCTTCGGTGAGGCCGCGCGGCGCCGCCTGGTAGAGCTGGTGGCGGCCAATGATGGACGGGTTGGGGTGGTGCTCGGTCGTGAATCCAGGGATCGCTACGGGCGCACGCTGGCCTACCTGTATGGCGCCGAGGGGCAGAGTATCGAGGCGCAGCTTCTGGCCGAGGGGCTCGGTTTTCTGGTCGCGGTGGCGCCCAATGTGGCGCTGCTGGACTGTCTGCGGGCGGCCGAGCGCAGTGCTCGACAGGCGCGTCTTGGGCTGTGGCGCGGCTCGCCGGTAAGAACACCGGAGCAACTCGACGCCGCTGGCTTCGCCCTGATCCAGGCGCGCATCGAGCGGGTCGAGGGCAATCGAGGCGGGCTGTGGCTAGAGTTGGGAGAGACCCTGGTGCTGCATGTGGCGCCGGCGCTGCGCGAGCGTTTCGAGGCGCGCCACGGGCGCGAGTTGCTGGGGCGTCGTGTCGAGGCGCGAGGCTGGGTCATTGACCGGGCCAGGCGTGGCGGCGTACAACCGGGGAAGGCCCGTTGGATGCTGCCATTGACCCACGCGGCTATGTTGGAGGTGTTGCCATGAGCCTGCGTTGCTCGCTGCTGTTGTTGCTGATTGTCGGGCAGTTGCTCGGCTGTGCCCAGAACCCGGCTACCGGCCGCAGCGACTTCGTGTTGATGAGCGAGCAGGAGGAGCTGGAACTGGGGCGGCGTTACAGTCAGGAGATCCTCAAGCAGTACCCGCGTTACCCCGACGAAAAGCTGCAGGCCTATGTGCAGCAGGTCGGCGAGCGGGTGGCGCGTCACAGCCATCGCAGTCAGCTCGACTACCGTTTTACCGTGGTCGACAGCCCGGACATCAATGCCTTCGCCCTGCCGGGAGGCTACATCTATATTCACCGCGGATTGCTGGCGTACCTCAACTCCGAGGCCGAACTGGCGGCCGTGCTGGGACATGAGGTGGGACATGTCACCGCGCGCCACAGCGTGCAGCAGCAGAGCCAGTCGAGTGCCTGGAATGTCCTCGGCCAGGCGGTGGCGATCGGGACGGGTATCGGCGCGGTCGGCGATCTGACCAATGTGCTCGGCAACGCCGTGGTGCGTGGCTACGGACGCGATATGGAGCTCGAGGCCGATGGTCTGGGGGCGCAATATCTGGCGCGCAGTGGCTATGACCCGCAGGCGATGATCGAAGTGGTCAAGGTGCTGAAAAGCCAAGAAGACTTCGCCCGGGATCAGGCGGCGACCCAGGGCCAGGAGGGGCGTGCGGCGAGCGGCTACCATGGTCTGTTCGACACGCATCCGGACAACGATCAGCGCCTGCAACAGGTGCTGGGGCCGGCGCAGGCGCTGGCGACCGGGCGTCAGGAAATCAGTCGCGAGACCTTCCTCCAGCACCTGCAGGGGCTGCCCTTCGGCGACTCGGCGGCCAGTGGCGTGCGCCGCGGTCAGCAGTTCTACCATGCCGGATTGAATGTCACCCTGGCCTTTCCGAATGGCTGGGACATCATCAATCGACCGGATGCGCTGATCGGCCGCGCCGCCGATCAACAGGCATTTGTCGTCTTCAGCCTGGAGGCGAACCCAGAGCGGTTGTCGCCGGCCAAGTGGTTGGCCCAGCGCGTCGGCGGGGAGCGCCTGGTCGACGGGAAGGCGCTGAGCCAGGCCGGTTTGCGCGGTTACAGCGCGCTTGTGGCCGGAACCCCGGCGCGGCGCGTCGCGGTGTTGCAGCAGGGCGAGCGAGTCTATCTGTTTATTGCCGCGGTGCGCGGTCATGCCGCGCTGGCAAGTCGGGACGCGGAATTTCAGCAGGTGATCGGCAGCTTGCGTCCGCTCACGGACGCCGAACGCCCGCTGGCCGAGCCGCTGCGGCTGGCGCTGGTGAGGGCGAAAGCCGGGCAAACGATGGCGGACCTGGCGCGCCAGAGCAAGTTGCCCGGGGATGCCGAAGCGACCCTGCGTTTGCTCAATAATCTCTACCCGGCCGGTGAGCCGAGTGCGGGGAGTTGGCTCAAGCTGGTGCGCTAGCGGGCATGGCCCGCCGGCTCTTGCAGTCTTGTGCATATGTATACAACTTGCGTATCCTCGGCCGCCTGCTTGTTCAATAGCCAAAAAAGCGGAAATGCCACTATGTCTGATCTGAAAACTGCCGCTCTCGAATATCACGCGCAGCCCCGCCCCGGGAAGCTGAGTGTCGAGCTGACCAAACCCACTGCTACTGCCCGTGATCTGGCGCTGGCCTACAGCCCTGGTGTCGCCGAGCCTGTGCGTGAGATCGCGCGCGATCCGGAGCTGGCCTACCGCTACACTGGCAAGGGCAACTTGGTTGCGGTGATTTCCGACGGCACCGCTATTCTGGGGCTGGGCAATCTGGGTCCGCTGGCGTCCAAGCCGGTCATGGAAGGCAAGGGCGTGTTGTTCAAGCGCTTCGCCGGCATCGACGTGTTCGATATCGAGGTGGACGCCGAGAGTCCGCAGGCCTTTATCGACACGGTCAAGCGCATTTCCATCACCTTCGGTGGGATCAATCTGGAAGACATCAAGGCTCCCGAGTGCTTCGAGATCGAGCGCGCCCTGATCGAGCAGTGCGACATTCCGGTCTTCCATGATGACCAGCACGGTACCGCTATCGTGACCGCTGCCGGCATGCTCAATGCGCTGGAAATCGCTGGGAAGACCCTGGAAGAAGCGAAGATCGTCTGCCTGGGCGCCGGCGCCGCAGCGACCTCCTGCATGAAGCTGCTGGTGAGTATGGGGGCCAAGGTCGAAAACATCTTCATGATCGACCGCAAGGGCGTGATTCACGCCGGCCGTGACGATCTGAACCAGTACAAGGCGGTATTCGCCAGCGAAACCGACAAGCGCACCCTGTCGGACGCCCTCGACGGCGCGGACGTTTTTGTCGGCCTGTCTGGCGCCAACCTGCTGAGCCAGGAAGATCTGCAGCGCATGGCGGCCAATCCGATCGTGTTCGCCTGCTCCAACCCGGATCCGGAGATCGCTCCGGAGTTGGCCCATGCCGTGCGCAATGACGTGATCATGGCCACCGGCCGTTCGGACTACCCGAACCAGGTCAACAATGTGCTGGGCTTCCCCTTCATTTTCCGCGGCGCTCTGGACGTGCGCGCCACGCGGATCAACGAAGAGATGAAGATTGCCGCTGCCCTGGCCCTGCGTGACCTGGCCAAGCTTCCGGTACCGCAGGAAGTCTGTGATGCCTATGGGGGTATCAAGCTGGAGTTCGGCCGCGAATACATCATTCCGAAGCCGATGGATCCACGCCTGATCACCCTGGTCTGCGATGCCGTGGCCAAGGCTGCAATCGAAAGCGGTGTGGCGACGCAGCCCTACCCGCAACACTATCCGCTGAAATCGGTGGATGAGGTGTTCAACGGCTAGATTGCTCCCCATAAAAAAAGGCTATGTCCCAATAGCGTGTTGCGCGGTGCGTCCTACCGCCTCCTGGATGCAGTGAACTGGCCGAATGCTTTGCTGGTAGCGCTCAAGCATGCGGCGCCAGCCCAGGTAATTGGGGAGGTAGCGG
>NZ_JBFTEG010000015.1:0-101181 GCF_041027545.1 Pseudomonas zhanjiangensis | reverse complement strand
CTGAGCTGGCCTAGTTGAGCCAGCCAGTGGTGAAAGGCTTGAGTATCCATGAGCGGCAGACCTCCCGAGCGGATGCCTGCCTTTCAGATTAGTTCTTGCAACACATCATTGGGACATAGCCTTTTTTTAGGCCGTTGAATTGACGGCCGCGACGGTCAGACTTCTATCGCAGAGCCTTTGGGCTGCGCGCTCGAAGCAGGTGCTTCGCCGCCCACCGATAGCGTGCTTATGTTCACTGCATGCAGGCCCTTTGGGCCTTGGATGATATCGAAGCTCACGGGCTGTCCGGCCTTGAGCGTCTTGTAGCCGTCCATCTGGATAGCCGAGTAGTGGGCGAACAGGTCCTCATCTCGGCCGTCGGCCAGAATAAATCCGTAGCCTTTAGCGTTGTTGAACCACTTGACCTTACCGCTAAGCATGCTGATATCCCTCTGCAAAGGACTCCATCACTGGAGTATCATCCACTTCGATTCCGCGCGTGAATCAACCAGGTTGGGCGAGGGCGCGGAATCCCTCAATACCCGCAGGTGGGTATTCATTGTTTGTAACACCGTTTTGCCGATAGTCAAGGTGGTGCTGCAACCACCTGCGAAGCCGGTCAAACTCCGTCTAACATCCGCATTCGCTCAGCCACGAACCATTATCCCGACATGCATGCAAGTAGCCAGATTCGACTAACATTCAATCAGGATCGCCCTGCAACGCACGAGGATGATTCCACCGGTCTTGCCGTGCAGGAATCGAAGCCGGAGTTGCAGGCACCACCGCTGTATAAGGTGGTCTTATTCAATGACGACTACACACCGATGGATTTCGTGGTCGAGGTGCTCGAGGTGTTCTTCAATTTAAATCGGGAGCTGGCGACCAAGATCATGCTGACCGTCCACACAGAGGGGCGTGCAGTATGCGGAGTGTTTACCCGTGATATCGCCGAGACCAAGGCTATGCAGGTCAACCAGTACGCGAGAGAAAGCCAGCATCCGCTACTCTGTGAGATCGAGAAGGACGGTTAACGCCGGCCGCTTGGGTATGAGGTGAAGCTATGTTGAATCGAGAGCTCGAAGTCACCCTCAATCTGGCCTTCAAGGAGGCTCGCACCAAGCGTCATGAATTCATGACGGTTGAGCATCTCCTTCTGGCCCTACTGGATAACGATGCGGCCGCCAGCGTGCTGCGCGCGTGCGGAGCAAACCTCGACAAGCTGCGGCATGATCTGCAGGAATTCATCGACTCCACCACGCCGTTGATCCCTCAGCATGACGAAGAGCGCGAGACCCAGCCAACCCTGGGCTTTCAGCGCGTGCTGCAGCGCGCGGTATTTCATGTGCAGAGCTCCGGCAAGCGCGAAGTCACCGGTGCCAACGTATTGGTGGCGATCTTCAGCGAACAGGAGAGCCAGGCAGTATTTCTGCTCAAGCAGCAGAGTGTCGCCCGTATCGATGTGGTCAACTTCATTGCCCATGGCATTTCCAAGGTCCCAGGACATGGCGGTCACCCGGAATCCGATCCGGAGCTGCAGGATGAGGAGGGGGGCGAGTCCTCGACCTCGGGCAATCCGCTGGAGGCCTATGCCAGCAACCTGAATGAGCTGGCGCGCCAGGGGCGGATCGATCCGCTGGTCGGGCGCGAGCCCGAGGTGGAGCGTGTGGCGCAGATCCTCGCACGCCGTCGCAAGAACAACCCGTTGTTGGTTGGCGAGGCCGGGGTGGGCAAGACAGCGATCGCCGAGGGCCTGGCCAAGCGCATCGTCGACAGCCAAGTGCCCGAGATGCTGGCGACCAGTGTGGTCTATTCGCTGGACCTCGGCGCGCTGCTGGCCGGAACCAAATACCGTGGTGATTTCGAGAAGCGTTTCAAGGCGCTGCTCAATGAGCTGCGCAAGCGCCCGCATGCCATCCTGTTCATCGATGAGATCCACACCATCATCGGTGCCGGCGCCGCCTCGGGTGGCGTCATGGATGCGTCCAATCTGCTCAAGCCAATGCTGTCCTCCGGCGAGATCCGCTGCATAGGCTCCACCACCTTCCAGGAATTTCGTGGCATTTTCGAGAAGGATCGCGCGTTGGCGAGGCGCTTCCAGAAAGTCGATGTCAGTGAGCCCTCGGTGGATGACACCTACGGCATCCTCAAGGGCCTCAAGGGGCGTTTCGAGCAGCATCATGGCATCGAGTACAGCGACGAAGCCCTGCGCGCCGCCGCGGAACTGGCTGCACGCTATATCAATGACCGGCATATGCCGGACAAGGCCATCGATGTGATCGACGAGGCGGGGGCTTATCAGCGCCTGCAACCGGAGGAAAAGCGAGCCAAGCGCATCGAGGTGGCACAGGTCGAGGATATCGTGGCGAAAATCGCACGCATTCCGCCCAAGCATGTCAGCAGCTCGGACAAGGAGCTGCTGCGCAATCTGGAGCGCGACCTCAAACTCACCGTGTTTGGTCAGGATGCCGCCATCGACTCCCTCTCCACGGCAATCAAGCTGTCGCGCGCCGGACTCAAGGCGCCGGACAAGCCGGTGGGCTCGTTCCTGTTCGCCGGCCCGACTGGGGTCGGCAAGACCGAGGCTGCGCGTCAGTTGGCCAAGGCGCTGGGGATAGAGCTGGTGCGCTTCGATATGTCGGAGTACATGGAGCGCCATACTGTTTCCCGTTTGATCGGCGCGCCTCCGGGGTATGTGGGGTTCGATCAGGGTGGCCTGCTCACCGAAGCCATCACCAAGATGCCGCATTGCGTGCTGCTGCTCGATGAGATCGAGAAGGCGCACCCCGAGGTCTTCAATCTGCTGCTGCAGGTCATGGATCACGGCACGCTGACCGACAACAACGGGCGCAAGGCGGACTTCCGCAACGTCATTCTGATCATGACCACCAATGCCGGTGCTGAAACCGCTGCCCGCGCCTCCATCGGCTTTACCCATCAGGACCATTCGTCCGATGCCATGGAAGTGATCAAGAAGAGCTTCACGCCGGAGTTCCGCAACCGCCTGGATACCATCATCCAGTTTGGTCGCCTCAGTCATGAGGTGATCAAGAGCATCGTCGACAAGTTCCTCACCGAACTGCAGGCACAGCTCGAAGACAAGCGCGTCATGCTCGAGGTCAGCGATGCCGCGCGCGGCTGGTTGGCGGAGCAGGGCTATGACGTGCTCATGGGGGCCCGACCGATGGCGCGCCTGATCCAGGACAAGATCAAGCGACCACTGGCCGAAGAGATTCTGTTCGGCGAATTGGCCGAGCATGGTGGCGTGGTGCATATCGATTTCAGCGAAGGGGAGCTGACCTTCGAGTTCGAAACCACCGCTGAAGTGGCCTGACGCGCATCCTGCGCACACAAAAACGCCCGGGTATGCCGGGCGTTTTTACTGGTGCTTGGCTTAGCGGGCGCGGTAGGTGATGCGACCCTTGCTCAAGTCATAGGGGGTCAGCTCAACGCGAACCTTGTCGCCAGTCAAAATGCGGATGTAGTTCTTGCGCATCTTTCCGGAGATGTGCGCGGTAACGACGTGCCCGTTTTCCAACTCCACACGGAACATGGTGTTGGGCAGGGTGTCGACGACAGTGCCTTCCATTTCGAAGCTGTCTTCTTTCGACATGCAGTAAAGCCCTCGGTATCCAAAGAATGGCCCGGTACAACTGGCCCCAGGCAAAAGCGGCGTGCATTGTGCCCGAAAACAGCCCCGCGCGCCAAGTGGCTTCAGGTAAGCATTGTCCAGCGTTGATTGATGAACAGTTCAATCGGTCGATATTGGGTCTTGTAGCTCATCTTGCGACAATTCTTGATCCAGTAGCCTAGGTACAGCGCGTGCAAGCCCAGGCGAGCGGTTTCGGCAATCTGCCAGAGTATCGCGAACCGTCCGAGGCTGCGGCGCTCCTCGCAAGGCTCGTAGAAGGTGTACACCGCGGACAAGCCATTGGGCAGGACGTCGGTCACGGCGAGCGCCAGCAGCCTTCCCTCGTGGCGGAATTCGTAGAAGCGCGAGAAGGGCAGGTCACGCACCAGAAAAGTGGAAAACTGATCGCGGCTGGGCGGGTACATGTCGCCATCGGCATGGCGTTGCTCGATGTAGCGGACGTACAGGTCGTAGTACTCCTCATTGAAGCTGGGGCGCGCGGCGCGAACCTGTATGTCGGCATTGCGCTTGAGGATGCGGCGTTGCTGGCGGCTGGGCTTGAAGGGGGCTGCCGGAATCCGGGCAGGTACGCAAGCCATGCAGTGCTGGCAGTGAGGGCGATAGAGGTGATCGCCGCTGCGGCGAAAGCCCATTTCCGAAAGTTCGGCGTACACCTGCGCATCCATCGGCTGGCTGGGGTCGAGAAACAGGGTGGTAGCCTGTTCGTCGGGCAGATAGCTGCAGGGATGCGGCTGAGTGGCGTAAAACTTCAGACGAGCCAGCTCGGTCATGATCAACTCTCGGAGTGAGGCCTGAATTAAGTGTAAGTCAGGTGGGCGTGCTCGCCTAGGCGGCCCAGTCGGCACCGCTGGGCCGGTCAAGATGGTCGCGCAGGTAGTCGCTGAACTGGCTGCGACTGATCGCGCGGGCGCCGAGGCTGTGCAGATGCTGGGTGGGCATCTGGCAGTCGATCAGGACGAAGCCCCAGGCGGCCAGGTGCTCGACCAGTGACACGAAGCCGACCTTGGAGGCGTTGTCTGCGCGGCTGAACATCGACTCGCCGAAGAACAGCTGGCCAAAGGCCAGTCCGTAGAGCCCGCCAACCAGCTTGCCTGCGTGCCAGACTTCGACCGAGTGGGCGTGGCCGCGCCGATGCAGCTCCAGGTAGGCGCTCTGCATACCTTCGGTGATCCAGGTGCCGTCGGCGTACGCGCGAGGTTCGGCGCAGGCCTTGATGACCTCGGCAAATGCTTGGTCGAAGCTCACCTGGTAGTACTGCTGGCGTAGCACCTTGCGCAGGCTGCGCGATACATGCAGCTCGCTCGGTAGCAGTACGGTGCGGGGGTCGGGTGACCACCAGAGGATGGGTTGGCCCTGCTGGTACCAAGGGAAGCAGCCGTGCCTATAGGCCCGAATCAGGCGCTCGGCGCTCAGGTCGCCTCCCGCGGCGAGCAAGCCATTGGGGTCGCGAAGGGCCTTGTCCAGAGGCGGAAAGTCCAGGGAGTCGCGTTGCAGCCAGGTCAGCATCGTCGAGATCATGCAGGGCAGAGCAGGCGCTTGACGCCTGCTCTGCGACTATTAATAGTCGTCGAGGAACTTCTCGACATCCAGTGCGGCCATGCAGCCGGCGCCAGCTGAGGTGATTGCCTGGCGATAGACGTGATCGGCTACGTCGCCGGCAGCGAAGACGCCCTCGATGCTGGTTGCAGTGGCATTGCCTTCACTGCCGCCCCTGACCAACAGGTAGCCGTCACGCATCTCCAATTGCCCCTGGAACAGCTCGGTATTGGGCTTGTGGCCAATGGCGATGAAGACTCCGGCGAGTGGCAGTTCCTTGGTTGCACCATTGAGGGTGTCCTTCAGGCGCACGCCGGTTACCCCGCTGGCATCGCCGAGAACCTCGTCCAGGGTGTGATTCCAGTGCAGTTCGACATTGCCGTTGGCGGCCTTGTCGAACAGTTTGTCCTGGAGGATTTTCTCCGAGCGCAGCTTGTCGCGGCGGTGGATCAGGTGCACCTGCTTGGCGATGTTGGACAGGTAGAGCGCCTCTTCGACCGCGGTATTGCCGCCGCCGATTACGGCGACTACCTGGTTGCGATAGAAGAAACCATCGCAGGTCGCGCAGGCGGACACGCCCTTGCCGGCAAAGGCCTCTTCCGAGGGCAGGCCGAGGTACTGGGCCGATGCGCCGGTGGCAATGATCAGCGCGTCGCAAGTGTAGGTGCCGCTGTCGCCCTTGAGGGTGAAGGGGCGTGACTGCAACTCGGCGGTATGAATGTGGTCATAGACGATCTCGGTGTCGAAACGCTCGGCATGTTTCTGCATGCGCTCCATGAGTGCCGGACCGGTCAGGCCTTCGACGTCGCCAGGCCAGTTGTCCACTTCTGTGGTGGTGGTGAGCTGGCCGCCGGGCTGAATGCCGGTAATGATCACAGGCTTGAGGTTGGCACGCGCCGCGTAGACCGCCGCGCTGTAGCCTGCCGGGCCAGAGCCCAGGATGATCAGGCGCGAATGCTTGACTTCACTCATAAAAACACCTCATAAGCCTTTGTCACAAAAGAGAATGCATGCTCCAATTGAGCCGCACGGAAGAACGTGCCGGCTATGCTACACCGAAGCAACAGCGAGGGGGAGCCGGAAGCCCGGGCAGGGCGCGACCACTTCTCTGGCGTGGCTTGGCGGGGCGAAAACCGTACAATAGGGCAAATTTTGCCATCAACCGACCAATCGGCCTTTAGCCGACGCAGGAACGGATGCGTTTGAAGAACTCTAGCCCCACCACACAGGCCCCCGTCTGGCGCCAGCAATTGCCTTACCGGCTGAAAGAAGGTGCCCTGATCGCCCTCGGCGCAGCCTGCCTTTATCTGTGGATGGCATTGTTGAGCTACGATCCGGGCGATCCCGGCTGGACCCATACCAGCAGCGTCGCGCAGGTGCAGAATGCCGCTGGTCGGGCGGGTGCCTGGTTTGCCGACATCCTGTTCATGGCGCTCGGCTATTTCGCCTACGTGTTCCCGCTGTTGCTGGGGATCAAGACCCTGCAGGTATTTCGCGAGCGGCATCAGCCGTGGCACTGGAGTGGCTGGCTGTTTTCCTGGCGCCTGATCGGCCTGGTATTTCTGGTGCTCTCCGGCGCGGCCTTGGCCGATATTCACTTCGATGCCGGCTCGAACATGCCGGCTTCGGCCGGCGGGGCATTGGGCGAGAGCCTGGGGCAGTTGGCCGAGGGCGCGCTGAATGTCCAGGGCAGTACCCTGATGTTCATCGCCTTGTTCCTGTTCGGCTTGACCGTGTTCAGCGACCTGTCCTGGTTCAGGGTCATGGACCTGACCGGCAAGATCACCCTGGACCTGATCGAGCTGCTGCATAGCCTGGTCAATCGCTGGTGGAGCGCACGTCTCGAGCGTAAACAGCTGGTGGCGCAGCTTCGCGAGGTGGATGAGCAGGTAAGCGAAGTGGCCGCACCCATGGTGCTGGATCGTCGCGAGCAGGCCAAGGTCAAGGCGCGCCTGCTCGAGCGCGAGGAGGCGCTGAGCAAGCACATGAGTGCCCGCGAGACGCATCCTGCCCCGATCATTACCCCACCGGCTGCGCCCAAGGCCGTTGAGCCGAGCAAGCGGGTGCTCAAGGAGAAGCAGGCGCCGCTGTTCGTCGACAGCGCGGTGGAAGGCACCCTGCCGCCGATATCCATACTCGATGTGGCGGAGAAGAAACAGAAGAAGTATTCGCCGGAATCGCTGGAGGCGATGTCGCGCCTGCTGGAGATCAAGCTCAAGGAGTTTGGTGTCGAGGTGATCGTCGAGTCCGTTCATCCGGGGCCGGTGATCACCCGCTTCGAGATCCAGCCTGCCGCCGGGGTCAAGGTCAGCCGCATCTCCAATCTGGCCAAGGACCTGGCGCGCTCTCTGGCGGTAATCAGCGTGCGGGTGGTCGAAGTGATCCCCGGCAAGACCACCGTGGGCATCGAGATCCCCAACGAAGACCGGCAGATCGTGCGCTTTTCCGAGGTCTTGTCTTCGCCCGAATATGACGACGCCAAGTCGCCGGTGACCCTGGCACTGGGCCACGATATTGGCGGCAAGCCCGTCATCACGGACCTGGCGAAGATGCCGCACCTGCTGGTGGCCGGTACCACCGGCTCCGGCAAGTCGGTCGGGGTCAACGCGATGATCCTGTCGATCCTGTTCAAGTCGCCGCCGGAAGACGCGCGCCTGATCATGATCGACCCGAAGATGCTCGAACTGTCGATCTACGAGGGTATTCCGCACCTGCTCTGCCCGGTAGTCACCGACATGAAGGAGGCCGCCAATGCCCTGCGCTGGAGTGTCGCCGAAATGGAGCGGCGCTATCGACTGATGGCGGCCATGGGCGTGCGTAACCTGGCCGGCTTCAACCGCAAGGTCAAGGATGCCATCGAGGCGGGCACGCCACTGCCCGATCCGCTGTACAAGCGCCAGAGCATGGAGGACGAGGCACCGCTGCTACAGACGCTGCCCACCATCGTGGTGATCGTCGACGAGTTCGCCGACATGATGATGATCGTCGGCAAGAAGGTCGAGGAGCTGATCGCGCGCATCGCTCAGAAGGCCCGGGCCGCTGGCATTCACCTGATTCTCGCGACCCAGCGCCCCTCGGTGGATGTGATCACCGGCCTGATCAAGGCCAACATTCCGACCCGCATGGCCTTCCAGGTATCGAGCAAGATCGACTCGCGAACCATTCTCGACCAGGGCGGCGCCGAGCAGTTGCTCGGCCACGGCGACATGCTCTATCTGCCGCCGGGGACCGGCTTGCCGATCCGGGTGCATGGCGCTTTCGTCTCCGACGAAGAAGTGCACCGCGTGGTCGAGGCCTGGAAGCTCAGGGGCTCGCCCGACTATATCGAGGACATCCTGGCAGGCGTCGAGGAGTCCGGTAGCGGTTTCGACGGTGGCGGCGGCGAGGGTGGTGGTGAAGGCAGCGAAGAAGACCCGTTGTACGATGAGGCCGTGCGCTTCGTCACCGAGAGCCGCCGAGCTTCGATTTCCGCCGTGCAGCGTAAATTGAAGATCGGCTACAACCGCGCCGCGCGTATGATCGAAGCCATGGAAATGGCCGGGGTTGTCACCTCGATGAACACCAATGGCTCGCGCGAAGTGATCGCGCCCGGGCCCACTCGCGATTAACCCCTGGAAACGGATTTGATGAGGAGTTCCATGCGCCTGATTCGCCTGCTGTTGCTGACCGTTCTGAGCATTGCCTGCCTGCCTGCGCTGGCCGATGAGGACGCGGCTGTCCAGCGCCTGACCCAGTTGCTCAATCAGGCGCAGACGATTACCGCACGTTTTTCCCAATTGACCCTGGACGGCAGCGGCACCCAGTTGCAGGAGACCGCTGGACAACTGGCGCTCAAGCGCCCGGGGCTGTTCCGCTGGCACACCGATGAGCCGATGGAACAGTTGCTGGTATCCAATGGCAAGAAGGTCTGGTTGTACGACCCGGACCTCGAGCAGGTGACCATTCAGACCCTGGATCAGCGTCTGACCCACACACCGGCGCTGCTGCTGTCGGGCGATGTGTCGCAGATCCGGGAGAACTTCGAGATCAGCTTCAAGGAAGGCGGCAGTGTGGTGGACTTCATCCTCAAGCCGAAATCCAAGGACACCCTGTTCGACACCCTGCGCCTGTCGTTCCGCAGCGGCACGCTCAACGACATGCAGCTGATCGACAGCATCGGTCAGCGCACCAATATCCTGTTCCTCAATGTCAAAATGAACGAGCCCCTGGATGACGGGCAGTTCAGCTTCGACATTCCCGAGGGCGCAGACGTGATTCAAGAGTAAAGAGTTCGCGATGGATCTGTTTCGCAGCGCCCCTGTCGCCCAACCCCTGGCAGCCCGCTTGCGCGCTGCCAGCCTGGACGAATACGTCGGTCAGGAGCATCTGCTGGCCCGGGGCAAGCCCTTGCGCGAGGCGCTGGAGCAGGGCGCGCTGCATTCGATGATCTTCTGGGGCCCGCCGGGCGTCGGCAAGACCACCCTGGCCCGACTGCTGGCGCAGGTCACCGACGCTCATTTCGAGACGATTTCCGCGGTGCTTTCGGGGGTCAAGGAGATTCGCCAGGCGGTCGAGGTCGCCCAGCAGCATGCGGCGCAATACGGACGCCGGACCATCCTATTCGTAGACGAAGTGCACCGCTTCAATAAATCCCAGCAGGACGCCTTCCTGCCCTATGTCGAAGACGGCACCCTGATCTTCATCGGCGCCACCACCGAGAATCCCTCGTTCGAACTGAACAATGCCTTGCTCTCGCGGGCTCGCGTCTATGTGCTCAAGAGCCTCGACGAAGCGGCGCTGCGCAAACTGGTCGGGCGCGCGCTCAACGATCCCAAGGGGTTGGCCGAGCGCCAGCTGAAACTGCCGGAGGAAAGCTTCAAGATCCTCCTGGCCGCCGCCGACGGAGACGGTCGGCGCCTGCTCAACTTTCTGGAGAATGCCGCCGACCTGGCCGAAGATGGCGGCGAAATTAGCGTCGAACTGCTCCAGGATCTGTTGGGCGACAGCCGCCGGCGCTTCGACAAGGGCGGTGAGGCCTTCTACGACCAGATTTCCGCGTTGCACAAGTCGGTGCGCGGCTCCAGTCCGGACGGCGCGCTCTATTGGTATGCGCGCATGCTCGATGGCGGCTGCGACCCGCTCTACATCGCCCGCCGCGTGGTCCGCATGGCCAGCGAGGATATCGGCAATGCCGATCCGCGCGCATTGAGCCTGTGCCTGTCGGCCTGGGAGGTGCAGGAGCGCCTGGGCAGCCCGGAGGGCGAACTGGCGGTGGCTCAGGCCATCGTTTACCTGGCGTGTGCGCCCAAGAGCAACGCGGTGTACAACGCTTTCAAAAGTGCGATGCGCGATGCCGCTGAGCATGGCTCCCTGGAGGTTCCGCTGCACCTGCGCAATGCTCCGACCAAGCTGATGAAGGAGTTGGGCTACGGCGACGAGTACCGCTATGCCCATGACGAGCCGGAGGCCTATGCCGCCGGCGAGGACTACTTCCCCGAACAGTTGCAGCCACGCCGGTACTATCAGCCGGTGCCCAGGGGGCTGGAGCTGAAGATCGGCGACAAGTTGAACCACCTGGCCGCGCAGGATCGCACCAGCACGCGGCAGAGGAGAAAGCCGTGATAGGCGCGGTAGTCGCCGTAGCCGCCGGCGGGGCCCTGGGATCCTTGATGCGGTTTGCCACCGCCAACTGGATCAACAGCCACTGGCCGCAGCACTTCAATATCGCCACCTTGCTGGTCAATATCGCCGGCTGCCTGCTGATCGGCTACTTCTATGGGGTCTTCCTGCTGCGCGCGGATGTTCCGCTGGAACTGCGTGCAGGCCTGATCGTCGGCTTCCTCGGCGGCCTGACCACTTTTTCGTCCTTTTCCCTCGACACGCTGCGCCTGCTGGAAAGCGGGCAGGCACCGCTTGCCATCGGCTATGCGGCGTTCAGCGTGTTCGGTGGCCTGCTCGCCACCTGGGCGGGCTTGTCCCTGACCAAACTCTGATGATGAGAGACCAAGATGCTTGATTCGAAATTGGTGCGTAGCCAACTGCAAGAAATCGCCCAGCGCCTCGCGACTCGCGGCTTCGAACTGGATGTGGCGCGTTTCGAAGGGCTGGAGGCCCGGCGCAAGGACGTGCAGACCCGCACCGAGCAGCTGCAGGCCGAGCGCAACAGCCGTTCCAAGGCCATCGGCCAGGCCAAGCAGCGGGGCGAGGACATCGCGCCGATGCTGGCCGATGTCGATCGCATGGGCAGTGAATTGGAGGCGGGCAAGCGCGAGCTGGACGCCATTCAGCTGGAGCTGGACGAGCTGATGCTGAACATTCCCAACCTGCCACACGAGTCGGTGCCGGTGGGGGGCGACGAGGACGCCAATGTCGAGGTGCGGCGCTGGGGCACTCCCAGGGCTTTCGACTTCGAGATCAAGGATCACGTCAGCCTGGGCGAGCAGCACGGCTGGCTGGACTTCGAGACCGCCGCCAAGCTGTCCGGCGCGCGCTTTGCCCTGTTACGCGGCCCCATTGCCCGCCTGCACCGCGCCCTGGCGCAGTTCATGCTCGACCTGCATACCCGCGAACACGGCTATGAAGAGGCTTACACGCCTTATCTGGTACAGGCACCGGCCCTGCAGGGCACCGGCCAGCTGCCCAAGTTCGAAGAAGACCTGTTCAAGATCGGTCGCGAGAACGAGGCCGACCTGTACCTGATCCCGACCGCCGAGGTCTCGCTGACCAATATCGTCGCCGGTGAGATCCTCGACGCCAAACAGCTACCCCTGAAGTTCGTCGCCCATACCCCCTGTTTCCGCAGCGAGGCCGGCGCTTCCGGGCGCGACACCCGCGGCATGATTCGCCAGCACCAGTTCGACAAGGTCGAGATGGTACGGATCGTCGAGCCAGGCACCTCCTATGAGGCACTCGAGGAACTGACCGCAAACGCCGAGAAAGTCCTGCAGTTGCTGGAGTTGCCCTATCGGGTGCTGGCCCTGTGCACCGGCGACATGGGTTTCGGCGCGACCAAGACCTATGACCTGGAGGTCTGGGTGCCGAGCCAGGACAAGTACCGCGAGATTTCCTCCTGCTCCAACTGCGGTGACTTCCAGGCGCGGCGCATGCAGGCGCGCTTCCGCAATCCGGAAACCGGCAAGCCGGAGCTGCTGCACACCCTGAACGGTTCGGGCCTGGCCGTGGGCCGCACCCTGGTCGCGGTGCTGGAAAACTACCAGCAGGCCGACGGTTCGATTCTCGTCCCGGATGTTCTCAAGCCCTATATGGGCGGTATTGAGGTCATTGGTTAAACCGCGCCGAGTGAAGCGGACGCCAGGTCGTCCGCTTTTGATTCACTTCCGCGAGCCGCGCTGCCGGGCAGCGTGACGCATCGAATCCGCCACCAAGGTATGCCGTATGGACTTCCTACCCCTGTTCCATAAATTGCAAGGTCGCCGGGTGCTGGTGGTCGGCGGCGGCGAGGTAGCCCTGCGCAAGGCACGTCTGCTGGCCGATGCGGGGGCGGCTCTGCGGGTGGTGGCACCGCAGGTACACGATGAGCTGCGCACGCTGTCCGGGCAGGCGAACAACCAGCTGTTGCTGCGCGGCTACCAGCCCGACGACCTGCAGGGTGTGGCGCTGATCATCGCGGCCACCGACGACGAAATGCTGAATGCACGTATCTCCGAGCAGGCCCAGGCCCTCGGTCTGCCGGTCAACGTGGTGGATGCGCCCAGGCTGTGCAGCGTGATCTTTCCGGCCATCGTCGACCGTTCGCCGCTGATTGTCGCGGTCAGCAGCGGCGGCGATGCGCCGGTCCTGGCGCGCCTGATCCGCGCCAAGATCGAGACCTGGATTCCGGCGACCTACGGGCAACTGGCCGGCTTGGCCAAGAAGTTTCGCGCCCAGGTCAAGGGCCTGCTGGCCGATGTGCAGCAGCGCCGGGTGTTCTGGGAGGAGGTGTTTCAGGGCCCGATTGCCGAGAGCGTGTTTTCCGGCAAGCTGCGTGAGGCCGAGCGGCTGCTCGCCGACAAAGTCGCAGGGAGCGCGCCACAGGCCTTGGGCGAGGTGTACCTGGTCGGTGCCGGGCCGGGCGATCCGGACCTGCTGACCTTTCGCGCCCTGCGGCTGATGCAGCAAGCCGATGTGGTGCTCTACGATCGCCTGGTGGCCCCGCAGATCATCGAGCTGTGCCGGCGCGACGCCGAGCGGATCTATGTCGGCAAGCGTCGGGCCGAGCATGCGCTACCCCAGGAGCAGATCAACCAGCGCCTGGTCAGCCTGGCCAAGGAAGGCAAGCGGGTGCTGCGCCTGAAGGGCGGCGATCCCTTCATCTTCGGCCGTGGCGGCGAGGAGATCGAGGAACTGGCCGCCCACGGCATTCCCTTTCAGGTGGTGCCGGGAATCACCGCGGCCTCCGGCTGCGCGGCCTATGCCGGGATTCCGCTGACCCATCGCGACCACGCCCAGTCGGTACGCTTCGTCACCGGCCACCTCAAGGACGGCAGCTGTGATCTGCCCTGGGCGGAACTTGCCAAGCCGAGCCAGACCCTGGTGCTGTACATGGGCCTGGTTGGGTTGCCCATGATCTGCGAACAATTGATCGCACACGGTCGCGCGGCGACTACTCCGGCGGCACTGATCGAGCAGGGCACCACGCGCAATCAGCGGGTATTCACCGGTACCCTGGCGGACCTGCCGGAACTGGTGGGCCAGCATGAGGTGCATGCGCCGACCCTGGTCATCGTCGGTGAGGTGGTGCGCTTGCGCGACCAGCTTGCCTGGTTCGAGGGTGCTCAGGCCGAGGTCTGATCCCGCGCGCACAGGCTCATGAGCGCTGCCAGACGCCCTGGCCCGACAGGCGCTCACGGTCATGCCCACGGCTGAGATCTAGCGCCGGCCCGCGGGGCACTATGCCGGTCGGGTTGATCCCCAGATGGCTGGCATAGTAGTGGTGCCTGATGTGCTCGAAGTCGACGCTATCGGTTACCCCGGGCCACTGGTAGAGCTCGCGCAACCAATTGGACAGGTTCGGGTAGTCGACGATGCGCCGCAGGTTGCACTTGAAATGGCCGTGATACACCGCATCGAAGCGAATCAGGGTGGTGAACAGCCGCCAATCCGCTTCGGTGAGGTAGTCGCCCGCCAGATAGCGCCGGTCGTCGAGCAGCCCCTCCAGCCAATCGAGCGCGCCGAACAGTTCCCAGAAGGCCTCGTCATAGGCCTCTTGAGTGGTGGCGAAGCCGGCACGATAGACGCCGTTGTTCACCTGTGAGTAGACCCGCTGGTTGAGCGCATCGATTTCGCCGCGCAGCGCCTGCGGATAGAAATCCAGGCGATTGTCGGTCAGCTCATCGAAGGCGCAATTGAACATGCGGATGATCTCGGACGACTCGTTGCTGACGATGCGGCCCTGCTGCTTGTCCCACAACAGGGGCACGGTCACCCGTCCGGTATAGGCGGGATCGTCGCGAGTGTAGCGCTGATGCAGATAATCCAGATCGTCGATGGCGTCACCGGTGGAGCCGTGGCTCGCATCGAAGGTCCAGCCGTCACTGCGCATCAGCCAGCTCACGACCGAGACATCGATCAGATTCTCCAGGCCCTTGAGGGCGCGCAGGATCAGGGTGCGGTGGGCCCAGGGGCAGGCGAGCGACACGTACAGGTGATAGCGCCCGGCCTGCGCCTTGAAGCCCGCCTCGCCGCTGGGGCCGGCGCGGGTTATCCAGTGGCGCCTCTGGGCGTCTTCACGCTGGAAGTGCCCGTCTTCGCCGGTGTCGTACCACTGGTCATGCCAGCGTCCCTTGATTAGCAAGCCCATTGCCTGATGTCCTCTAGTAATGGCTGAGGACTCAGTTTAGCGGGGATTCATCGATCAATCGGCGCAAAAAGCCGCCCATTCGAATCGACTATGCCAATGTTTTCCGGGCATCCCAGCGCAGTTGCGCCTGTTCGAATGCCAGCTCGCGCGACATGCCCAGCCCGCGCAGTGCCACGGCGATGCTGCTGAGTACGGCAAGACGGCCATAGTCATCCTCGGCTTCGCCGCGCCAGAAGGCCTGCAGATGCGCGGGTTGCAGCGACTCCGGTTTGACGTGGCGTTGTGGTGACAGCGGGGGCCAGTCCTCGTCCCAGTTCTCGCCGTGCGCCGTGCCATAGAGGTGGCTGGTGGCGTCCGGGTTGATTTCGATTTCGCCGCCTTCGCCCTTGATCACCAGCGCCGTATCGCCGAGTAGTTGACTGGCCTCGCGGTGGACCGCCTGATAGCCGGGGTGAAAGATGCTCTGCAGGCCGCAGCGTGCCCCCAGTGGGTTGAGAATCCGCGCCAGGGAATGGATTGGCGAACGCAGGCCGAGGATATTGCGCAGGTCGATCATCCGTTGCAGGGCAGGCATCCAGGCTCCCAATGGGATGAACGCCAGCCGCTGTTGCTCCAGCGCCTGCTCGACCTCGGACCAGTCACGGCACACGGGAATGTTCAGCAGGCCGAGGACCTGCTCGCTGTACAGGCGTCCGGCGGTATGGGCGCCACCACCATGCAGCAAGATGCGCACGCCGCTCTGGGCCAGGGCCTTGGCGGCCAGCAGAAACCAGGGCAGGTGGCGCTTCTTGCCGGCATAGCTGGGCCAGTCCAGGTCGACGGCGATCGCGGGGGGCTGCAGGCGTTCGCGCACCGCCTCGGCGAAGCCGGCCATTTCCTCGGCGCTTTCCTCCTTGTGCCGCAGGAGCATCAGGAAGGCGCCCAATTGGGTATCTTCGACCTTGCCGTCGAGCAGCAGGCCCATGGCCTCGCGCGCCTCTTCGCGGGTGAGGTTGCGCGCACTGCGCTTGCCCTTGCCGAGGATGCGCACGAATTGAGCAAAGGGGTGTTCGGCTGGAGTCACGAGGTTCATAGGCAGTTCGTCGGTTTGGGCAGGCCCGCCAACTTGGCGGCGAGTTTGGCGGGAGTGCCTTTGAACAGGCGGTTGAGGTGCAGGCTGTTGCCTTTATCCGGACCGAGTTTGAGCGCAACGTACTTGATCAGGGGGCGATTGGCCGGCGCCAGCTGAAATTCGCGGTAGAACGCGCGCAGCAGGTGCAGCACCTCCCAATGTTCGGCGCTGAGCTGCAGCTCCTCGCGTTCGGCCAGGGCCTGGGCGACCTGCTCGCTCCAGTCATCCAGATCGGCCAGGTAGCCGTCCTTGTCCAGTTCGATACGGCGGCCGTCGACGTTCAACTGAGTCATAGCCAGCTATTGACCTTGTCGAAGCGACAGCTGAGTTCGACGAAAGCGGGGTAGTCGACCACCTGGACTCGCGCCGGCGCGTGGATCGCCCGCGCGTCGAGATCCTCGTCGAGGGCGAACAGGGCGATGCTCGCGGGCATCAGCGCCAGTGCCTGGGATTGTGCGGTGTCAGCTTGCAGGGCGTAGACCCCATCGCCGCAGAGCAGCAGGCCGTCGTCGCCGCCGAGCAGGCGCAGGCAGCTGCTCAGGCGGCTGTCGCTGAAGGGTGAGTGGGAGAGCACATGCAGAGTGGCCATCAGAGGGTGATCACCTGGTCGTAACGGTCGATAAGTATGGTGAGCGCTGCGTCGTCCAGTGCCTCGACCGCGAGGCTCAGGGGCTGCCCCTGCAGGCCGCGCTCCTGCAGGCTGCGCGCGGAGGCATAGAGCGCCTCGACACCGAACATCGGCAGCGCTTGCAGGTTGGCGCTCAGGTCTTTCTGTTGCAGGGCCGTGGGCTGTTGAGCCGCCACCAGTTGCAACACGCCGTCATCGAGAAACAGCAGGCCAATCGGCAGATCGAAGGCGCCGCCGGCCAGGGCGATATCCAGGGCCTCGCGCGCGGTGGGGCCCGACCAGGGCGCCTGGCGGCTGATGATCAACAGTGATTGACTCATCTCAGGGCCCTCCAAAACACACCAGACGTTCGGCCATCTGCGTCGCCTCATGCAGTTGACCCAGCCCGGAAAGCTCCCAGGGCGCCGCCAGGTTGGCGGCTGGCCGGCCATAACGCTGGGCTTCTTCGGCATTCAACACGCCGCGACGCAAGGCAGCGGCGATGCACACCACGCCATCCAGGCCGTGCTCCTGAACGAATGCACGCCACTCCCCGGGCAGGTCCAGCTCGTCCTGGGCGCTCACCAGGTTGCTCGAGGCCGCGTGTACGGCCTCCTGATAGAAGAACAGCCGGACGATCTCATGGCCGCCGGCCAGTGCCGCCTGGGCGAAGCGCAGGGCGCGCCGCGAGGAGGGCGCGTGAGGGGCGGAAAAGAGGGCGATGGCGAATTTCATGAGGCGTCCAGCGAGTAAACCTGGCGGGAATGATAAGGCCTGAGCGGGCAAGATGCTCGCGACGAACATGAAAAAGCCCGCCAAGGCGGGCTTCATATGGGACGCGCCAGCGATCAGTCGTCGCCCATGATGCCAAAAAGCTGCAACAAGCTGACGAACAGGTTGTAGATCGATACGTACAGACTGATGGTCGCCATGATGTAGTTGCGTTCACCGCCATGGATAATGGCGCTGGTCTGGAACAGGATGCAGGCCGAGGAGAACAGCACGAAACCGGCACTGATCGCCAGCTGCAGGCCGCTGATCTGGAAGAACAGGCCCGCCAGCATGGCACCGATCAGGACGAAGAAGCCGGCAGTGATGAAACCCGCCAGGAAGCTCATGTCCTTGCGCGTGGTCAGCACATAGGCCGACAGGCCGCAGAAGACCAAGGCGGTCATGCTGAAGGCCGAGCTGACCACTTCGGCACCGTTGGCCATGCCCAGGTAACGGTTCAGAATCGGCCCGAGCGTATAGCCCATGAAGCCGGTCAGGGCCAGGGTGGAAACCAGCCCCCAGGGCGAGTTGCGCAGTTTGGCTGTGAGGAAGAACAGGCCATAGAAGCCAATCAACACCACAAGGAAATTCGGGTAGGGCACATTGGCGCGCTGCGCCATGAATGCCACCAGGCCGCTGAAGGCCAGGGTAATGGCCAGCAGACCGTAGGTGTTGCGCAGGACCCGGCTGACTTCCTGTTGCTCGACCTGTGCGTGGCTGAGCGCGTAATCGTGTTCGTGCATGGCGACACTCCTGTAAGGGCTGGTGAATCCGTGACCTGAGTCGAAAAGGATCATAACAGAGCCCCCCTCGCTGCCAAGTCTAAGAGTTTGACAGTGTGTTGCGTTCCGGTAATATTGCCGCCCGCACCAACGCCGGAAGCGTGGCAGAGCGGTTGAATGCAACGGTCTTGAAAACCGTCGAAGGGGAAACTCTTCCGTGAGTTCGAATCTCACCGCTTCCGCCACTTCTCTGCAATCAGTCTCCAGGCCATCATCTTTCGTTATTCCTCGCGCCGCGGCGACAGGATGATGCAGATCACTCCGGATGCTCGAGCGCCCGCTCAGAAGCCCGTCGTCGAACATCGGTTCCACCGATCGCTATCACTCCATTGCCCATACCCTGCTAGGTCTGCACTGCTCTTTTTTGCTAATCTGGGCGACGGCGAAAACGCCCTCCATTAGACTGCTGTTTTTGAGACGCTCGATGAGGAGTCCGCTTGATTAGGGTGCTGGTGGTCGATGATCACGATCTGGTACGAACAGGCATCACGCGGATGCTCGCCGACATCGATGGTCTGCAGGTGGTGGGCCAGGCCGAGTCGGGTGAGCAGTCACTGATGAAGGCTCGAGAGCTCAAGCCAGATGTGGTCCTGATGGACGTCAAGATGCCGGGCATCGGCGGCCTGGAGGCAACCCGCAAGCTGATTCGCAGTCATCCCGACCTCAAGGTCGTCGCAGTGACCTCCTGCGAAGAGGATCCGTTTCCCACCCGCCTGCTGCAGGCCGGCGCCGCGGGCTACCTGACCAAGGGCGCAGCACTCGAGGAGATGGTCCAGGCGATTCGCCTGGTGTTCGCCGGCCAGCGCTATATAAGCCCGCAGATTGCCCAGCAACTGGCGCTGAAATCCTTTCAGCCGCAGAACAACGGCACGCCCTTCGATCTGCTGTCCGAGCGCGAGATCCAGATTGCCCTGATGATCGCCGGATGCCAGAAGGTGCAGAGCATCTCCGACAAGCTGTGCCTGTCGCCGAAGACGGTGAACACCTACCGTTATCGGATCTTCGAGAAGTTGTCGATTACCAGCGACGTGGAGCTGGCGCTTCTGGCCGTGCGTCACGGCATGGTCGATGCCAACAGCTGACATGAGCGCGCCGTTCGATTCCAGCGCGTTTCTCGCCACCTGCAGCAGCCGCCCCGGGGTGTACCGCATGTTCGATGCGGAGGCCAAGTTGCTGTATGTGGGCAAGGCGAAAAACCTGAAGAACCGCCTGGCCAGCTATTTCCGCAAGAGTGGCCTGGCCCCCAAGACAGCGGCCCTGGTCGGCAGAATCGCCCAGGTCGAAACGACCATTACCGCCAATGAAACCGAGGCGCTGCTGCTCGAGCAGACGCTGATCAAGCAGTGGCGACCGCCGTACAATATTCTGCTGCGCGACGATAAGTCGTATCCCTACGTATTTCTTTCCGATGGCGAGTTTCCCCGCCTGAGCATCCACCGTGGCGCCAAGCGGCTCAAGGGACGCTACTTTGGTCCCTATCCCAGCGCCGGGGCGATCCGCGAGAGCCTGGGGTTGCTGCAGAAAGCCTTTCTGGTGCGCCAATGCGAGGACAGCTTCTTCAAGAACCGCACTCGTCCGTGCCTGCAGTACCAGATCAAGCGCTGCAAGGGGCCTTGCGTCGGCTTGGTCGACCCGCAGGAATATGCCGAAGACGTGCGCCATTCGGTGATGTTCCTCGAGGGACGCAGCAATGCCCTGAACGATGAGCTCTCCGGCGCGATGCAGCAGGCAGCTATGGCCCTGGATTTCGAGCGCGCCGCCGAGTTGCGCGATCAGATCGCCCTGCTGCGTCGCGTGCAGGATCAGCAGAGCATGGAGGGCGGCAGCGGCAACGTGGATGTGGTCGCCGCCATCGTCAATCCGGGCGGTGCCTGCGTGAACCTGATCAGTGTGCGCGACGGCCGGGTGCTCGGCAGCAAGAACTTCTTTCCCCAGGTGGCGATCGAGGAGGAGGGGAGCGAGGTGCTGCTGGCCTTCCTCGCGCAGTACTACCTGAGCAGCCAGGAGCGCGATCTGCCGGACGAACTGATCGTCAATGTGCAGCACGAAGACTTCCCGACCCTGATTGCCGCCATCGACGAGGCCCGTGGTCGCGAACTGAGCATCAGTTATCGTGTGCGCGGCACCCGCGCACGCTGGCAGCAGCTGGCCGTGACCAATGCCGAACAGGCCCTCGGGGCGCGCCTGGCCAACCGCCAGCATGTGGCCGCCCGTTTCGAGGCCCTGGCCGAGGCACTGCGGCTCGATGAGGTTCCGCAGCGCCTGGAGTGTTTCGACATCAGCCACTCCAGCGGCGAGGCCACGGTGGCGTCCTGTGTGGTGTTCGGCCCGGAGGGGCCGCTGAAGTCGGACTACCGACGCTACAACATCGAGGGCGTCACCGGCGGCGACGACTATGCCGCGATGCACCAGGCGTTGACTCGACGCTTCAGTCGAAGCAAGGAGGGCGAGGGCAAGCTGCCGGACATCCTCCTGGTCGACGGCGGCAAGGGCCAGCTGGCGATGGCGCGCGAGGTTCTCGAGGAGCTGGCGGTACCCGAGCTGACGTTGCTCGGTGTCGCCAAGGGCACCACCCGCAAGCCCGGCCTGGAAACCCTCTATCTCAACGATGCGGCCCATGAGTTCACCTTGCCGGGTAACTCGCCGGCACTGCACCTGATCCAGCAGATACGCGACGAGTCGCATCGTTTCGCCATCACCGGGCACCGCGCGCGGCGTGGCAAGGCACGCCGCACCTCCAGCCTCGAGGGGGTCGCCGGCGTCGGGCCGAAGCGGCGGCGCGAGTTGCTCAACCACTTTGGCGGCCTGCAGGAATTGTCGCGCGCCAGCAGCGAAGAAATCGCCAAGGCGCCCGGGATCAGTAAAAAGCTTGCCGAGCAGATTTATGCCGCCCTGCACAGCGAGTAGAATGCCGGCTCACCTTGCCGCCCAGTTGTGCCGATGAATATCCCCAACCTGCTCACCGTCTTGCGCGTTCTGCTGATCCCGATCTTTATCCTGCTGTTCTATTTGCCGTTCAGCTGGAGTTACTGGGCGGCCAGCGCCGTGTTCGCGGTGGCCGCGGCTACCGACTGGCTCGATGGCTACCTGGCGCGTCGCTGGGAGCAAAGCACGCCCTTCGGCGCCTTCCTCGATCCGGTCGCCGACAAACTGATGGTGGCCGTGGCCCTGGTGCTGCTGGTGGCCGAGCATGCCAACCTGTGGTTGACCCTGCCTGCGGCCATCATCATCGGTCGTGAAATCGTCGTTTCGGCGCTGCGCGAGTGGATGGCCGAACTGGGCGCGCGCGCCCACGTGGCGGTATCCGATCTGGCCAAATGGAAAACCGCGGCGCAGATGGTCGCGCTCATCATGCTGCTGGCCAATCCGCCGTTGCTGACGTTCTGGGTGTTGCTCGGCTATGCGCTGCTGATCGTTGCCGCCGTCCTCACCATGTGGTCGATGGTGCAGTACCTGATGGCGGCCTGGCCGCACCTGAGCACCGCCGCCGAGAAGAAATAAACTTTTTTGAATCAAGGGGTTGACTGGGCCGTTCGAATCTATAGAATGGCGCCCGTCACCAAGACAAGCGGGAATAGCTCAGTTGGTAGAGCACGACCTTGCCAAGGTCGGGGTCGCGAGTTCGAGTCTCGTTTCCCGCTCCAGTTTCAACGGGCCGTTAATGACGGCCCGTTTAGTTTCAAGGCTGAGTAGCAGAGTGGTTATGCACCGGATTGCAAATCCGTGAACGCCGGTTCGATTCCGACCTCAGCCTCCAAACAAAGCCCCGTAGATCAAGGATTTACGGGGCTTTTTTATTGCAGTTTGGAAATCTTGCGAGCCGCGCCCGGGCTGTATATAGTCCTGGCCTCGCTTTATCGCTCTACCGCCCGAATGGCGAAATCGGTAGACGCAAGGGACTTAAAATCCCTCGGGGGTAACCCCGTGCCGGTTCGATTCCGGCTTCGGGCACCAATAAAATCAAGGGCTTACCGTTTTGGCGGTAGGCCCTTTTTGTTGGGCGATGGGCGGAGGGGAAAATGGATGCTATCCGGTGGGCAGGCACAACTGGAGGGAGAGGGCAGTCGAGGCTAGCGCCCCGAATCGCCGATCAATCCCTGTCCAGCGTATTTATGGTCGGGCAGCCCGCCTTCCCACCGCCTTGGTCGCATTGCCGGATCAGGCGGTCTAGGGCGCCTCGCATAGCAGCCAGGTCGTCTATCTTCTTTTCGATTGCTTCGCGCTTGTGTGCAGCCAGTGCTCGTGTTGCGGAACAGGCGCTCGCCCCATCCAACGCCAGCAGATCCTCGACCTCCGACAGGGTGAAGCCCAACGCCTGCGCACGCTTGATGAAATGCAGCCGCCTCACCATCTCTTGCGGATAGCGCCGATGGCCCCCCAAGGGTTTGCTCGGCTCGATCAGCAGGCTGCGCCGCTGGTAGTAGCGGATCGTCTCAACAGTCACGCCCGCCGCCTTTGCCAACTGACCGATGGTCAATCCGACTGCCATCGAGTGCTCCTTGATTCCGTACTGGGGTACGGGGTTTAGACTAGCACTCAGGCAGTCAAGCTTGAGGAGATGCGAATGCAGATGACCGGGGGTGGCTCGCTGATTGCGGGCGCACTAGCGGCTATCGGCGCGTCGCTGTGTTGCGTCTTCCCGCTGGTGCTGCTCATGCTCGGCATCGGCGGCTCGTGGGTGGCGAGGCTCACGGCCATGGAACCGTTTCGGCCCTTCTTCATCGCGCTGACATTGCTGTTTCTCGGGCAGGCTTTTCGCAAGCTCTACCTGGCGCCGCCAGTCTGCGTGCCTGGCGCAACCTGTGCCGATCCGCGCCGACTAAAGCGTCAGCGGCTCGTGTACTGGATAGTTGTGATGCTGTTACTCGGCCTGCTGCTCGTGCCGTGGTTCGCACCACTGCTCTATTGAAGGAGATCAACCATGCGCCAAGCCCTGATTGTCCCGCTGCTTGCGCTGCCGCTCATGGTGCTGGCGGCGCCTGTGCAAACGGTCACCCTCGAGGTGCAGAACATGACCTGCCCGGTCTGCCCGATTACAGTCAAAAAGGCCCTGGAGAAGGTGGCCGGAGTGAGCCATGTGCAGATTCAAATTGAGCAGCAGACGGCCAGCGTCACCTATGATCCCGATCAGGTGCAGCCTGAGGCATTGATCGAGGCGACCGCACATGCCGGCTATCCTGCCAGCCTGCAGAAGTGAGGTCAGGATGAGCGCTGTCGTTCTTGAATCCGTGTTGACCTGTCCGCACTGCGGTTTTGCCAGGCAGGAGACCGTGCCGAGCGACGCCTGCCTGTTCTATTACGAATGCCATAACTGCAAGGTGCTGCTACGCCCGAGGCAGGGTGATTGCTGCGTATTCTGTTCGTATGGCTCGGTGAAGTGTCCGCCCGTCCAGCAGCAGTCCCGCCAAGGCCTGGAGAAGTTCAGGTAGATCCCTGGGGCCTTGTATCGGTCCAGTCTTTCCCAATCCAGCTACGGAGCCTGAGCAAAAGAGCTGCGAGCCCCACGGCTTCACGCTGATGCCGAGTTTTTCGGATGTGCGCAATCGAGCCGTCGGCGTTCAAGCCGCCCCCCAGGCATCGCGTTGCTGAGCCTATTGAGGGAGGCGAGTAGGGCGGGGCTCGCCCGTGTCCAGTGCCAGCCACAGGAAAGGGGGGCTGCCACAACTCGGACTTGTTTCTGTCATGACAGTGCCATGCCTATTGGCTGCAATCGTTGCAACTCATCTGGAGGGGCGGCGATGCGAATCTGCGTGATCGGGGCAGGCTATGTGGGCTTGGTGGCGGCGGCCTGTTTTGCCGAAATGGGCAATCGGGTGATCTGTGTCGAGCGCGACCCCGAGCGGCTCGCCCGCTTGGCGCGCGGTGAAGCGCCGATCTACGAGCCAGGGCTGGAACCCATGCTGAAGACGCACCTGAACAGCGGCCAGCTGAGCTTTTGCCGACAACTGGAGCAGGGCACGGCCCGGGCGGAGGTCATCTTCATTGCCGTCGGCACACCGGCCGGCGAGGATGGCTCGGCGGATCTGTCGCATGTGCTGGCGGTGGCCGACGAACTGGGTGAGCGCCTGGAGCAGGCCTGCGTGGTGGTAGACAAGTCCACGGTGCCGGTCGGCACCGGCGAACGGGTCGCCCAGCGCATCAACAGTGGTCTGAGCCGACGCGGCAAAGGCTTTCGTGTGGTGGTGGCGAGTAACCCGGAGTTCCTCAAGGAAGGTTCGGCCATCGCAGACTTCATGCGCCCGGACCGGGTCATCATCGGCTGTGACGATGAGGCCAGCGCCCTGGTGCTGCGCCGCCTGTACGCTCCCTTCCTGCGCAACCACGAGCGCTTGCTGTGCATGGGCCTGCGCGCCGCCGAGTTCACCAAGTATGCGGCCAATGCCTTTCTCGCCACCAAGATCTCCTTCATCAACGAGATGGCGGGACTGTGCGCGCGGCTGGACGTCGATATCGAACAGGTGCGCCGCGGCATCGGCAGCGACAGGCGCATCGGTACCCATTTCATCTATGCCGGCTGTGGCTATGGCGGTTCCTGCTTTCCCAAGGACGTGCGCGCGCTGATTCGCACGGCCGAACACGAAGGGATCGAGCCTGGCATCCTGCGCGCGGTGGAGGCGCGCAACGCCCTGCAGAAGACCCTGCTGTTCCAGGGCCTGCGCGAGCACTTCGGCCAGCATCTGCAGGGCCGGGTGGTGGCGCTATGGGGCCTGGCGTTCAAGCCGGGTACCGATGACCTGCGCGAGGCGCCCAGCCTGGTGCTGCTCGATGCGCTGCTCGCCGCCGGTGCCAGCGTGCAGGCCTGCGACCCGGTCGCCATCGCAGCCGTGAGCGAACGCTATGCCCAGGCGGTCAGCGGCGGTCAGCTGCGCCTGAGCGAGTCGCCCTACGCGGTGGCAGAGGGTGCCGACGCCCTGGTCCTGGTGACCGAGTGGAAGCAGTTCCGCCAGCCGGACTTCATCCGTATACGAGGGGCGATGCGCATGCCGGTGCTCTTCGACGGGCGCAATATCTACGATGCTAAGTACTTGTCCGAGCTGGGTTTTCTCTACCGCGGCATCGGTCGGCCGGCGCTCGGGCGTTGTATGGTCAGTGCAGCCTGATAGACTGCGTCGGCATTTGCTAACTGTTAAGGAGTCCCATGATCAAGAAATGCTTGTTCCCGGCCGCCGGTTACGGCACCCGCTTTCTGCCTGCAACCAAGTCCATGCCCAAGGAAATGTTGCCGGTGGTGAACAAGCCGCTGATCCAGTACGGCGTCGAAGAGGCGCTGGACGCTGGGCTGACCGAGATCGCCATGGTCACTGGACGCGGCAAGCGCTCGCTGGAAGATCATTTCGATATCAGCTACGAGCTGGAACACCAGATCCGCGACACCGACAAGGAGAAATACCTGACCGGCATTCGCCGCCTGATCGACCAGTGCACCTTTTCCTATACCCGCCAGGTCGAGATGAAGGGCCTCGGCCACGCGATCCTCTCGGGGCGCCCACTGATCGGCGACCAGGCGTTCGCCGTGGTGCTGGCCGACGACCTGTGCCTGAACCTGGAGGGGGACGGCGTGCTGGCGCAGATGGTCAAGCTGTACAACCAGTTCCGCTGCTCGATCGTGGCTATCCAGGAAGTGCCGCCGGAAGAAACCCACAAGTACGGAGTGATTTCCGGCGAAATGATCCGCGATGACATCTACCGGGTGAACAGCATGGTCGAGAAGCCCAAGCCGGAAGATGCCCCCTCGAACCTGGCGATCATCGGCCGCTATATCCTGACGCCGGACATCTTCGAGCTGATCGAGCAAACCGAGCCGGGCAAGGGCGGCGAGATCCAGATCACCGATGCGCTGATGAAGCAGGCCCAGAACGGCTGCGTGCTGGCCTACAAGTTCAAGGGCCAGCGTTTCGACTGCGGTGGTGCCGAGGGCTATATCGATGCCACCAACTTCTGTTTCGAGCACTTCTACAAGGCCGGCAAAGCCAGCTAGGCCGAGCGCCGAGTGAATCGGAAGCCACCCGCGGGTGGCTTCTTGCGTTCAGGGGATCGGCATCGCCTCCGAGCCCGGGCCTAGCGGTTGCCCATAGCTGAACTCCACGTAATTGCCGGCCGGATCGCGCAGCCCGCAGTAATAGCCGACCGGGTAGGGCTCGTCACGCGGCGGCCAGATCAGGCAGCCGGCGGCCTTGGCCCTGGCGGCCAGTGCATCGACCTGTTCGCGGCTGGCCACGGCAAACCCGAAGTGGCTGTAGTCGTCCTCGGCCAGCTGGCGATCCTGACCGCCAGGCATGATCACCAGGATGAAGGCGTGCTCCTTGCCGGGTTCGGCCATCCAGACGATCTGCGAGCCCTTGCCGGGGCGCTGGTGGATCACCCGCATGCCGCAGAACTCGCTGTAGAAGGCCACGCAGGCATCCAGATCAGGAACGTGCAGGGCCAGGTGAGTGAGCGTGGGGGACATCGAGATTCTCCCGTTGGGTACCCTGCAAGCATAGGCTTTTCGATTCAGGATTAGGCGACGCTTGGGTTATGCTGGCGACCCGCTAAGGAGGCTTCAGATGACCTACGACTTCGACCTGTTTGTGATCGGTGCCGGTTCCGGTGGTGTGCGTGCAGCGCGTTTTGCGGCGGGCTATGGTGCCCGCGTGGCTGTCGCCGAAAGCCGTTACCTGGGCGGCACCTGCGTGAACGTTGGCTGCGTACCGAAGAAGCTGCTGGTCTACGGCGCCCACTTCGCCGAGGATTTCGAGCAGGCCCAGGGCTTCGGCTGGTCATTGGCCGATGCCCAGTTCGACTGGCCGACCCTGATCGCCAACAAGAATCGCGAGATCGAGCGCCTCAACGGCGTCTACCGCAACCTGCTGGTGAACAGCGGCGTGACCCTGTTGGAAGGCCATGCCCGGCTGCTCGACGATAACCACGTTGAGCTGGACGGTCAGCGCTACAGCGCCAAACACATCCTCATCGCCACCGGCGGCTGGCCGCATATCCCGGACATCCCGGGGCGCGAGCACGCCATTGGCTCCAATGAAGCCTTCTTCCTCGAGCAATTGCCCAAGCGCGTGCTGGTGGTCGGCGGTGGCTACATCGCCGTCGAATTCGCCTCGATCTTCCATGGCCTGGGGGCCGAAACCACACTGCTGTACCGCCGCGAGCTGTTCCTGCGCGGCTTCGATGGCGCCGTGCGCCGGCATCTGCGCGACGAGCTGAGCAAGCGCGGGCTGGATCTGCAGTTCAACAGCGACATCGAACGGATCGACAAGCAGGCCGATGGCAGTCTGCTGGCGACCCTGCAGGACGGTCGCACCCTAGAAGCCGACTGTGTGTTCTACGCCACCGGGCGGCGCCCCATGCTGGATAACCTGGGCCTGGAGAACACTAGCGTCGAACTGGACGAGCGCGGCTTCATCAAGGTCGATGAGCAGTTCCTGACCAGCGCTTCGTCGATCCTGGCCATTGGCGACGTGATCGGCCGGGTGCAGCTGACCCCGGTGGCCCTGGCCGAAGGCATGGCCGTGGCGCGCCGGCTGTTCAAACCGGAGGAATACCGGCCGGCGGACTACCAGAGCATCCCCACCGCGGTCTTCAGCTTGCCGAATATCGGCACGGTCGGCCTCACCGAGGAGGAGGCGAAAGCGGCGGGGCATAGGGTCGAGGTCTATGAAAGCCGTTTCCGGCCGATGAAGCTCTCGCTCACCGAGTGCCAGGAGCGCACCCTGATGAAGCTGGTGGTGGATGCCGACAGCGATCGCGTACTGGGTTGCCACATGGTCGGCCCGGAGGCCGGGGAGATCGTCCAGGGCCTGGCCGTGGCGCTGAAGGCCGGTGCGACCAAGCGCGTCTTCGATGACACCATAGGCGTCCATCCGACCGCCGCGGAGGAGTTCGTCACCATGCGCACCCCGGTAGGAGACTGAAGCCGCCATGGCGCAACTCTTCTACCTCTCCGACCTGTTCGGTGTCGCCGTATTTGCCATCACCGGCGCCCTGATGGCCGGGCGCAAGTCCATGGACCTGTTCGGCGTGCTGGTGATCGCGGTGATTACCGCGCTGGGTGGCGGCACCTTGCGTGACCTGATCCTGGACAACCATCCGGTCAGCTGGATTCGCGACGACACCTACATCGTCGTCGCCTCCCTGGCCGCGGTCGGTACCGTGGTCTGGGTGCGCCTGACGCAACCGATTCACGAGCGTGGTCTGTTGCTGGCCGATGCCTTCGGTCTGGCGGTGTTCACCGTGATCGGCACCGAGGTGGCCCTGCAGCACCAGGTGCCGTACAGCACCGCGGTGATCATGGGGGTGATGACCGGCGTCGCCGGCGGGGTAATGCGCGATGTGATCTGCAACGAGATCCCGTTGATCTTCCAAAAGGAGATCTATGCCACGGCCTGCATCGTCGGCGCCCTGGCCTTTATCGGCCTGCGAGCGCTCGATACCCCGCACTGGCTGGATACCGGCATCGCCATGCTCACCGTGCTGTTCATTCGCCTGGCGGCGATTCGCTGGCGCGTCTCGCTGCCGCGCTTCCACTTGCTGGATCGGGACTGACAACGATCGAGCGCCAGGATCGGCTGGCGCTGACCGTGATTGAATTCGCCCGCACGTTACAGTCCGATCGGCCGGTGTTGGGCATAGGCCCCCGAAACCGTCGAGCGATGTTCCATCACCGCACCGTCACTCGATGAGCTTATCGGCCACCTGGCCGAGCCGGACTAGCCCGGGCGCATCGCCGCCTGCTACATGTCCAAGCGCTGCAGAAAGGCACATTCGCCATCACAGGGGCCCTGGCACTCGCAGCCGCGGTGGCTGCGCCGGGTCGCCAATTCCATCCGCCGCGCCACGGCCGGGTCGTCGGCGAAAGGCAACATCCGCGCTTCCTCGAGGCCTCGCCGGCCAGGGCCGAGAAGACAGGCGTGTACGGCGCCGAAAAACAGGGTCAGGCAGAGCAGTGACCAGAGTTCATTGTCCATCGTGCGCACCTCTCGTTCTGGTGTGTCAGGCTATACGGGCATTGAGCCGCTGACTGACCGGATCGCCGACCCGGACGGTGCGCCACGTGTTGTAGGCCATCAAAAGCATCCCGGCCAGGAAGAACAGGCCGCCCACCATACGCACCACGAAGCCGGGGTGGCTGGCTTCCAGGGCTTCGACGAAGGAGTAGGTGAGAGTGCCGTCTTCGTTGATTGCGCGCCACATCAGGCCCTGGGTGATGCCGTTGACCCACATTGAGGCGATGTAGAGCACGGTGCCGATGGTGGCCAGCCAGAAGTGCGCGTTGACCAGGCCGATGCTGTGCATCTGCTCGCGACCATGGAGTTTCGGAGTCAGGTGGTAGAGGGCGCCGAAGGTGATCATCGCGACCCAGCCGAGAGCGCCGGCATGCACGTGGCCGATGGTCCAGTCGGTATAGTGCGACAGGGCGTTGACCGTCTTGATCGCCATCATCGGGCCTTCGAAGGTGGACATTCCATAGAAGGCCAGGGATACCACTAGGAAGCGTAGTGTCGGGTCGGTGCGCAGCCGGTGCCAGGAACCCGAGAGGGTCATCATGCCGTTGATCATGCCGCCCCAACTCGGCGCAAGCAGGATGATCGACATGACCATGCCCAGGCTCTGCGCCCAATCCGGTAGCGCGGTGTAGTGCAGATGGTGCGGGCCGGCCCAGATGTACAGGGTGATCAGCGCCCAGAAGTGCACGATCGACAGGCGATAGGAATAGATCGGCCGATTCACCTGCTTGGGCACGAAGTAATACATCATTCCCAGGAAGCCGGTGGTGAGGAAGAAGCCCACCGCGTTGTGGCCGTACCACCACTGCACCATGGCGTCGGTGGCGCCGGAATATACCGAGTAGGACTTGAACCAGCTGACCGGGATCGCCAGGTGATTGACCACGTGGAGGATGGCGATGACCACAATGAAGGCGCCGAAAAACCAGTTGCCTACATAGATGTGCTTGGTCTGGCGACGCATCACGGTCCCGAAGAACACGATGCCATAGGCAATCCACACCACGGCCATGAACAGCGCGCCAGTGAATTCGAGCTCCGCGTACTCCTTGGTGGTCGTGTAGCCAAGGGGCAGGGTGATCAGCATGGTCAGAATTACCGCCTGCCAGCCCCAGAACGTGAAGCTCGCCAGGGCGTTGGCGTACAACCTTGCCTGGCAGGTGCGCTGTACCGCGTAGTAGCTCGCGGCAAACTGTGCACTGCCGGCAAAACCGAAGATCACCAGGCTGGTATGCAGCGGGCGCAAGCGGCCGAAGCTGGTCCAGGGCAGATCGAAGTTGAGCGCCGGCCAGACCAGCTGGGAGGCGATCAGCAGTCCTGTTGACATCCCTACGACGCCCCAGAAGATGGTCATGATGACGAACTGACGTACAACTCGGTAGTTGTAGTGCTCTGCAGCGTTCATGGAAGAACCTATCTATCAGTTGAATTGGCCGGATCCGGGATCGGGCCCGGCGATGGCCACTGTAGAAAGCTCGGGCCGGACAAAACAGCCTCAGATAAAACGACTTATTGCGGATCAGAATGAGCTGATGATGCGCCCGAGCATGGCCATCGCCTGCTCGCATTCCGGTGTCCAGGGGTAGCCGTAGTTCAGGCGCGCGCAATTGCCGAAACGGCGAGTGGCCGAGAAGATCGGCCCGGGCGCCAGGCTGATGCCCTGGGCCAGGGCCAGCCGGAACAGCTGGAGCGAGTCGACCTGCAGGGGGAACTCGAACCAGAGGAAATACCCCCCGCCCGGGCGGGTCACCCGCGTGCCTGTCGGGAAGTGCCGGGCGGCGGAGGCGAGCATCGAGGCCTGCTGGCTCTCCAGCAGATGGCGCAGCTTGCGCAGGTGGCGGTCGTAGCCGCCGTGTTGCAGGTAATCGGCCAGGGCGGCTTGGGCCGGCACCGAGGGCGAGATGGTGGTCATCAGCTTGAGCCGGCTGATCTGCTCGGCATAGCGCCCGCCGGCGACCCAACCAACCCGGTAGCCGGGGGCCAGGCATTTGGAGAACGAACCGCAGTGCATGACCAGGCCCTCGCGGTCGAAGCTCTTCACCGGCTTGGGCGGCTGAGCGCCGAAGTAGAGTTCGGCATAGACGTCATCCTCGATCAGCGGCACCTGATGGCGCTGCAGCAGCTCGTAGAGGGCGCGTTTCTTCGCCTCGTTCATGCTCGCGCCCAGGGGGTTCTGCAGGCTGCTCATGAACCAGCAGGTCTTGATCGGCAGCTGTGCGAGGCTGTCGGCCAGGCTGTCCAGGTCGATGCCTTCGCGCGGGTGCACGGGAATCTCCACCGCCTTGAGCTTGAGGCGCTCCAGCACCTGCAGGGTGGCGTAGAACGCCGGGCTCTCGATGGCTACCAGATCGCCTGGCTGGGTCACGCACTGCAGGCAGAGGTTGAGCGCCTCCATGGCGCCGTTGGTGATCACCAGTTCCTCGAGCGGCAGCATCACGCCGCTGACCATGTAGCGCAGGGCGATCTGGCGGCGCAGGTTGGGGTTGCCCTCGGTCATGTCGGCGATCACCGCATGGGGCGACAGCTCACGCAGGCTCTGAGCCATGGAACGGCCCAGGCGCTGCAGGGGGAACAGGTCCGGGCTGGGAAAGGCCGAACCGAAGGCAACGGTGTTGGGGTCCTTCAGGGAGCCGAGTACCGAGAACACCAGTTCGCTGACGTCCACATCGGTGGTGGCCGCCTGGGTCGCGGCGATGTCCGGTTCCTGCAGCTTGCGCTGCGCATGTTCGCGGACGAAATAGCCGGAGCGCGCCCGGGCGACGATCAGCCCGCGGCTCTCCAGCAGGTAGTAGGCCTGGAAAACCGTGGACGGGCTGACGCCATAGGTGCGACTGGCGTGGCGCACCGAAGGCACCTTCTCGCCGGGGGCCAGGACGCCGGTGCGTACCAGTTCCGCGATCTCGTCGGCAAACTTCTCGTAGCGCTTCATCTTGTCCTGGCCCAATACCGCCGCGGAGGGAGCCCCATACTCTACTGGCAGGCGATGGTTCACGCGATCACCTAGCGGTTGATCGGCGCGACGAAGGCGCTCTTGGTGGTTACCCGGACCTGTGGATCATCGCTATCGACGATTACGAAATGCAGCGGCTGGGAAACTTCGGCGGCCCCCTCGTCCAGCAGCACGACGCTCATCGGCACGTCGACGATCTCGCCGCCCGCCAGGGTCAGCTCGCGGTTGCCCTGCAGCGCGAAACGGTCGGTTTCGCTCAGGGAGAGGCGGTAGCGATGAGGCTGCTGGGTCTTGTTGATGAGCTTGAGCCGATAGATGTTCTCGATCTGGCCCAGGCTGTTTTCACGGAACAGGCCGCGGTCCTTGGTCACGTCCAGCGAGACCAGGGCGCGATCGTTCAGGGCCCAGGCGAACGCAGCGATCATCACCAGCAGCATGCCGGCGTAGCCGAGCAGACGTGGGCGCAGCAGCCGGGTCTTGCCGCCGGCCAGGACGCGCTCGGAGGTGTAGCGGACCAGTCCCCGGGCGTAGCCCATCTTGTCCATCACGCTGTCACAGGCATCGATACAGGCGCCGCAGCTGATGCAGTCCAGCTGCAGGCCGTCGCGGATGTCGATGCCGGTCGGGCAGACCTGCACGCAGATCGTGCAGTCGACGCAATCGCCGAGGCCAGCAGCCTGGGCCGTTGCATCCTTCTTGCGCGGCCCGCGTTGCTCGCCACGCGCGGCGTCGTAGGAGACGATCAGGGTGTCCTGGTCGAACATCACGCTCTGGAACCGCGAATACGGGCACATGTGCAGGCATACCTGCTCGCGCAGCCAGCCGGCATTCAGGTAGGTGGCGGCGGTGAAGAACAGCACCCAGAAGGTCGTGGTCAGGTCCAGGTCGAAGCTGAACAGGTCGACGACCAGTTGGCGAACCGGGGTGAAGTAGCCGACGAAGGCAATTGCCGTGGCCAGGCTGAGCGCCAGCCACAGGCCGTGCTTGGCGCTACGGCGCAGGAGTTTCTCGGCCGACCAGGGCGCGGCGGCCAGCTTGATGCGCTGGTTGCGCTCGCCTTCGGTGAGCTTTTCCACCCACATGAACATCCAGGTCCACACGCTCTGCGGGCAGCTGTAGCCACACCAGACCCGTCCGGCGAACACCGTGATGAAGAACAGGCCGAAGGCCGCGATGATCAGCAGCGCCGAGAGCAAGACGAAATCCTGCGGCCAGAAGGTCGCGCCGAAGATATGGAACTGGCTGTTGCCCAGGTCCCACAGCACAGACTGGCGTCCGCCCCAGTTGAGCCAGGCTGTACCGAAAAACAGCAGTATCAGCGATCCCGCGCCGAACAGCCGCAGGTTGCGCCACAGGCCGGTGAAGCTGCGGGTATGAATCACGCCGCCGGCTTTGGCAGGGGTGAGCTTGAGGGGGCGGTGCGGGTCGATGCTGTCGATGACCCGGGCGGGAATGCGTTCGCTCATGGCGTGAGCCTCGTCTGGCTAGATCAGTTGAGGCGCATGATCGGCGTCGGCGTGCACCGGTAACAGACTCAGATTTCCCAATAAAAAGCGGATCAGATGGACAGATTGTCGCATCTGCTGCGGCCAAAGCGTGGTGGCGGCAGACCTTCGGGATCCCCTCGAGGCGTTCGTTCGGTGTTGCTGATATGTTTTTTTCGACTTTATCTGAGGCTGTTTTGTCGCGCGCGCGGCGGCCATAGTTGCAGGCACTCGGTCGGCCGCTGCTAAGGCAACGCTCGGCCGCGGATCGATTCCGATGAGGTGGCCAAACATGTACCAATACGACGACTACGACCGCGCCCTGGTGCGCGAGCGTGTGGTGCAATTCCGCGATCAGATCGCGCGGCGACTCAGCGGCGCGCTGAGCGAGGAAGAGTTCCTGCCCCTGCGCCTGCAGAATGGCCTGTACCTGCAGAAGCATGCCTATATGCTGCGCGTGGCGATTCCCTATGGCACCTTGTCTTCACGTCAGCTGCGCACCCTGGCACGCATCGCCCGGGACTACGACCGCGACTACGGACACTTCACCACCCGGCAGAACATCCAGTTCAACTGGATCGAACTGGAGCAGGTCGCCGACATCCTCGGCTTACTGGCCGAGGTCGAGATGCACGCCATCCAGACCTCCGGCAACTGCGTGCGCAACATCACCACCGAGGCCTTCGCCGGGGTGGCCGCCGACGAGTTGCTGGACCCGCGCCCGCTGGCCGAGATTCTCCGTCAGTGGTCGACGGTCAATCCGGAATTCCTCTACCTGCCGCGCAAGTTCAAGATCGCCATCTGCTCGGCCGAGCAGGACCGCGCGGCAATCATGATGCACGACATCGGCCTGTACCTTTACCGCGACGAAACTGGCGAGTTGATGCTGCGGGTGATGGTCGGCGGCGGCCTCGGGCGCACGCCGATACTCGCCCAGCAGGTGCGCGAGGCGCTGCCCTGGCGCCACCTGTTGTCCTACGTCGAGGCCGTGCTGCGGGTGTTCAACCGCCACGGCCGGCGCGACAACAAGTACAAGGCGCGGATCAAGATTCTGGTCAAGGCGCTCGGCGTCGAGGCCTTCGCCCGCGAGGTGGAGGAGGAGTGGCAGCACATCAAGGACGGCCCGGCCGAGCTGACCGAGGCCGAGTACCTGCGGGTGGCCGCCGCCTTCGTGGCGCCGGATTACGCGGATCTGGCAGACACCGACCTGGATTTCGGCACCGCCTTGGCCCACGACCAGGCCTTTGCCCGCTGGGTATCGCGCAACGTGCGGCCGCACAAGGTCGCCGGTTACGTCTCGGTGCTGCTGTCGACCAAACCCGGGGCAAGTTCCCCACCGGGCGACGTGACCTCGGCGCAGATGGACGCCATCGCCGAGCTGGCCGAGCGCTATGGCTTCGGCGAAATCCGTATCGCCCATGAGCAGAACGTGGTATTGCCCGATGTACGCAAGGCCGATCTGCACAGCCTGTACCAGCGCGCTGTGAGGCACGGCCTGAGCACTGCCAATGTTGGCTTGCTGACCGACATGATTGCCTGTCCCGGCGGCGATTACTGTGCGCTGGCCAATGCCAAGTCGATCCCGATCGCCCAGTCGATTCAGCAGCGTTTCGACGACCTCGACTACCTGCATGACCTGGGCGACATCAGCCTGAACATCTCCGGCTGCATGAATGCCTGCGGCCATCACCATATCGGCAACATCGGCATCCTCGGCGTGGACAAGAACGGCAGCGAGTGGTACCAGGTGACCATCGGCGGCGCCCAGGGCAACGACAGCGCGCTGGGCAAGGTGATCGGGCCGTCCTTCAGTGCCGCGGAGATCCCCGACGTCATCGAAGGCCTGGTCAAGACCTTCAGCGACTACCGGGAAGACCACGAGGACTTTGTCGACACCGTGCGGCGCATCGGCATCGAGCCGTTCAAGGAACAGGTCTACCGCAAAGAGCAGGTGCCGGCATGAATAATCTGATCCGCCTGCGCGACGGCCAGGCCACGCTTGTCGAGGCCGACCCCTGGCAGTGGCTGCGCGACCCGCTGCTGCCCGAGCCGAGCGGCCCCTTGCTGCTGCCCCTGGCGGCCTGGCAGCAGCGCCAGGACGAGGCGACACTCAAGGGCGAACGCCCCAGCCAGCACGGCATCTGCCTGGCGCCGGACGACGAGGTCGAGGCACTGGCCGCCTACCTGCCAGTCCTGCCGCTGATCGCCATCGAGTTCCCCAGCTTCCGCGACGGCCGCGGCTACAGCCAGGCCTACCTGTTGCGTACGCGGCTGGGGTGGCAGGGCGAGTTGCGCGCCGTCGGCGACGTGCTGCGCGACCAGCTCAGCCATATGCGCCAGTGCGGCTTCGATGCCTTCGCCGTGCGCGAGGACAAGGCCGCCGAGGACGCGCTCAAGGGGCTGGCCGGCATGAGCGTGCTCTATGGACGTTCGGCCATCGAGCCGCGGCCCCTGTTCCGGCGCCGCGGCGCCGACCGACCCTGAGCGAAGACAGGGACAGTGCGACCATCGGCGCCTGGACGCCTAGCGCCCGGTCTTGACCCGCGACCAGCTGCGGCTCATCTGCCGCAGTACGGCGTGGGAGCGTGCGCCGGACACGAAGAGGTTGGTGCGGGTCTCCGCCGGAGGGTAGGCCGCCGTGCTGTTGCGCACCGTCGGGTCCATGAGGCTATTGGCCTTCGGGTTCGGGTTGGCGTAGCCGACATAGTTGCTCACCTCGGCGATGACCTCCGGGCGCAACAGATAATCGATGAAGGCATGCGCGCCTTTGACATTGGGGGCATCCACCGGGATGGCCATCATGTCGAACCACAGGTTGCTGCCCTCCTTGGGTACCACGTACTTGACCACGATGTTGTTGCCGGCCTCCTCGGCGCGGGAGGTCGCCTGTATCGCATCCCCGGAGAAGGCCACCGCGGCGCAGATGTTGCCGTTGGCCAGGTCCGAGATGTACTTGGAGGAGTGGAAGTAGGTGACGTGTTCGCGCAGCAAGAGCAATTTGGCTTCGGCGGCCTGGTAGTCCGCGATCTTGTCGCTGTTCGGGTCCAGGCCCATGTACAAGAGCATCAAGGGCAGCATCTCGTCGGCCGAGTCGATGAAGGACACGCCGCAGCTGTTGAGCTTCTTCAGGTTGTCGGGTTCGAACAGGGCGCTCCAGGAATCGATGTGATCGACCCCGAGCACGGCCTTGATCTTCTCCGGGTTGTAGGCGATGCCCGTGGTGCCCCACAGGTAGGGCACGCTGTAGGCGTTGTCCGGGTCATTGGCCTTAAGCTTTTCCATCAGCTGCGCGTCCAGATTGCCCAGGCCGGTCAGCAGGCTCTTGTCTAGTTTCTGGAAGGCGCCGGCCTTGATCTGCTTCTGCAGAAAATTGTTGGACGGCACCACCACATCGTAGCCGCTGCCGCCCGCCAGCAGCTTGGCCTCCAGGGTTTCGTTGGAGTCGAACACGTCGTACTTGACCGCGATCCCGGATTGCTGGGTGAAGTCGGCGGCGGTGGTCTCGCCGATATAGTCCGCCCAGTTGTAGACACGCACCTGGGATTCGGCGCAAGCGCCGCCGCTCAGGCCGGCAGCCAGGGCCGAGAGTGATAGGGCGCGCAGTGCATTGCTCAGCGTTTTCATGGTTTAAGCTCCTGATTGTTGTTGTTTTAGAACCGATCAGTAGTCGCTGTTCCCTCCTGTATGGCGTTTGCTGGTTCAGGCGAAATCCATGCGGTCTCCAGCCAGATGGGCATTCAGGTAGTACTGAATATGGCCGGCCCAGGTCAGGGGCAGGCGGCTCCACGGCAGGCCCGGCAGCGCGCGGTGGCGGATGGCGGCAAACGGGGCGAATGCCTGTGCCTGGCCTTGCAGCTTGGCCACGGCCAGGTCGGCGGCCATGGCGGTGGTGTTGAGACCGTGGCCGTTGAAGCCCTGCAGGACGATTCGGCCATCGCGGGTTTCGCGGATGTCCGGCAGGTGATTGGCGGTGATGTCCATCCAGCCACCCCAGACGTAGTCGATCTCCACACCCGCCAGGGACGGGAACAGCTTGCCCAGCTCCCGGCGGATATGGCGCAGGTCGCCGGGCCGTGGCCCTTGGCGGGTGCCGATCGAGCAGCCGAACAGCAGGCGCTGGTCCGGGGTCTTGCGAAAGTAGTGATTGAACGGGTGGGTATCGAATACCGCGGCGGTGCCGACCGCCGCCGCTTCCTGGGCGCTGAGCGGGCGAGTCGCCAGCTGGTAGGTGCCCACCTTGAGAATCGCCGGCGCCAGCGCTCGTTCGATATCAGCGGTAAAGGCATTGCTGGCGAAAATGACCCGCTCGGCGCTGAGCGAGCCCTTGCGGGTCTTGATCAGCCAGCGCCCATCGCGTTGCTGCAGGTGCAGGGCAGGGCTGTACTCATGCAGTTGTGCGCCCAGCCGGCTAGCGGCGTGGGCCAGGCCGAGGACATAGGCCAGCGGATTGAGCTGACCGCCGCGGGGGTCGTACAGGCCGCCGTGATAACGCGGGCTGTCGACATAGTCGGCCAACTGCGCCGGCGCTACTGGCCGCAGGCAAGGGTAGTCGTAGAGGGCGGCCAGGTGCTCGGCATCGCGCATCAGCGCCGGGAAGTGGGCCGGGCGGATCGCCGCCGTGAGTCCGCCCCGGCGCATGTCGCAGGCGATGCCGAAGCGCTCGACGTTGTCGAACACCCGCGTCAGACCACGGTCGGCCAGCTTGAACAGCTGGATCGACAGGTCCATGCCATAGGCCGCTTCGATCTCCTGAATGCGCGGGGCGAAGCCGCGGATTACCTGGCCGCCGTTCATCCCCGAGGCGCAGCCGCCGATGCATCTGGCCTCCAGCAGGGTGCTGGCGATGCCCGCTTCGGCCAGGCCGAGGGCGCTACTGACGCCGGTGAGGCCGCCGCCTATGATGCACACGTCCGTGCTATGGTGCCCCTCGAGTTGGGTAAAGGCACGGCGCTCGACGGTGGTTTCGTAGTAGTTGAAATAGGCGGTCATGGGCGTTCCGAACGCGTTGGCTGGCGGCTGCCTGGCAGCGGCGCCGATGCTGGGTTGAGGGCCAGAGTAGGGGATGGCCTGTGGGGCGTCTGTCCCCATGGTAAGAGGACAAAGACTCGATGAATGACGGTAGGCTCGACGATATCGACGACGCCATGCGCCAGCTGGCGGCACTCGGCTTGGCGGATCTGCTCGGCGCCCTGGGCACCGATGCGCTGTGCCAGCAGTTGCTGGCATTCATGCAGAAGTTCATCGCCACGCCGTCGCTCGAGCTGTTCTTCTTTCGCCGCAGCCCCAGTCTGCAGAGCATTGTCGATGTAGCCTACCTGGGCTCGGCCACCGATGAGTCCGCTTCGCTGGAGACCTTCCATGAGTCCGGGCGCGCCTATGTGGCGGACCATTCGCTCCTGGGCCGCCACTGCGTGGACTACCAGTACATCCTGGCTCTGCGCAGCTGTGGTGTGCACCTGACTTCGGTGGAGCAGCCGGACAGCGAGGAGCAGCGGCGCTTCTACCAGGAGGTGTATTTCGATGATGGATCGATTGCCGAACTGATCAGCTACGCCGGCATGATCGACGAGCGCGTTTTCACCCTGACGCTGTCTCGCGACGTGGACATGCCGCGCTTCACCGCGCAGGAACATGAGCACCTGCTGCAGCTGGGCAATATCCTCCTGCCACTGTTGAGCAAGCACTATGAGTTGCTACCGGCCATTACCAGCGTCAAGCGCGAACCCTACGGCCTGCGCCAGCGTTTCGAGCAACTGCTGCAGCAGGACGCCGTTCAGCTCTCGGCACGCGAATGCGACATCTGCGTGTGCATCCTGATGGGTATGAGCGCGGCGGACATCGCCACCCACCTGGGCATCGCACCCAGCAGCGTGGTGACCTACAAGCAGCGGGCCTTCGCCAAGCTGGGCGTGAGCAATCAGCAGGCGCTGTTCGACTGGTGCTTTCTGCCCCACGGTTAGGGCTGCGCTGTTCGTCGCAGCCTGGCTGCTGCAACGGCCAAGTCGCCCCCCTTCGCACCTTGCGCCAGCGGGTTGCTGCTTGCGTTGTCCTCCTATCATGGGGGCAGACGCCCCCGCGACTCTATCTCTACTCTGATCCCGACTTTTCGTAGCCGCCGATCGGTACGCGGCCGGCAGCCCCTGGGTTGCCCCAGAACAAGAACGGGACCGGACAGAGGAGAGCCCCCAATGAGTGAACATGCCAAGCCCAACTATGCAGAGGGCAATGACGACAATCACACGCTGCCCAGTTGGATCTACAACGACGCGCGCTATTTCGAGCTCGAACGCCAGGAGCTGTTCGCCCGCAGCTGGCAGATCGCCTGTCATGTCAGCGAGATCGCCGAGCCGGGTGACTACATCACCCTGGAGTTCGTCGGCGAGCGCATCGCCGTGGCGCGTCTGCAGGACGGCAGCATCACGGCCTTTCACAACACCTGCAGGCATCGCGCACACCAGGTGATCACCGGCGAGAAGGGCAACTGCAAGCGCGCCCATGTCTGTCCCTACCACGGCTGGACCTACGCCCAGGACGGCGGCCTGCGCGGCATCCCCGGCGGCAGCGAGGCGGATCTGGAGCAGGTCGGCCATGGCCTGTTGCCGGTGGATCACGAGGTGTTCATGGGCTTCGTGTTCATCCGCCTTAAGGCCGAAGGCCCCTCGGTCGCCGAGCGCCTGGCACCTTTCGCGGAGCTGCTGGCGGCCTATCGGATCGACGAGATGCAGTGCAGTGGCGACCTGCAGGTCGAAGAGCACCCCATCGACTGGAAGAACATGATGGACAACTACCAGGAGGGCTATCACGTCGCCATCGGCCACCCCGGCTTGAACCAGATGATGGAAAACGAATATGAGGTACGCACTGACGCCGAGCTGGGCACCAGCTTCGCCAGCCACAGGTTCAAGGATGAGCCGGCCGGAGGGCCGGACGAGTTCGCCTATATGAGCCTGCGCCCCGGCGCCGAGCACCTGCCCGGCGATTACGCGCAGCGCATCAGTTACCTGTCGCTGTTTCCCCTGGTCAATATCGGTCTGCAGCCCGATAGCGTGCACTACTACCTGTTCCATCCCATCGGCCCGGGGCGCGCAGCGCTGCGCACGGTGAGCTTCGCCTTGCCCAATGCCAGCCGTAAAACCAAGGCCGCCCAGGCCGCCATCGGCAGGGTCTGGGAGCAGGTGGTGAGCGAGGACAACCAGCTGACCCGCTCCGTGCAACTGGGCCTCGAAGGCGCGGCCTATCAGTACGGCTTCCTCTCGCCGCGAGAAGCCGGCGTACGGGCGTTCCGCGACTGGATGCGCGCGCAACTGCCCATCGTGCGGCGGGAACTCAGGCCGTGTGCGGGGCAGCCATTGCCACTGGACTGAACTGTGCCGCCAGCGCCTGACGCTGATCAACCGGCCCATGGCCCGCGGCAGGCGGGTAGGGCCGGCAATGAACTCTGCAAGGATCCTACGATGACAGTCACTGAAAAGCTGATTCCGGTGCAGGTGACGGTGGTCGAATGCATCACCGCGAGCATCAAACGCTTCACGTTGGCAACCCTGGATGGTCGCGCGCTGCCTACCTTTGCCGGCGGCAGCCATGTGCTGGTGCAGATGCAGCAGGGCATCCAGCGCTTCACCAATGCCTACTCCCTGGTCAGTGCGCCGGATGACACCCGCCACTATCAGATCGCGGTTCAGCGCGAGGAGCCGTCCAGGGGCGGCTCGGCCTTTATGCACGAGCAGGTGAGGGTAGGCAGCACCCTGTTGATCAGCGCGCCGAACAATCTGTTCGCCCTGGACCGGCGCGCCGACCACCATCTGCTTATCGCCGGTGGCATCGGCATCACCCCATTTCTGTCACATCTGCCTGAACTGGCGGCGGCCAAGGCTAGCTACGCGCTGCACTATGCGGCGCGCGGCGAAGAACAGGCAGGCTTTTACGCCGAACTGCAAGACGGCCCCCATGCCGCGCACTGCCATTTCTACCTCGCCAGTACGGGGCAACGGCTGAGTCTGCAACAGCTCATGGGCGCGCAGCCGAGCGGGACCCATGTCTACGTGTGCGGCCCCCGACGCCTGATCGACGGGGTGCTGGCGGCGGCGCGCGTCCTGGAGCTCGATAGCCATCGAGTGCATTACGAGCGGTTCGCCCAGGCACCGGCCAGTGGCGGCGAATTCACTCTGGAGCTGCGGCGCTCCGGGCATCGGCTGCAGGTCCCCGAGGGCGTGAGCATTCTTCAGGCGATTGAGCGCGCCAACCTGACTCAGGTCGATTGCCTGTGCCGCGAAGGTGTTTGCGGCACCTGCGAGACGCCGATCCTCGAAGGCGAAGCCGAGCACCATGACCAGTACCTGAGCGCCGAGGAGAAGGCCGCCCAGCGCAGCATGCTCATCTGCGTGTCACGGGCGCGCGGCAGTCGCCTGGTACTCGACCTGCGATGGTCGCGCGCAGAGGGTGCTGTATGTGAATATCAGGGGCGGCTTCTCGATCCCGTAATAGTGTATTTAACATAATATACATTATGCGAAGCTATGGATTGGCAGGAGGGTAGCAGACGGCGGCGCGATCAAGGATATGCCTTGCCTACAGGATGCGCCCTGGTTGACGGCTCAACCGGGAGCTGTCGCCACCCCGACGAATTAATCGAACGCCGAAGCAGCATCATTCATTCGCTGAAGTGGCTTGGTCATAGCATCCAGGCCCCTATAATCGCGTGCTTGGAAATGGAGTTGCCATGAGCGCGATACAGATCAAATCTCCGGCCCTGACGATCAAGGCCGGCCCGCGCGCGTTGGCGCGCATTCGTGAACGCGGCCTGCAGCCAGCCGATGTGGGCATATTGCCCGGCGCCGCCGGCGGGCCCAAGGCGCTGGGTATCCAGGGGCTGGACCTGGCCCTGTTTGCGGAGTGGCTGCCGCGGGCGCCGCGCCAGCGCGCATTGATTGGCGCCTCGATCGGCTCCTGGCGGTTCGCCTGCGCCTGCCTGCCGGATGCCGCGGGCGCGCTCCGGCGCCTGGGCGAGCTATACAGCGCGCAGCGTTTCGCCAAGGGCGCGAGCATGGCCCAGGTCTCGTTCAGTTGCCGGCAGATGCTCGATCAATTGCTCGATGGCCAGGATGGCCGGGTACTGGATAACCCGAACTATCGGCTGAACATCGTCGTGGTGAAGAGCCACGGTCTGCTTCGGCATGACCACCGCGGCGCATTGGGTCTGGGCTTGTCCGGGGTGATCGGCAGCAATCTGCTCGGGCGTTCGCGGCTGGCCAGGCATTTCGAGCGTCTGATCCTGCACGATGCGCGGCTGACGCCGCCCTTGCGCGAGCTCGTCGACTTCCCTTCGCGCTACCTGGCCCTCGATCCGGGCAATCTGCGCCAGGCCCTGCTTGCCTCAGGCTCGATCCCGATGATCATGGAGGGCGTACGCGATATCCCCGGCGCCGGTCTGGGTACCTATCGCGACGGCGGACTGCTCGACTATCACCTGGACTTGCCGTACAGCGGCAGCGATATCGTGCTCTACCCGCACTTCACCGACCGCATCATTCCTGGCTGGTTCGACAAGGGCCTGCCCTGGCGGCGCGGCGACAGCGGACGCCTGCAGGACGTGTTGCTGCTCGCCCCCTCCCCCGACTACCTGGCCCGCCTGCCCCATGGCAAGCTGCCCGACCGCAAGGATTTCACCCGCTATCAGGGTGACGACCCCGGCCGCGAGCGCTACTGGCGTACCGCGATGGCCGAAAGCCGGCGACTGGGTGACGAGTTTCTCGAGCTGGTCGAGCGTGGTCGGCTCGCCGAGCGCATGCTGGCATTGTGATTCCAATGGGATTGCAGATGGCACGGCCGGACGCTAGGTTAGTCGGCGTTCAACCAGGGAAGGACGCCCATGAAACTTGCAGTAGCCATCATCCACGGCATTGGCACACAGCCCGATATTCGCGATGACGAGGGTCAGCATGTCTTCGCCCAGGGGTTGATCGCCGCCTTGCGCCGGCGACTCGGGGTGAACGCCGACGATGTGGCGTTCCAGAGCCTGTACTGGGCCAACGTCCTGGACAAGCGGCAGATGGACTACCTCAAGCGCCTGGACGATCAGCCCGTCGGCTGGCGCTGGATGCGCCGCCTGGTCACCCTGTTCCTTGGCGATGCCAGTGGCTATCGCAAGGTCAGCCAGGCCTACGACACCACCTATGAAGAGGTCCACCAGTGCCTGCGCAACGGCTTCAATGCCTTGCGTGCCAAGGTCGATGCCGATACGCCACTGGTGGTCCTCGCGCACTCGCTCGGTGGCCACATCTTCTCCAACTTCGTCTGGGACCAGCAACGCATCAACCTGACCGCCAGTTGTCCGCGGGATCCGTTTCTCGCCCTGGAAACGCTGACCGGGCTGGTCACCTTCGGCTGCAACATTCCGCTGTTCACCTTCGCCTGCGATCCGGTGGTGCCGATTCGCTTTCCCGGACACTGCCTGGACGAGCGAATCAGGGCGCAGGCGCGCTGGCTCAACCTCTATGCCCCGGCCGACCTGCTCGGCTACCCGCTGCGGCCGCTGCCGAGCTACGCAGAGGTGGTCGCCGAGGACCGTGCCCTGCCAGTGGGCCCCTGGTACATCAGGCATACGCCATTGAGCCATCTGGCCTACTGGGACGATCGGCGCTTTCAGGATTATGTCGCGCACCATCTACGCCAGTGGTTGCAAGCCAGCGGCGCCGGCGCAGTCGACACGCCCTGCATCGATGCGCCGGGCCTCGCCTGAGGCGGCCTTGCGCCGGCCCGTAGAGTCTAGGTGCGTCATTTTCTTGCTCAAGACGGACATAAATCGCACCTTCGTGTGACTTGTCGGTCAACTGAATACATCAACTGCTATGACTGGCCAGCGTGACTATTGCCGCCGGCCCTAAAGACATTTGGGATCACCTCGGAGAAACCGACCCCATGAACGCCCCGCTGCGTTTTAACGAAGCACTTCTGATTGCCGATCGCGCTTTTCAACCCTTCCAGTGCGTTGCCTGGGCGCCTCAGGATGGCACCGGCCTGCTGAGCCTGACGGTCATCGACCGTACCAGCACTCGCCTGCTCGGTCGCACCCAGCTGACCAGCAACATCTACAGCGATCCACAGCAATTCGCCAAGGTGCTCAAGCAGTCTCGCGACGAGTTGACTCAGAAAGGCTTCGACCTGGCTCCCTGGAGCATGCCGGAGTAATCCGCCCGCCGTGGTAGGCAGCGCCTTCGGCGGCGCTGCCCGGCTTGCCATGCTGCGCTCCCTGCCAAGCATGATGGCAATATCTGTGGGTCTATTGTCCTTGTTGCCAGCCTTTCGCTGAGTGCAAACTGCATCCATCGCTCATCGAGTCTTGCCCCAATGGATGCGTCTCATACCATCGCCTGCCTGCTCTACCCGGACGTCATGAGCCTGGACGTGACGGGGCCGATGCAGGTGTTCGCCTCGGCTAACGTCGAACGCCAGCGCCAGGGACTGCCTGCGCCCTACCGTCTTCTGCTGCTCGGCCAACGGGCCGGTGCCATTGCCACTTCGGCCGGCTTCCAGTTGGTGGCCGATCGGGCCTGGAGCGAAGTGGACCCGGCGCAGCTGGACACCTTGTTGGTTCCCGGCGGCCTGGGTGTCGAGGCCCAATGCGTGAATGCGCCGCTACTGGCCTGGCTGGCTGCCGCCGAGCCGCGGCTACGGCGTCTCGGTTCGGTCTGCTCCGGCGCCCTGATCCTTGCCGCGGCCGGCTTGCTCGACGGCCGGCGCGCCACCACCCACTGGGCAGACGTGCAAACCTTGCGTCAGGGGTATCCGCAGGTGGAGGTGCTTGGCGATTGTCTGCACACCTATGACCCGCGGGACCTACAGGACAATGGACATGTGTTCACCTCGGCCGGGGTAACGGCAGGCATCGACCTGGCGCTGGCCCTGGTGGAAGCGGACCTGGGCAGGCCCACGGCGCTGGCGGTGGCGCGGCGCCTGGTGATGTTCCTGCGCAGGCCCGGCGGTCAGGCGCAGTTCAGTGCGCTGCTGAGTCCCGAGCCGAGTCGCGTTCCACGCCTGAGCGCCCTGCTCGAGTGGATACCCGCTCACCTGAGCGAGGATCTGTCGCTGCAGGCCCTCGCCGCCCAGGCCGCCATGACGCCGCGTACCCTGTCGCGGGTCTTCGTCCAGGAGCTGGGCGTCGGGCCGGGCCGCTATGTCGAGCGCCTTCGAATCGAGGCTGCGCGCAACCTGCTGCAGGACGCCCAGGCCTCGATCGCCACGGTGGCACGCCTCACCGGCTTCGGTCATCCGGAGAACCTGCGGCGCACCTTCCACAAGCACCTGGGTGTGAGCCCGCAGGAGTATGCCGCGCGCTTCGCCTGAGAATTCTGCTAGGCCACCCCAGGAGTCCAACATGTTGCAACTGCGCCCCAACTGCGAATGCTGCGACCGCGACCTGCCCGCCGACTCGGCGCAGGCGCTGATCTGCTCGTTCGAGTGCACCTTCTGCCAAAGCTGCGCCGACCGGCTTCTGCACGGCTGCTGCCCGAATTGCGGCGGCGAACTGGTCAGGCGACCAATCCGGCCGGCCGCCAAGCTGGCGCGCGTCCCCGCCTCCAGCACCCGCGTCTTGAACCCCCCATCCTTGAGGAGATCCTAATGCTCGATTTGTTGCGCAAACTGCAAGGGGACGCCATGGCCCTGCCCCCTCGGCCGACGCTGAAACAGGCGGCGCTCGCCTGGCTCGGCGGCGCGCTGGCGATTGCCGCCGTCGCCAATGCCGGCGATCTGCTGTCGGTTAGCCTGCTGCTGGGCTCCTTCGGCGCCTCCTGCGTGCTGGTGTTCGGCTTTCCGGACTTGCCGTTCTCGCAGCCGCGCAATGTCCTGCTCGGCCACCTGCTCAGCAGTCTGGTCGGACTGCTCATGCTCCACGGCGTCGGCCCGCAGTGGTGGTCGCTGGCGCTGGCGGTAGGCACCGCGATTGCCCTGATGATGCTGACGCGTAGCGTTCATCCCCCCGCGGGCTCGAATCCGGTGATCATCTTTCTCGCCCAGCCGGGGTGGGGCTTCCTCCTCTACCCCACCCTGATCGGCGCCCTGGTACTGATCCTGGTGGCGCTGCTGTACAACAACGCCAGCCGCAGTGGCCGCTATCCGAAATACTGGTAATGGCCTCGGCGGCCGCCGGCGAGTGGACGTCAGGCTAGCGGATAGACCCTGACCTGGTTGCGCCCGCCTAGCTTGGCGGCATACAGGGCCTGGTCGGCGTGCTCGATCAGCTGCTCGTAGCCCTCTAGCATTTCACTCAGGTCGGCCACGCCCAGACTGATGGTGAGCCTGATGGCCTGGCCTTCATGGCTGACGATGATCGCCTCGACGCTCTGGCGCAGGCGCTCGGCGAAGCGCTGGGCGCCGGCCTTATCGACGTCGGGCAAGAGAATGGCGAACTCCTCGCCGCCGTAGCGCCCGGCAACGTCGGTGTCACGCACCTGTTTGCGCACCACCTCGGCCACCGCCTGGATCACCTTGTCGCCGGCCGGGTGGCCATGGCCGTCATTGATGCGCTTGAAGTGGTCTATATCGAACATCACCAGGGCGGCCATGCTCTGGTAGCGGCGATGCCGGGCGTACTCGTGCTGCAGGCACTCCTCCCAGTAGCCGCGGTTGTTCAGCCCGGTCAGGCGGTCGGTGCGCGAGAGTTTCTGCAGCTGCAGATTCGCCGCCTGCAACTGCTGCTTGTTCACCGCCACATTGGTCGCGTCGTAGATGATCAGGCAGATGTGTTCGATGCTGCTGTTGGTGCCCTGCAACGGCAGAATGGTGGTGTTCTGGTACATGAACTCTTCCTGCCCGGTGATCGGCTGGTAGTTCTTGAATCGCACCAGGTAGGGCCGCTGCTCCCAGATGGTGAAGGCCGGAGTGCCCAGGGTGATCACGCTCTCGACCTTGTAGCGGAACCAGTCTTCCTCGACCTCGGGAAACAGGCTGAAGAAGGATTTCTGTCGCACCTCATGCGGCTGCCGCCCCGAACGGTTCTCCATGAAGGTGTTCCAGACCTGCACCCGGTATTCGCGATCGAGTACCACGACTCCGACATCGATGCTCTGCAGGATGGCCAACAACCAGTGCAACTCGTTGAAATCGGCGATTTTGCTCATGCTCAGTTCATCAGGTAGTCAAGCTTGTGGGTGAGAAGCTCCACCGAGTCTTCGGTGAACAGCAAGAGCAAATCGAAGTGGATATGGTGGCCTTCGATGCTGTAGCTGATCTCCACGGCCAGGGTTCTCTTCCAGCGTGGCTGATTGAGGCGGGTCAGCTCGTCGATCGAGGCGTGCTGGCCCAGCACCGTGGGATGGCTCTGGGAAAAGTGCACGTCGACCTGCTCGGCGATGCCCGCCAGACAGGCGCCAATCAATACCGCGGAGAGATCCAGGAGCATCTCCATCGGCGCGTAGTCGGCGGAGAAGCCGTGCATCAGCCGAGCCATATCGTCCACTTCCGAGTCGTGGAAGATCAGCAGTGCCTCGCCGGCGATACCGTCGCCGATGAAGCCCTGGCACACCGCGGTGAGCCCATTGCCGCGCTGGGCGTCCGCCAGCGCCATGTGCAATTCGCCGACCTCGAACAGGTTGACGTTCGGCACCGGCAGCTGCACGAACACCCCGAGTACCCGGGCCAGCAACGCCGCGGCGCGGCCCATGGCGACGTTGACCACTTCGCGAAAGGCGTCGAAGAAGCTGATGCTGGCATCCAGTTGGCGTGCCTGGGCCAGTTCGCTGCCGCCAGCGGACGCCAGCAGGCTGAGGTTGCCCAGGGTCTGCTTGAGCAGCGCTGGCTCTACCGGCTTCTGCAGGAACGCCAGCGCGCCGAGCGCCATCACCCGCTCACGCGCCTGCTCCTGGACATCGCCGGAGACGACGATCACCTTGCAGGCCAGGCCTTCTGCGCGCAGGGCCGTGAGCACCTGGTAACCGTCCATCTCCGGCATGGTCAGGTCGAGCAGCATGACGTCCACCGGGCCTCGGCGCAGGACCTCCATCGCCTCGCGGCCATCGCTCGCCTGCTCGACCGAGACGGGCCAGTCGGTGGGCAGTGCGCGCAAGAGTTGCTTGCGCGCCATGTTGGAGTCATCACAGACAAGCAGGGAGCTGACAGTCATGTGCACCACTTCCAGGTCGTCGGGGAGGCGGGAGCCGTGCGCCATGCGATCGCCCCCGTTAGCGTCAAGCTTACGCCCGCAGACGGCAAACGCACGTCAGAAAGCCATGATCAGCCCAGAAAAAAGGTGGCCACTGGGCCACCTCTTCGCATAAGCCTTGGCGCAACCGCCGCCTCAGTAGTAGGCATTTTCCCGGTTGGTGTGATCGGTAACGTCGCGCACACCCTTGAGTTCGGGAATACGCTCGAGCAGGGTTCTCTCGATGCCCTCCTTGAGAGTGACGTCGGCCTGTCCGCAACCCTGACAGCCACCGCCGAACTTCAGCACGGCGATACCGTCGTCGACCACGTCGATCAGGCTGACCTCGCCGCCATGGCTGGCCAGGCCCGGGTTGATCTCGGTCTGCAGGTAATAATTGATGCGCTCGTTGAGCGGGCTGTCCTCGTTGACCATCGGCACCTTGGCATTCGGCGCCTTGATGGTCAGCTGACCGCCCATGCGGTCGGTTGCGTAATCCACCAGCGCGTCCTCCAGGAACGGCTCGCTGACCGCGTCGATCCAGGCGGTGAAGCTGGCTAGTCCCAGCGCGGTATCTTCCGCTTTCTGCTCGCCGGGCTTGCAATAGGCGATGCAGGTTTCGGCGTACGGGGTGCCGGGTTGGGTGATGAAGATACGAATGCCGATGCCCGGGGTGTTCTGCTTGCTCAGCAGATCAGCCAAATAATCGTGGGCGGCGTCGGTAATGGTGATGGTGCTCATGGCAACTCCTCGCAATCATGGGCGCAGTGTACGCCAACCGCCCGTCCAGGATAAAGCCTGAGTACCCTGCTCGGATTAATTTGCCTGTAACGCAGGGCTCGGCGATATGTCAAAAGCCTAAGCCCAACCAGGGTTGTACCAATGAAGCACCTTCTGTTCTTGCTGTGGGCCACCCTGTGCCTTGCCAGCACGGCATTACTGGCCGAGCCACGCCTGCATCTTGCCAGTCGGCCAACGTCCACCCCGGTTCTCGAGCTCTACACCTCCCAGGGCTGCAGCTCCTGCCCAGCAGCGGAGCGCTGGTTGTCGGCGCTGACCACGCACCCGCAGCTGTGGCGTGATCTGATCCCAATGGCCTTTCACGTGGACTACTGGGATCGGTTGGGGTGGCCGGACCCATTCGCCAATCCGGGCTACAGCGCACGCCAGCGCCAATACGCCCGCCACGGCAGCAGCCGCGGAGTATATACGCCGGCGTTCTTCCTGGCTGGACAGGAATGGCGCGGCTGGTTCCAGCGCCAGCCACTGCCATCGGTGCAGTCGGCGCCAGTGGGCACACTGGTGCTGGTACTTGAAGACGACCAGTTGCTGCTGACCCTGGATGCCGCCGGTGCAGTTCCGGCTGGACTCACGGCCCATGTCGCGCGCCTGGGATTCGGCCTGCGCACCGCAGTGACAGGAGGCGAAAATGCCGGACGCACGCTCGACCATGACTTCGTGGTGCTGACCCTGCAGCGACTGGGGACCAGCGAGACAAACCGCTGGCAGGCCCGCTTGGCTCCGGACTCGCGCGGCCAGCGTCAAGCACTGGTTGCCTGGCTCAGCAGACCCGGGCGGCCCGCGCCCTATCAGGCCGTCGGCGGCTGGCTCGGCGAGCAGCGATAGCCGCGCCGGCCCACGCCTGCAGCCACTGCCGGCATCCAAGCCCGCCGAACTTTCAATCATCTGCAATACTTTCAGCACAGTCGACGCGCCTGCAACGGCAAGCGCGGTAGCGTGAAAAGGAGCTCCCCAGATGTACAAGCAGATGATGATCCCCGTCGACCTCGCCCATATCGAACGCTTGGAGAAGGCCCTGAGATCCGGCGCAGACCTGGCCAAGCTCTATGGCATACCGGTGTGCTATATCGGCGTATCGGCCAATACGCCAACGGCGGTGGCGCACAACCCGAAGGAATTCGAGGAGAAGCTGCAGCAGTTCAGCCTGGCCCAGGCGGAGCGATATGGCTTGAGCCAGGTGAGCAGCACCGCCTATATCAGCCATGATCCGGCGGTAGACCTGGACCGGACCTTGCTCAAGGCCGCCAAGGATTGCGGCGCGGATCTGGTGGTGATGGCCTCCCACGTCCCCGGCCTGGCCGAACATCTGTTCGCCTCGAATGCCGGCTACTTCGCCTCCTACTCCGACGCTTCGGTGCTGGTCGTGCGGTAGGCAACTGGCGACGAGAGACTCGACTGGCCGCCGCCCTGCTCCAGCGGTTGCGCGGCGGCTTCAGAGGTTCTCGTAGCGGTTCATATCCAGCACCCCGGCTTCTATCGGCTCGCTTTCGCGGATATAGGCCGACAGGTCGTGGAAGTAACGCCAGAACTCGGGATGGGTACGGCGTATGCCCCAGCGCTCGACTACCCGCTCGAACGCTCGGGCACTGCCTACCTGCGTCAACCGGTCGACGAAGACCGGTACCTCGGCGGCCTTCAGGTTGAAGATGAAGTTGGGATAGCTGCTGAGCACCCCCGGATAGATCGTCAGGCTTTCGCGCTGTGGCTCATGGCGCAAATTCTCGCCGAGCATGAACGCCACATTGCTGTGTGCGCGGTTGCGCAGCACGCTATAGACCCTGCGCTGGCCGTCGGCCTGCTCAATGCGTAGCAGGGTCGCCTCCGGCAGATAGGCGATCACCGCCAACTCGCTGGCCGGCTTGCTCGCCAGCTGGCTGAGGGCTTGCTCGGTCTTCTGCAACTCCGGCGTCAGGCCCTCCCGGAAACAGTGCTCGCCGCTGCAGCGATTGATCGGATCGGGACGCGCGTTGAGCGTGCCATAGCGGCTTAGCAAGCTTTCGGCGAACTGTTGTTTCGGGTCTTGCCCGGGCAACGCCAGCGCCGAAGGGCTGCTGCTGTCGATGCCCGGATAATCCAGCCAGAGTTTGAGCTTGCCGCTATGCCGATACCAGTCGTTGAGCATTGCCTGGCGTGCCGCGGCAGGCATCAGGCGCAGGAAGTTCTGCTCGGCGCCATTGCGGATCAGGTCGAAATACAGTCGGGTCTGCGCCTGGTGGGACACGTTGCCGTAGACATCGAAATTGACCACCAGTTGGTAATAGGTGCGTTCCAGCAAGGGATAATCCATCCACCACAGGGTCTGCGGGACCTCGCCGATCAGGCCCTTGCGCACCGAGGCGCTGTCGTGCTGGCGGAACACCGACAGCAGCGCATCGTCGTTGCCGGCCCAGATGTGCGACCAGCTCGGCGCAGGCGCCCTGGCATAGCTCTTCTGGCGCAGGGCCTCGTATTCATTGCGTTTGTCCCGATAGCTGAGCCACAGCCCGAGCAGGTCGCCGATGGCATCGAGCTGGCCGGGCATGGCCAGCAACGGGGTGCTGGTGGCACGGTAGTCGGCATTGGTCAGGTACAGGTCGTGGCCGGGATCCTGGAATATCACCCAGAAGTTGTCGCGAATCACATCGGTCGCGATTTGGCCACGGCAGACCGGCCCGCGGATGAAGGTGCGCACGAAGTATTCGGCGTCATCGAGCATGAACTGGTAGCGCGCACTGGGCGGAATCGCCGCGAAGGTCTCGAAGGGATTGGCCCTGCGAGTGGCGCCATAGCCGGGCAGCGCGTCTACCGACCAGTCAGTGGCGAAGAACAGCTCGCGCACGCGAGCCAACTTTTGCTCACTCAGCCGATAGGTGATGTGGGTCTTGTGCACGATCACCTCCTGGATGGGCGCCAGGCGGTAATAGAAGCGGGTTCCCGGGTCTTCGTTGGGGCGGCGGGTGGCGATCGGATCGACTGGCTGGCCACTGGGGCTGCGTGAGCGCACCAAGCGAAAGAAATGCCCGGATTCGCCGCCCTCGACATACAGATGAGCGAGAAACAGGTGCTCATAGAGCCAGCGCGCCACCAGGCTTTCCCGGGCGCCATGGGCATTCAACAGGCGTTCCCAGGCGTCCAGTTGGCTGGCCTCAGTCGCACTGGCCAGCAGCGCCTGTGACTGCACCGGCGCGCCCTCGGCCAGCCAGCGCTGCAGCGTCTGGTAGTCGCTCTCGCTCAGGCCGGTAACGGCGAAGGGCATCCCGGCCTGCGGGTGCTTGCGCGCAAAGCTGGCGAACTCATCCGGCCGTGGGCACTGGTTGGCCCGCCGAATATCGATCCGCAGGTCCTCCGGCAGCTTGGCGTTGGCGGCCAGCGGCTGCCGCCGGCCGAGTTCGAGCATCCGCGCCATCAGCGCCGCCTGGCTGCCCTGGCCGTCGAGCACCGAGAAGAAATCCTTGCGCCGCCAGGCTTCCACACCTTGTGCATCGACAAACAACCGGGTGGTTTCCTGGGCCTTGGTGCGGGTGCCGTCGTACACCGGTAGCTTGTTCGCGCCTCGCGCAACGCCCTCGCCGCTGCCCAGGTTGAGCTGGCACGGCGAGTCGTAGCAGGCATGACAGGCCACGCAGTGGGCGGTGAAGATCGGCTGGATATCGCGGACATAGGATATCGGTTCGGCGATCAGCAATGGGCTGATGAACCACAGGCAAGCGCTGATCAGTGCGCGGTAGGGCATGGCGCTATTCCCGATGAGTCAGTAGCGCGATTCTACCGGTCAGCGCGGGCGCGGCAGCATTTTTCCTACATGAGCGAAATTCATTCACTTCCCCTCGCTGCTACAAAACGGCGCAGCTTTGTTATGATCCTCGGTCCTTTGTTCCAGCTTTGCTCAGGTAGTCCCATGTCCGATCGCAGCGCCCGCCTCCACGCTCTCCAGCAAGCCCTGCAAGAGCGCATCCTGATCCTCGATGGCGGCATGGGTACCATGATCCAGAGCTACAAGCTGGAAGAGGAAGACTACCGCGGCGCGCGCTTCGCCGACTGGCCGCAGGACGTCAAGGGCAACAACGACCTGCTGATCCTCAGCCGCCCGGACGTCATCGGCGCCATCGAGAAGGCCTACCTGGATGCCGGCGCCGATATCCTCGAGACCAACACCTTCAACGCCACCCGGGTGTCCCAGGCCGACTACGGCATGGAGGAGTTGGTCTACGAGCTGAACGTCGAGGGCGCGCGCCTGGCCAGAGCGGTGGCCGACGCCAAGACCGCCGAGACCCCGGATCGCCCGCGTTTCGTCGCCGGCGTCCTCGGCCCGACCAGCCGCACCTGCTCGATCTCCCCGGACGTCAACAACCCGGGCTACCGCAACGTCACCTTCGACGAGCTGGTGGACAACTACACCGAGGCCACCCGCGGCCTGATCGAGGGCGGCGCCGACCTGATCCTGATCGAGACCATCTTCGATACCTTGAACGCCAAGGCGGCGATCTTTGCCGTGCAGGAGGTATTCGAGCAGCTCGGTGTCGAATTGCCGATCATGATCTCCGGCACCATCACCGACGCCTCCGGGCGCACCCTGTCCGGCCAGACCACCGAGGCGTTCTGGAACTCGGTGCGCCACGCCAAGCCGATCTCCGTGGGCCTGAACTGCGCCCTCGGCGCCAAGGACCTGCGGCCCTACCTGGAAGAGCTGGCGGCCAAGGCCGAGACCCATGTCTCCGCCCACCCCAACGCCGGCCTGCCGAATGCCTTCGGTGAGTACGACGAGACCCCGGCGGAGATGGCCGCTGTGGTCGAGGAGTTCGCCGCCTCGGGCTTCCTGAATATCGTCGGTGGCTGCTGCGGCACCACCCCGGGGCATATCCAGGCCATCGCCGAGGCCGTGGCCAAGTACCCGCCGCGGGTGATTCCGGACATTCCCAGGGCCTGCCGCCTGTCGGGCCTGGAGCCCTTCACCATCGATCGCAACTCGCTGTTCGTCAACGTCGGCGAGCGCACCAATATCACCGGTTCGGCCAAGTTCGCCCGGCTGATCCGCGAGGACAACTACACCGAGGCCCTCGAAGTCGCCCTGCAGCAGGTGGAAGCCGGCGCCCAGGTGATCGACATCAACATGGACGAGGGCATGCTCGACTCCAAGAAGGCCATGGTCACCTTCTTGAACCTGATCGCCGGCGAGCCGGACATCTCCCGCGTGCCGATCATGATCGACTCCTCCAAGTGGGAAGTGATCGAGGCGGGCCTGAAATGCATCCAGGGCAAGGGCATCGTCAATTCGATCTCGATGAAGGAAGGTGTCGAGCAGTTCAAGCAGCACGCCAAGCTGTGCAAGCGCTACGGCGCCGCCGTGGTGGTAATGGCCTTCGACGAGGCCGGCCAGGCCGACACCTTGGCGCGCAAGGAGGAGATCTGCCAGCGCAGCTACGACATCCTGGTCGATGAGGTGGGCTTCCCGCCGGAAGACATCATCTTCGACCCGAACATCTTCGCGGTTGCGACGGGGATTGAAGAGCACAACAACTATGCGGTGGACTTCATCGAGGCCTGCGCCTATATCCGCGACCACCTGCCCTACGCCCTCAGCTCGGGCGGGGTGTCCAACGTGTCCTTCTCGTTCCGCGGCAACAACCCGGTGCGCGAGGCGATCCACTCGGTGTTCCTCTACTACGCGATCAAGAACGGCCTGACCATGGGCATCGTCAACGCCGGCCAGCTGGAGATCTACGACGAGATCCCGCCGCAGCTGCGCGATGCGGTGGAGGACGTGGTGCTCAACCGCACGCCGAACGGCACCGAGGCGCTGCTGGCGATCGCCGACCAGTTCAAGGGCGACGGCAGCGTCAAGGAAGCCGAGACCGAGGAGTGGCGCGGCTGGGACGTGGTCGAGCGGCTCAAGCACGCGCTGGTCAAGGGCATCACCACCCACATCGTCGAGGACACCGAGGAATGCCGCCAGCAGTGCGCGCGGCCGATCGAGGTGATCGAGGGCCCGCTGATGGCCGGGATGAACGTGGTCGGCGACCTGTTCGGCTCGGGCAAGATGTTCCTCCCGCAGGTGGTGAAATCCGCCCGGGTGATGAAGCAGGCGGTGGCCCACCTGATCCCCTTTATCGAGGCGGAGAAAGGCGACAAGCCGGAGGCCAAGGGCAAGATCCTCATGGCCACGGTCAAGGGCGACGTGCACGACATCGGCAAGAACATCGTCGGCGTGGTGCTGGGCTGCAACGGCTACGACATCGTCGACCTCGGCGTGATGGTGCCGGCGGAGAAGATCCTCCAGGTGGCCAAGGAGGAGAAGTGCGACATCATCGGCCTGTCCGGGCTGATCACCCCGTCGCTCGACGAGATGGTCCATGTCGCCCGCGAGATGCAGCGCCAGGGCTTCACGCTGCCGCTGATGATCGGTGGCGCCACCACCTCCAAGGCTCACACCGCGGTGAAGATCGAGCCCAAGTACCAGAACGATGCAGTGGTCTACGTCACCGACGCCTCGCGCGCGGTCGGCGTGGCCACCCAGTTGCTGTCCAAGGAACTCAAGGCCGGCTTCGTCGAGAAGACCCGCGCCGACTACGTCGAGGTGCGTGAGCGCACCTCCGCCCGTAGCGCCCGCACCGAGCGCCTGAGCTATGCCGCGTCGATCGCCAACAAGCCGCAGTTCGACTGGGCAGGCTACCAGCCGCCGGTACCCTCCTTCACCGGGGCCAAGCTGCTCGACGATATCGACCTGGCGACCCTGGCCGAGTACATCGACTGGACGCCGTTCTTCATCGCCTGGGACCTGGCCGGCAAGTACCCGCGCATCCTCAGCGACGAAGTGGTCGGCGAAGCCGCTACCGCCCTGTTCAACGACGCCCAGGCCATGCTCAAGAAGCTGATCGACGAGAAGCTGATCAAGGCCCGCGCGCTGTTCGGCTTCTGGCCGGCCAACCAGGTGCAGGACGACGACCTGGAAGTCTATGGCGACGATGGCCAGCCTCTGGCCACCTTGCACCACCTGCGCCAGCAGACCATCAAGCCGGACGGCAAGCCGAACCTGTCGCTCGCCGACTTCGTCGCGCCCAAGGACAGCGGCTTGGTGGATTACGTGGGCGGCTTTATCACCACCGCCGGCATCGGTGCCGAGGAAGTGGCCAAGGCCTACCAGGAGGCCGGCGACGACTACAACTCGATCATGGTCAAGGCCCTGGCCGACCGCCTGGCCGAGGCCTGCGCCGAGTGGCTGCACGAACGCGTGCGCAAGGAGTACTGGGGCTATGCCGCCGACGAGCAACTGGATAACGAGGCGCTGATCAAGGAGCAGTACAAGGGCATCCGCCCTGCCCCCGGTTACCCTGCCTGCCCGGATCACACCGAGAAGCGCACCCTGTTCAAGCTGCTCGATCCCGAGGCCGAGTTCAACAAGGCCGGTCGCAGCGGCGTGTTTCTCACCGACCACTACGCCATGTTCCCCGCCGCGGCCGTCAGCGGCTGGTACTTCGCCCACCCGCAGGCGCAGTACTTCGCCGTGGGCAAGATCGACAAGGATCAGGTACAGAGCTACACCGCGCGCAAGGGTCAGGACCTGACCATGACAGAACGCTGGCTGGCGCCAAACCTGGGTTACGAGAACTGAAGTGGATCCCGGCATGACCACAAGGCCCGCGCACGCGGGCCTTATGGTTTCATCGCCAGAGTCCGCCCCGGAATTGCGCAGCTGCCAAGCGTCAGCTCACTACTCGAATATTTCTCCTCGCCCGCCAGGACACAAGAGAAGACTCACCACTCCACTCATCTGGCTCTAAGGAAAACATCCATGAAAATCCACCGCATCAACCCTACCAAACGCTGGTCCGACATCACCGTGTTCAACGGTATTGCCCACTTCGTCGAGATTGCCGACGCCGATACCACGGCGGATATCAAGGGCCAGGTCGCGCAGATCTTCGCCCAGGCCGAACAGTCGCTGGCGAAGATCGGCAGCGACAAGACGCGCATCCTCTCCACGACTATCTACCTCACCGACTTTGCCAACCTGGCAGCGCTCAACGAGCTCTGGGATGCCTGGTTCGAGGAAGGCACGGCGCCAAGCCGGGCCTGCGTAAAGGCCGAATTGGCCAACCCGGAGTATCTGGTCGAGATGACCTTTGTCGCCGCCGCTGGCGCAGACTTCTCTCAATAACTCTGCAGCAGCCACTGGAGCACCGATACGGGAGCAAATGACTAGCCAATTGCCGGCACCGACAGGGCATAATCCGCGCAATACTCACTGCTAGACACCGTGACGGTCCATGCTCCTGATTCTTATCGCCAGCGCTGGCGCTCTCCTGCCCTTGGCACTTGTGGCCATGCTGGTTCGGCGCGAGTGCCATGCCCGCGAGCAACTCGCCCAGTACCGGAGCCTGGTCGAGCGGCTGCCCGAGGGCGTACTGCAGGTGGCGCGCGACGGTCGAATCAGCCGACACAACCCGGCGGCGGCGCGGCTGCTGGGGCATGGCGAGGCGGCGCTGATCGGTAAGCGCCTGGCCGACTGCTTGCCTCAGCTCAGCGGCCTGGCGGGCGACCTCCCGCAGCGGTTGAACCCGGGCGAAGGCGACGAAGGTAACCGCCCTGCGCTGGAAGTCGTTCGCCTCGGCCCGGCCGAAAGCGACGCCGGCATCCTGCTCATTCAGCCCGCCGGCACGGCGGGCCGGTCAACGGACGATGCCGAGCGGTTCAAGCGCAGCCAGTACTTTGCCCGCATCGGTACCTGGGATTGGCGCATCGACACTGACGAGCTCTACTGGTCCGATGCAATCTACGGCATGTTCGGCTATCGGGTCGGCGAGGTGACGCCATCCTATGAGCTGTTCTGCGCCAGCGTTCACCCGCAAGACCAGGAACAAGTCCGTGCCGGCGAACTGCGCTGCATCGAGACGGGCGAGAATCACGACGAGGAGTACCGGGTCGTCTGGCCAGACGGCACGGTGCGCTGGTTGCGCGAAACCGGCAATGTGCTCAAGGATGCCGACGGCAACGCCGTGCGGATGATGGGCGTGGTACGCGACATCACCGAGGAGAAGCACTGGCTGAACCAGTTGCAGGATCTCGCTCACCTGGACTCGCTGACCGGCCTGCCCAACCGCCTGGTGTTCGAGGCCCACCTGGGCAAGGCCCTGGAGCGCGCCCGGCGTAACCAGACGCGGGTGGCGCTGGTGTTTATCGACCTCAATGGCTTCAAGGCGATCAACGACCGGCATGGGCATGCCGCGGGCGACAAGCTGTTGCAGGTGACCGGCGCGCGCCTGAGCCAGACGCTGCGCGAGTCCGATACTGTGGCGCGTCTCGGCGGCGACGAGTTCGTCGCCATCCTCGAAGCCATTCCACCGCAGCAGCCCCTTGCTCAGGAGGCCGAGTCCGTCTCGCGCAAGATCCTCGATGCCCTGACCGCGCCCGTGCTGATCGACGAAGCGCCGCTACGGGTAGGCGCGAGCCTGGGCATCGCCGTGTTCCCCGATCATGCGCCAAGCATGGACAAGCTCATTCATATCGCCGACCTGGCCATGTACGAGGCCAAACGCAGCGGCAACAACCAGTATCGCCTGGGCAGCACGCCGCGCCGCAACGCCCCGTCGTTCGAGGACTAGACACTACCCCGCCAGTCAGCCAGCGGGGTGCATCGCTCGGCTAGTTGCTGCGCAGCTTGGACGCCACGCCCTGGACGAAATACTTCATGTGGCCCAGATCGTTATCGCTGATCACCTCGCCGGCCGGCACCCGAGTCTTGCCGTCCTGATCGACCACCGGGCCGGTGAACGGATGGAAGCTGCCGGCGCGCATATCGGCTTGCAGCTTGTCCACCAGCGCCCTGACCTCATCCGGTACCGAGGCGTTGAGTGGCACCGTCTCGATCATCCCCTGCTGGACCCCGCCCCAGGTCGACTCGGGCTTCCAGCTGCCGTCCAGCACTGCCTGGGTGGTGCGGGTATAGAAGTCGCCCCACTGGTGGGTGGTACCGGACAACTGGGCGTTGGGGCCGTACTTGCTCATGTCGGAATGGTAGGAAAAGGCGTTCACCCCTTTCTCCTCCGCGGCCTGCACCACGGCGGTGGAGTCGGTGTGGTGGGTCAGCATGTCCGCGCCCTGGGAGATCAGGGTCAGCGCCGCCTCGCGCTCCTTGCCCGGGTCGTACCAACTGTTGACCCAGATGACCCGCACCTCGGCATCCGGATTGACGCTGCGGGCGCCGCGGGCGAAGGCGTTGATCCCCATGACCACTTCCGGAATCGGGAAGGCCGCGACATAGCCGAGGATGTTCGACTTGCTCATCTTGCCGGCGACCACCCCGTTCAGGTAACGGCCTTCATAGAAGCGCGCGTTGTAGTTGCCGAAGTTCTTGCCGGTCTTGTAGCCGGTGGCATGCATCAGGGTGACCTGGGGAAACTGCTTGGCCACCCGCTCGACATAGTTCATGTAGCCGAAACTGGTGGCATAGATCAGCCCATAGCCGCTGCTGGCCAGCTCACGGATGACCCGCTCGGCATCGGCGCCCTCGGGCACGTTCTCGATGTACTTGGTTTCCACCTTGTCACCCAGGGCCCGCTCCATCTGCAGGCGCCCCTGATCATGCTGGTAGGTCCAGCCGGCGTCGCCAATCGGGCTGATATAGACGAAGCCCACCTTCAGCGGGTCGGCGGCCTGCGCCTGCCCCAGCAGACCGGCGCCGAACAATGTCGCCAGCGCCACGCCAGTGGCGGTCTTGATGAATTGCCTGCGATTACCCATCGGTTTATCTCCTTGCTTGATGCGCTGGTTGATACCGCGTTGTCGTTGCTTGCCGGCCGCCCGGGGTCGGGCGCCGCCGTGAAATCAGGCCTCCGGCCGATAGGGCTGGCCGAGGGACACAGGCGAATTGAGGCGGATGCTCTGCTGGTTCCGGGAGATCAGTACCAGCACCACGATAGTTGCCAGATAGGGCAGCGCCGAGAGCAACTGCGAAGGCACATCGATCTGCAGGCCCGAGCCCTGGACGAACAACTGGGTGATCATCACGCCGCCGAACAGGTAGGCGCCGACCATCACCCGTAGCGGCCGCCAGGTGGCGAACACCACCAGCGCCAGGGCGATCCAGCCGCGCCCGGCCACCATGCCCTCGACCCACAGGGGGGTATAGAACACCGAGAGGAAGGCGCCACCGATACCGGCCATGGCCCCGCCGAACAGGGTAGCCAGGTAACGAATGCGAATGACCGAGTAGCCGATCGAATGCGCCGAGGCCGGCGACTCCCCCACCGCGCGCAGGACCAGGCCGGCGCGGCTGCGGTAGAGGAACCAGAGCACGCCGGCCAGCAGCAGCCAGGAAAAGTAGACCAGCGACTGCTGCTCGAACAGGGCCGGGCCGATCAGGGGAATGTCGGCCAGCAGCGGGATGCGCCAGGCCGGCACCGCCTGCAGGGTCAGGGACTCGTAGGGCTTGCCGACAAAGGCCGACAGGCCGATGCCGAAGATGGTCAGGGCCAGGCCGGAGGCCACCTGGTTGGCCATCAGGGTCAGGGTCAACAGGCCGAACAGCAGGCTCATCAACGCGCCGGCGGCCATGCCGGCCAACACCCCCAGATAAGGGTTACCGCTGTAATGGCTGGCGGCGAAGGCCGCAATCGCGCCCATGGCCATGGTGCCCTCGGCGCTGAGGTTGAGCACCCCGGCCTTCTCGGTGACCAGCTCACCCAGGGCGACGATGATCAACGGCGTGCCCGCCACCAGAGTAGCGAAGAGGATGGCGGTGATCAGACTCTGTTCCATCTCAGTCTCCTGCCTTGGCCAGCGTCCTGCGCACGCGCAGCCGGTAATTGATGAACAGATCCGAGCCGAGCAGGAAGAACAGCAACATGCCCTGGAACACCTTGGAGATCGATGACGGCAAGCCGAGGTACTGCTGGGCCTGCTCGCCACCGATATACAGCAGCGCCATCAGCAGGCTGGCGAGGAAGATGCCGATCGGGTTGAGCCGGCCGACGAAGGCCACGATGATCGCGGCGAAGCCGTAACCGCTGGCCACTCCGACCGTCAGCTGGCCCATGGGCCCCGCCACTTCGGCCATGCCGGCCAGGCCGGCGCTGGCGCCGCCTACCAGCAGGCCGATCCAGATCATCAGCTTGGCGGAAAATCCCGCGTATCGCGCCGCATCCGGCGCCTCGCCGGCCACCCGCATCTTGAAGCCCAGGTGGCTTTTCTGCATGAACACGTAACCCACCGCGAGCACGCCCAGGGCCAGCACGAAGGCGTAGTTCAGGCGCGTGCCCTGCACCAGCATCGGCATCAGCGCCGAATCGGAAAACATCTGGGTTTGCGGAAAGTTGAAGCCCTCCGGGTCGATCCAGGGGCCAAATACCAGCCAGGACACCAGCAACTGGGCGACATACACCAGCATCAGCGAAACCAGGATCTCGTTGGCGTTGAAGCGGGTACGCAAGAACGCCGGGATCGCTGCCCAGGCCGCGCCGCCCAGCGCCCCGGCCAGGACCATCGCCAGCAGCACCTGGGGGCCCTCCACCTCACTGAGCCATAGCGCCACTCCGGTCGCCGCGCAGGCGCCGACGATGTACTGGCCTTCGGCGCCGATGTTCCACACATTGGCGCGAAAGCCGACCGCCAGGCCCATGGCGCAGAGCATCAGCGGGGTGGCCTTGAGCAACAGTTCGCTGAGCGCGTAGCCGTCGCGCAACGGGTTGAGGAAAAACACCTGGAAACCTTGCAGCGGGTCCTTGCCCAGGCTGGTGAACACCAGCAGCCCGCCGAGCATGGTCAGCAGCACCGCCAGCAGCGGAGAGACATAGCTCATCAGCTGCGAGGCTTCGGGGCGGGTTTCGAGCTTGAACGACAGCATGGGGGTCGCTTCCTGTATCAGTGATCGCTGGGTGTTTGCGCGCCGGTTTTGGCGCCCGGCCACATGCCGCTCATCCACACGCCTATGTCCTCGACCGAGGTCTCGGCGGCCCGCTGGCTGGGCGATAGTCTGCCCTTGGCGATCACCGCGATGCGGTCGCACACCTCGAACAGCTCATCGAGTTCCTCGGACACCACCAAGACCGCGCAGCCACTGTTGCGCAGGTCAATGATCTGCTGGCGGATGAAGGCCGCCGCGCCGACATCCACGCCCCAGGTCGGCTGCGCCGCCACCAGCAGCCTGGGCGCCTGGAGCATCTCGCGGCCCATGATGAATTTCTGCAGGTTGCCGCCGGACAGCGAACGGGCCTGGGCATCCGGGCCGCCGCATTTGACATTGAATCGCTCGATGCAGGTCTGGGCGAAGGCCTTGGCCGCGCGAAAGTCGATCAGCCCGTGCCTGACCAGGCCCTTGGCCGTGGCCGCGGTGAGAATCGCGTTGTCGCTCAGCGCCAGGCTCGGCACCGCGCCCCGGCCCAGGCGTTCCTCGGGCACGAAGCACAGGCCGATCCGGCGACGCTGATCGGGGGCGAGCCGGCCGGCCGGGGCGCCGCAGATCTGTACCTGCTCGGCCTGGCGCACCGGGACTTCCCCGGAAATCGCCGCCAGCAGCTCGGCCTGGCCGTTGCCGGAAACGCCGGCGATGCCGACGATTTCTCCGGAGCGCACCTCCAGGTCGAGGTCCTGCAGGTGGGTGCCGAACGGATCCACCGACGCCTGGCTCAGCCCGGCCAGCTTCAGGCGCACCTCACCCCCCTCCTTGGCCGCCGTGTGTTCGCAGGCCGGCAGGTCCTTGCCGATCATCAGCCGCGCCATGCTTTTGGGGGTTTCCTCGGCGGGGTTGCAGGCGCCGGTGACCTTGCCGCCGCGCAGCACGGTGGCGCTGTGGCACAGCTCTTGGATTTCATCGAGCTTGTGGCTGATATAGAGGATCGAGCAGCCCTCGCTGGCCAGCTTGCGCAGGGTCTCGAACAGCTTGCGCACCGCCTGCGGGGTGAGTACCGAGGTCGGCTCGTCCATGATCAGCAACCGCGGGTTCTGCAGCAGGCAGCGAACGATCTCGACCCGCTGGCGCTCACCGACCGACAGTGCATGCACATGGCGGCGCGGATCGACCGGCAGGCCGTAGCGCTGCGAGACCGATTCGATGCGCCGAGCCAGGTCGGCCAGGTCGGGCTTGCCCGGCAGCGCCAGGGCGACGTTCTCCAGCACGGTGAGGGTTTCGAACAGGGAAAAATGCTGGAACACCATGCCGATTCCGAGGCTGCGGGCATGGGCGGGATTTTCCACCTCGACCCCCTGGCCCTCCCAGAACATCTGGCCGGCGCTCTGGCGGGTGACGCCGTAGATGATCTTCATCAGGGTGGACTTGCCGGCGCCGTTCTCGCCGAGCACGGCATGGATCTCGCCGGGCATCACCTGCAGGTCGATGCCGTCGTTGGCGACCACTGTCGGGTAGACCTTGCGGATACCGCGCAAGACCAGGCGCGGATGGCCCGCATTGGCCCGCACATCAGGCTGACTCATCAATCGCCTCCTGGCCCCGTCCCCGACTGCCCGAATGGGCTGCTGCAGGTGGGGCTGAATCCCGGCGTCCGCCGATTATTGTTATTAGCGTGCCCCGACAACCAGGCAGGGCCTGCATTGGGAGCGAGTCATTGTGTACCGCGTTTCCGATACTTTGCGCAACACCTTGTGAACAATTTAGCCGCCAAGTGTTCACACGGATTGATTCAGGCGAGGCGGCCAGCCCCGTCCAGGCGCTGACTGCCCCAGCTGACGCCAGGGCCGCTTGCCGGCCTGTCAGCCCAGCCGGGTCGGTGACCGGCGAATGATCTTGATCGAGTGCTTGAGGGTCGGCTTGCGCGTCACGCTGATCGCCCTGCGGCTGACCGTGTCGATGGTGATGTTCCAGAAGCCGGTGCTGGGTACAGTGATCTTGGCCGGAAACTTGTCGAACGCGCCGCCGTGATAGCTGTGCCGGCCGCCATTCTTGAAACTGCGAAAGTTGGCGTCGTTCATCAGGCGAATATTGCAGGTCTGCGAGCATTCGATGACGACGATATCGTCTTCGCTGAGGTGCTCACGCTGGTGTATGAATTTCATCTGCGGCTCCACTGGGCTTTGGCAGTCAAAGCAAACCGCTAGTATGAGCCAGGGGACAGGCGGCTGGCCATTTCCCGCGTGGCGCCGGCACGACCGGCAGGCTTCCCGACATGCCGAGCTACGCGCCGGCGCGGCGCGGTGATAGGATTCGCGCCCCATGCATATCCACGACCTCAAGCATCGTCTGGCCGAACTCGGCGCCAAGCCCCAGCACAGTGGGCGGATCACCCGTGCCTGGCTGCAGGGCAAGCCGCTGGACACCGGCACGCGCAACCAGCGCAGCGAGAACTTCCTGCCGCTGGCCGTGCGCAACGCCCTGCCCGACCTGAGTGCTGCCCTGGACGGCCTGGTGCGCCTGCGCTCGGAGCACCCGGGCGGCGATGGTTCGGCGCGCCTGCTGGTCGAGTTGCACGACGGCCAGATGGTCGAAAGCGTGCTGTTGCCACGCGACGGCCTGTGCGTGTCGAGCCAGGTCGGCTGTGCGGTCGGCTGCGTGTTCTGCATGACCGGCAAGAGCGGCCTGCTGCGTCAGCTGAGCAGCGCCGAGATCGTCGCCCAGGTGGCCCTGGCCCGCCGCTTTCGACCGGTGAAGAAGGTGGTGTTCATGGGCATGGGCGAGCCGGCGCACAACCTCGACAATGTGCTGGAGGCCATCGACCTGCTCGGCACGGAAGGCGGCATCGGCCACAAGAACCTGGTGTTCTCCACGGTCGGCGACCCGCGGGTATTCGAGCGCCTGCCGCAGCAGCGGATCAAGCCGGCCCTGGCCCTGTCGCTGCATACCACCGACGCCGAGCTGCGCCAGCAGTTGCTGCCGCGCGCGCCGCGCATCGACCCGGAGGAGCTGATGGCCCTGGGCGAGGCCTATGCCCGCGCGGTCGACTACCCGATCCAGTACCAGTGGACCCTGCTCAAGGGCATCAACGACAGCCAGGAGGAAATGGACGGCATCCTGCGCCTGTTCAAGGGCAAGTTCGCGGTGCTCAACCTGATCCCCTACAACAGCATGGAGGGCGACGCCTTCGCCCGCCCGGACGGCGACCGCATCGTGCAGATGGTGCGCTACCTGCACAGCCGCGGAGTGCTGACCAAGGTGCGCAACTCCGCCGGCCAGGACATCGACGGCGGCTGCGGCCAGCTGCGCGCCCGCGCCGTCGAGCTGGTCAAGGCCCGTCGGACACGCAACCCGCTAGCACCGTAAGTCCTTCTCAGCGCGGGCCGCTTCGCCGACACTACTCATCCATTCCCGCAAGGAGCACGCAATGGCCCGGCACAGCGCCGAAATCCTCTGGCAGCGCGACGAGCAGAACTTTCTCGACAACCGCTACAGCCGCGCCCACCGCTGGCGCTTCGATGGCGGCCTGGAGGTGGCGGCGTCCTCCTCACCCCATGTGGTGCCGCTGCCCTACTCCGACGCCGGCGCGGTCGACCCCGAGGAAGCCTTCGTCGCCTCGCTGTCGAGCTGCCATATGCTCTGGTTCCTCGGTCTGGCGGCCCAGCAGGGCTTTGTGGTCGAGCGTTACCTGGATCGGGCCGAGGGGCTGATGGCGCGCAACGCCGAGGGCCGCCTGGCGATGACCGAGGTGGTCCTGCGCCCCCGGGTCAGCTTCGCCGGCACTCAGCCGACGCGCGAGCAGCTCGACGCCTTGCACCACAGTGCTCACGACCATTGCTTTATCGCCAACTCGGTGAAAACTGCGGTGCGCTGCGAACCCCAGCCGGCCTGACAACCCGCCACGGGCAGCATTGGCGGCGCCGCGCAGGCGCCGACAGGGTAAGATGCGTCCCTTTCCGGCAGCGCCCCGCGCCTGCCGGCTTCACCGGCCCATAGCGACCCTAGCATGATCGAACGCCAGCGCCTGCGGCATATCCTCACCCTCGGCTTGCCGATCATCGGCGGCATGCTCAGCCAGAGTCTGCTCAACCTGGTGGACGCGGCCATGGTCGGCCACCTCGGGGAGAAGTCGCTGGCCGGCGTCGGCCTCGGCAGCTACGCCAACTTCATGGCCATCGCCCTGGTCATGGGCCTCGGCGCCGGGGTGCAGGCGCTGGTCGCGCGTCGGCGTGGCGAGGGTCGAGACGAGAAGATGGCGGCGCCCCTGAACGCCGGCCTGCTGATCGCCCTGGGCCTGGCCTTGCCGCTGACCCTGCTGTGCTGGTGGTTTGCCCGTCCCATCATGCAGCTGCTGTCGACAGACCCGCAGGTACTGGAGATCGGCACCCAGTACTTCGAGTGGCGCACCCTGGCGATCCTCGCGGTCGGCCTGAACTTCTCGTTTCGCGGCTACTGGAACGGCAGCCATCGCTCCGGGGTCTACATGCGCACCCTGGTGATCATGCACGTGACCAACGTGCTGCTCAGCTATTCGCTGATTCATGGCCTGTTCGGCCTGCCGCGAATGGGCGCGCCGGGCTCCGGCCTGGGCACGGCCCTGGCGCTCTACCTCGGTTCGCTGATCTACGCCGCGCAGACCTGGCGCAGCGCCGCCAAGCAGGGTTTCCTCACCCGCTGGCCGGCGCGCCAGGACATGCAGGCCATGTTGCGTTTGTCGCTGCCCAACTCGCTGCAGCAATTCTTCTTCGCCACCGGGATCACCACACTGTTCTGGATCATCGGCCAGATCGGCACCGCCGAGCTGGCGATCGCCCACGTGCTGATCAACCTGGCGCTGTTCCTGATCCTGCCCGCCATCGGCCTGGGCATGGCCGCCACCACCCTGGTCAGTCACAGCCTGGGTGGCCAGGATCTCGATGGTGCCCATCGTTGGGGCTGGGACGTGGTCAAGGTTGCGGCCGTGGGCTTGAGCCTGCTCGGCGCACCGTTCTGGCTGGCCCCCGAGTCGATCCTGCGGCTGTTCGTCAGCGACCCCGCGCTGATCGAACTGGGCAGCTGGCCGCTGCGCCTGACCGGCCTGGGCATGGTCCTCGACGCCACCGCCCTGGTGCTGACCCAGGCGCTGCTCGGTGCCGGTGCCAACCGCACGGTGATGGCGGTCAGCCTGGGCAACCAGTGGCTGTTCTTCCTGCCGCTGGCCTACCTGATCGGCCCGGTGCTCGGCTACGGGCTGCTGGCGATCTGGGGCCTGCAGATCCTCCAGCGTGGCCTGGCCTCGGCGATCTTCGCCCTGATGTGGCAGCGCCGCGGCTGGACCCGCATCCAGCTCTAGCCGCCTCAGTCGCCGATCAGGATCAGCTTGCCAGACTCGGGATCGCGGTAGACCTGCCCCACGCTCTGCAAGCCCCGGCCACCCTGACCCTGCAGGCTATCCGGCAGCCGCGGCAGCTCGCGACCGCGCTCGACACTCTGCTCCTGGCGGCTGGCCTGGAGCTGCGCCAGCACGTCGGTCTTGGCCGCCAGGGCGACCAGCAGGCCGCAGGCGAACACCAGCATCAGGTCGACCAGGTTGGCCACGGAACTGAGCGGGTCGGTGTCCACCTCGTCGAAGCGGCTAGAGCGCCAGCGACTCATCGCCCACCCCCTGCTCGCGCTCCATGCTCTCGAGCAATTCGTCGTACCAGCGGCGGCGCAGGCGGCCGAGGACGAAGCCACCCATGCCGCCGAGCAGGCCCAGCACGGTGGCGTCGAAGGCCACCCGCATGGCCACGCTGAGCACCTGGATATCGCCGTCGCCAAGGGCCGCCAGCCCCGGCCCGAGCGGGATCAGGGTGCCCATCAGGCCGAGGATCGGCCCCAGCCGGGCGATCAGGTCGGAGCGTTCCAGGCGTTTGCGCGCGCGTCGCTCCACCGCCGCCAGGGGCAGCAGGCGCCAGCGACGCAAGCCACCCAGGCGCTCGCCACAGGCCACGCCGACATCCCACACCGCCACCGCGACCAGCAGCAACATGGCCAGGGTCACCGGTTCCAGTAGGTAGCCCACCAGTTGGTGGACCCAGGTAAAGATTGCACTGTCGAGCATCATCGGACTCCCTTGGCCACGCGTGGGCTGCGCCCACGCCAGATTCCCAGCCCCAGCAGCAGACCCAGGCCGGCCATGCCGATCCACAGCGGCTGGGCCATGGTGGCGTTGCCCGGCTCGGCCGACGGCTGGACGCTATCGCTCGGCGTGGGCGGTTGATCGAGCGCCTGCAGCTCGCTGACCGTACTCGGCGCCCGCACCTGGGCCTGCGCAGGCGGCAATTGGGCGGCCTGCAGGCGTTGTTGCAGGCCGTCGCGCAACGGCTCCGGCAGCTGCGGCAGTAGCCACTGCAGCATCGGGTGGTCCGGGCGCGTGTGGCCGCTGCCGGGCAAGCCATGCTCGATCACCAGGCGGGCGAACTGCTCGCCGAGTTGGGCCCGGGTGGCGTCGTCGGCCTCCCAGAAGTCCTTGTGAATGGCCACCAGCATGACCGCGAGCATGTTGCTCTTGACGTGCACGTTCTGTCCCTGCTCGAGAAACTGATCCAGTTCGAGCTGGTAGCGGTCGTCGATGTAGACCGCCTTGACGTCTTCCCAGGCGCTGTCCTTGATGATCTCCGGGTTGGTCACCTGCCAGCCCCAGAGATACTCGAGGAACTCGCTGCCCATGGTCCTCGCGCCGGCATAGTCGTGCTGCATCAGCGCCTTGATCCATGCGGGATTCAGGAAGCGCCCGCGCAGCTCGGCGAGCAAGGCCTGCTGCAGCGGCTCCAGGCGGACCTTGCTCGGGTCGTTGTGCCAGCTGACGAAGCTCTCCGGGGTCTGCCCGGACAGCTGCTCCACCGCCAGGCTCAGGCCGCCCAGGTAATCGAAGGCATCGTTGTTGTCGAGCAGGCCGTAGAGGTTGCTGGAGCGCCCCAGGTAGGTGCGACGCACCTGCTTGAGGTTGTCGGCGAACAGCGCCTGGGCGGCCTCGCCCTGGTGGCGCAGACCGTAGGCGTGGCCCATGCGCCGCATATAGGCGTCGGCCAGCTCGCCGCGATCCTGCCAGCTGCCGGAACGCTCCACCAGACGGTTGATGCCCGCCCCATAGGCGCCCGGCGCCACGCCGAACAGACGCAACGAGGCCTGCACGCCGGCCTCGGCGGGGCTCGCTCCGGCCTTGAGCTGGCGTGCCGCATCATTGACCCAATGCGCGGCGACGCGGTTGACCGCAAGCGGCTCCTGGCCGCCATCGGACTCGTCCTGCAGCGGCTCCAGCGCCGCCGCCAGGGCCGGGCGCAGGGCCGGATAGTCCTGGCGAATGCGCGCCGCGGACGCCTGCAGCGCCAGCAACACGCCACGCTCGAGCAGCGCCAGCTGGTCGGCATAGAGGTCGCGGAACAGGCCGGAAGTGGTGAAGACCAAGTCGCGCCGCTGCTCGCCGGCGGCCAGGGGACGCAGCCGGATGCCCTCGACGATGCCGCGACTGTTCCACTGCGGCTCGATGCCGAGCAGGTCCAGGCCGAAGGCGATCATCGCGCCCTCGTCGCGCACCGCGTCGCTGGCCCAGAGGATCACCGCCTCGCGGCCGTCCTCGGGCAACTCGCGCAAGCGTGCCTGATCGGCCATCTCGCGGCCGATCCGGTAGCCGATGCGACTCGGCAGCAGGCTGCTGTCGAGGGCGTGGAAATTGCGCCCGGTGGGCAGCGCTTCGGGCGTGCGGATCGGGTCGTTGCCCTTGCCTGGCGCCACGTAGCGCCCGGCGAGGGCGTTGAGCAAGGCGCTCATCTCCGCGGCCGGCGAATCGACCAGGGCCTGGCGGAAGGCCGCCTTGTCCGGTCCCATCGACTGCATCAGGGTATCGATCGCCGCCGCCGTCCAGGGCTTGCCGAACACGTGCAGGCCCATGGGCATGAAGCGTTCCTGGATATTGGTCAGGTAGTGGCCGACCTCGTGCACCAGCAGGTCGTCGTCGGCCTGCTCGAAGTCGATGCCACGCGCCTGCAGCGGCTCGGCCATGGACTCGCGCAGCTCCGGCTCTAGCCCGGAACTGCCGAGCAGGCGCTTGATCTCGGCGATGGTGGCGCGCCGCGCCGGTCCCTCGCCCTGCCCGGCGCCCGCCTCGAAGCTTTCCACCAGCTGGCGCAGCTTGAGCAGGTCGTCGTACAGCGGGGTGGCCACCAGCGGCGGGGTCAGGTGGTCGATCATCACCGCCAGGCCGCGACGCTTGGCCTGGATGCCTTCGCCGACACCATCGACGATGTACGGGTAGATGCTCGGCAGGTCGCCGACCACCTGCATCGAATAGTCCTCGTCGCTCAGGCCGGCGCGCCGGCGTGGCAGGAACTCGTAGGTGGAGTGGCGGCCCAGGTGGATCAGCGCATCGGCGCGGAAGTCGTCGCGCAGCCAGTGATAGAAGGCCAGGTACTGGTGCGGCGGCGGGAACACCAGGTTGGCGTGCAGCAGCTCCTGGTCCAGTTCCCAGCCCCGTGGCGGTTGCGGGCCGACGAACACCTTGCCGAACTGCACGCCCGGCAGCAGCAGCTGATCGCCCTGCACCATGACATAGCCGGGCGCCTCGCCCCAGCCGCGCAGGCCCTCGATGCCGGTGGCCGCCAGCGCCTCGACCAGCGCCTCGGCGGCGGCCCAGTCGACCGCCTCCGGCGCCTCGAGGGCGCCCCGGTAGAGGTCTTCCAGCTGCGCCAGCAGGTCCAGCGCGCGTTGCCGCGTCGGGTGCACCACGCCGTCGAGCACATGGTGCAGTTCGCTGGCGCCGTTGGCGAAGATTCCTTCGGCCAATTGCAGGCGGTCGCCCAGCAGGGCACGGCGCATCTGCGCATGCCAGTAGCCCAGCGGCCCCTGCTCCATCTCCGCCTGCAGCGCCGCCGGCAGGGTCTGGAACCACTGGCGGTAGGCCGCGCCGCTGAGGGTCTGGACATTTCTGGCCATGGCGGCCAGGGCGTCGCCCTGCTCCGGCAGGTTCACGCCCTTTTCCTGGAGCAGATCGAGCAGCGCCGCCGGCGACGCCGGTAGCGGCCCGGTGTCGTAGCCCTCGGCCTTGAGGCGCTGAAGTATCTCGAACAGCGACTGCGGCACGTCCAGGTTGTCGGCACCGATGTTGTGCCGCCCGGGCGGATGGTTGTAGTAGATGATCGCCAGGCGCTTGTCGGCGTTGGCCTTGGCCTGCAGCGCCTGCCAGCGAGCCAGGCGGCGGACGAAGGCATCGATCTGCGCGGTCAGCGGGGTGCTCAGGCCGAAGCGGATGCCCGACAGCGGATCCAGCTGCTGATCCTGCCAGGCGGCCAGGACCATGGCCTGGCTGCTGCCCTGCAGCTCCGGCATGGCCAGCTGGTAGTGCACCTTGTCCCGCGCCAGGCCGTCGCTGGACAGCTGCCAGCCAGTCTCGTCGCGGTCATCCAGGCGCAGGCCCTTGAGCACCGGCACGTTGAGCTGGCCGAACAGCTCGGTGACCGTTTCGCGCCCTTCGCCGCCGCCGATCACGAAGTCCTGCAGGGCGACCAGCGCCACCAGCGGCGGGTGTTTGGCCTCCTGCAGCCAGCGCACCGCCGCCACCGAGCCCGGCCCCCAGTCGGCCAACAGGCTGACGCAGCTCAGGCCGCGCGCCTCGAGGCGGCGACACAGCTGGTCGTTGAGCTCCCGGTCACCGGCGCGATCGGCGCGGCCATGGTCGATCAGCGCCACCAGGCCGCTGCCGGTCAGGTCCAGATCGAGCGCCTGGCGCAGCGCCCCGTGCTGGTAGAAGCGTAGCGCCGGCCGGGCTTGTGCCGGTACGACGCTGACCGCGCCGTCCCGGCGCGCGGCCAGCCAGCCGAGCAGGCCGGCGATATTGTCGATGCCGCCGGCCTGCCAGTAGCTGCGCGCGGCAATCCAGGGCGCCTGCTGCGGATGGCGGCGCTGCTGCTCGGCGACCCAGCTGGCCAGTTCGCCTAGCGGCTTGGCCCGTCCCAATTGTTCGGCTTGCTCGCGCGTGGCGAACAACGGCTGCCCCCGACTGCGGCTGAGCCGCACAAGCCCCTGCTCGCTGTGCATGATGAACAGCTCGGCCGCGTCACTCTGTTGCAGCAAGGGCCCGAGGCGCTCGACATTGGCGCCGAACAGACCGACACCGAGCAACACCTCGCCGCCGGCCAGCCACTGGCGCACCTCGCCATCGCTCAGCTCGTCGAGCTGTTCCTGGGTGCGCGCACTGACCTGCCAGTGGCCGGCCCGGGCGCTGAACTGCGCCACGGCGCTGGCGAACTCGGCGGCGCTGTACTGCGAGACGATGGCGTTGATTTGCCCGGCGACGGCCCAGGGCGCCGCCAGCATCAGCAGCGCCAAACCCAGACCACGAATAACGGATGTCATGCCCACTCCCTTGATTGGAAACCGGTGGGCACGCATAACGGACGGAGCCCCGACGCGGCGGCATCGGGACGAGAAGGATTCCGACCGGGAAGTCGCCCACCGCGACTTGCCTAGGGAGAACGGGCTGGTGTCGGGCTCGGCCATTGCAGGCCATACCGTTGCGGGGGCAGCGTCAGCTTGGACTGACTTCCCATTTACCCCGGACCATGATCCGGGCACCTCGTCCTCCATCGACCCGACCTTGCGGCCGGGCGGGCGCCACCATACGCGCCGACTCGGGCAAGGGCAACCCTCGCAGACGCCCACAGGGCGCCGACCCACCTGGCGCGCCGGTCTTTGCCGGACCCTCGTTCAGGCGCTAGAGTTCAGGGACAGCCAGTGCGCGCTCGGCCGCGAATGGCACAACGGGAGATGGGGATGGATCGGAAGGACGACCAGGACAAGCCCTTGAGCCTCTGGGAGATGTTGCAGAGTGTCCTCGCCGCGGCCTTTGGCGTGCAGAGCGGCAAGCACCGCGCCCGCGATTTCAGTCGCGGCAAGCCCAGCCACTTCATCATCCTCGGCGTGATCTTCACCCTGGTGTTCGTGCTGATGATCTTCGCCGTGGTCAAGCTGGTGCTGCACCTGGCCGGCGCCTGAGCTACTGCAGCAGCGGCTTGAGCGAAAAGCCGTAGTCGGTGATCCGCGGTCGGTATACCGCACTGAACGTGCGAAAATCCAGGCCGTAGCCCGGCACCTTGATGCGTTTGCCCAGGCGTGCCGATTGCTTCGCATCGAGCAGCCTGAACAGCGGCGCCACCCGGTCCTTGCCCCCTCGCGCCGCGAAGTCCTGGCCGGCGTGGTAGTCGTGCAGCATGACCATCGCCCAGCCGCCCAGGGTGAAGTGCCCGCCGACCAGCACGCACAGCTGACCGGAGATGCGTGCCTGCAACACCTCCTCCGAGTTGTTCAGGGCAGAAAAGCTCAGGTCCTTGCCCGGCACCCGGCCCAGCTCACGGGCGGCGCGCATCGCGCCAAAGGCCATCTCGTCATTGGCCGACCACACCAGGCGTACCTGCGGGTAGCGTTGCAGCAGCTGCTGCGCCTGTTCGTAGGCGCGTTGCCGTGCCCATTGGCCATGCACCAGTTGCTCCAGCTTGATCTCTGGGTGCTCGGCCAGCGCGCGCTGCAAGCCCTGCTCGCGCAAGCTGGCCGAGGGCGTATGGCGCACGCCGGAAAACGCCAGCATCGACGCGGGCTGTCCTGCCCGCTTGGCAATCAGGGCCTTGGCCATCAGGTAGCCGGCCTCTTCGTCGTTGGGCACCAGGCTGCCGATCCAGTTGCGGTAACGTTCACGGGTGCCGCCGACGATCTGCTGCTGCTCCGGCGTCAGGGTGCTATGCAGGGAAAACAGCTTGATCCGGCTGCCAGCGAACAGGCGGAGCAATTCGGGACCGACATACTCTTCATTGACGAACAGCAGGTAGTCCGGTGGCTGCGGGCTCTCCAGCAGCTTTCGCGCATTGCCCAGCAGGCGCTTGGCGTCCCGCTCGCCATAGATGACCTGCAGCTGCATGCCCAGGTCATCGGCGGCCGCCTGCATGAATTCGCTGTAGGTGACCCAGAATGGCTCGGTGGAATAACCGGGGTTGAGAAACACCGCCGAAGGCGCCGTCCCGGCGGCGGCCGGCTGCCTCTCGCGAGCGGCATGCGCCTGCAAGGCCGCCGCACAACTCAACACCAGCGTGATGATGCCGATCAGATGCCTGATCACCCCAACCCCCTATTGCCCGCACAAACAAGGCGCGCAGTATAAGATCGGCCAGGTGGCTCATCGCCACCGTCCATCCGCTAGTCGAGGCGAACTGGCGCCAGCGCGTAGTGCCAGTTGCCTCGGACCTGGGCTACTGATGGCTGACCCAGAACACCGCGGTGGCTACCGCCAGAAGAATCAAGCAGAAGATCGCGTAGGCGTCGACACGGCTGTCGCTGCTGTCGGGTTGGGAATGCTCGGTCATTGGCGGGTCCTTTATTATGTTTGTGGGTGGTTCGCCTGAGCAGTTAAGACCAGGCAGACCCATTGCTCAAGGCGGCTACTTGGCGTGGAGGGCTATGGGGAGGCGACAGTCGCGGCCTTCCCGTGCAATCCCGGGCCCGTGTGGAGGTTATGTTGCCGAGGCTGCTTAGCATTTAAAGTTCTTTCCATATACTAAAACTTCACTTTTGCGCATAACCCTGAGCTGTTATCTTCCCTCGCCTCCGCCAGGAGAGCGCGGCCGTGCGCGCAGATATGCTGTAAGCAGCCTGAAAACAGGACCCTTCATGTACGTATACGACCAGTACGATCAACAAATCATCGAGGACCGCGTCAAGCAGTTCCGTGATCAAACCCGCCGTTACCTGGCAGGTGAGCTCAGTGGCGAAGAGTTCCGCCCTCTGCGCCTACAGAATGGCCTGTATATCCAGCGCTTTGCACCGATGCTGCGTATCGCCGTGCCCTATGGCCTGCTTTCTTCCAAGCAGGTGCGCATGCTGGCCAAGATCGCCCGCGACTACGACAAGGGCTACGCCCACATCAGCACCCGCCAGAACGTCCAGTTCAACTGGCCGGAACTGGAGGACGTGCCGCAGATTCTCGCCGAACTGGCCGACGTACAGATGCACGCGATCCAGACCAGCGGCAACTGCATCCGCAACACCACCACCGACCAGTTCGCTGGCGTGGCCAAGGATGAGGTCGTCGACCCGCGCCCCTGGTGCGAGATCATTCGCCAGTGGTCGACCTTCCACCCCGAGTTCACCCACCTGCCACGCAAGTTCAAGATCGCCGTCAACGGTGCGGTCAGCGACCGCGCCGCGATCGAGGTGCACGACATCGGCCTGGAAGCGGTACGCAACGACGCCGGCGAGTTGGGCTTCCGGGTATCGGTCGGCGGCGGCCTGGGCCGTACCCCGGTGGTCGGCAGCTTCATCAACGAATTCCTGCCCTGGCAGCACCTGATCAGCTACCTCGACGCCATCCTGCGTGTGTACAACCGCTATGGCCGTCGCGACAACAAGTACAAGGCGCGCATCAAGATCCTGGTCAAGGCCCTGACGCCTGAGGTGTTCGCCGAGCGCGTCGACGCCGAGTGGGCGCACCTCAAGGACGGCCCGACCACCCTGACCGAGGCCGAAGTGGAACGCGTGGCCGCACACTTCGTCGATCCGGCTTATCAATCCCTGGTCGATGAGGATTCCGCCCTGGCCGAGCTCGATGCCGAACATCCCGGCTTCGCCCGCTGGCGCCAGCGCAATACCTTCGCCCACAAGCAGCCCGGCTATGTCGCGGTGACCCTGTCGCTCAAACCCACCGGCACCGCGCCGGGCGATGTCACCGACAAGCAGCTGGATGCCATCGCCGAACTGGCCGATCGCTACAGCTTTGGCGAAGTACGCAACAGCCACAACCAGAACATCATCCTGGCCGATGTCGAGCAGCGTCAGTTGTTCGCCCTCTGGGGCGAGTTGCGTGAACTGGGCTTCGCCACGCCGAACGTGGGTCTGCTGACCGACATCATCTGCTGCCCGGGTGGCGATTTCTGCTCCCTGGCCAACGCCAAGTCGATCCCGGTGGCCGAGGCCATCCAGCGCCGCTTCGACGATCTCGACTACCTGTTCGACATCGGCGACATCGACCTGAACATCTCCGGCTGCATGAACGCCTGCGGCCACCACCACGTCGGCCATATCGGCATCCTCGGGGTGGACAAGAAAGGCCAGGAGTTCTACCAGGTGTCCCTCGGCGGCAGCTCGGGTCGTGAGGCCAGCCTGGCGCAGATCCTTGGCCCGGCATTCGCCCAGGACGACATGCCGGAGGTAATCGACAAGATCGTCAAGGTCTATGTCGAGCAGCGCAATGAAGAAGAAAGTTTCCTCGACACCTTCCGCCGTATCGGTGTCGCCCCGTTCAAGGAGCGCGTATATGCAGCGAATCATTAAGAACGGCCAGGTTATCGACGAAACCTGGCACCTGCTGCCCAAGGACGCGACCCTCGACGGGCTGTCCAACTGCGACGACCTGATCGTGCCCCTGGCGTTGTGGGTCGACCATGCCCATGCGCTCAAGGCCCGCGACGGTGGTCTTGGCGTCTGGCTGGATGCTGGCGAGGAAATCGAAGAAATCGCCGATCAGCTGGACAACTTCCAGGTCATCGCGCTGAACTTCCCGGCCTTCACCGACGGCCGCCACTGCTCCACCGCCTACCTGCTGCGCGAGCGCTATGGCTACAAGGGCGAGGTACGCGCCATCGGCGATGTGCTGCGCGACCAGTTGTTCGCGCTCAAGCGCTGCGGATTCGACGCCTTCGCCCTGCGCGAAGACAAGGACCCGCAGGATGCGCTGAAGGCCTTCGAGGAATTCGGCGAGGTGTATCAGGCTTCCAGCGATCAGCCTCTGCCGCTGTTCCGCCGCCGCGCCTGAAGCAGCGACCAAGAAATAGCCCCGCACCGCGGGGCTTTTTCATTTCGCTGCGGGCGTCGGCGACGCCGTTCAGTCAACCCTGACCAGCACCCGGCCAACCAGTTGACCGGCGAGTATCCTGCCGATCACCTCCGGCAGCTGAGTCAGACTGACCTCCTCGACCAGCTGTTCCAGGCCGTCGAGCTTCCACTGCAGCGACAGCTTGTCCCACATGGATGCCTTGACCACCAGCGGCAGCTCGACCGAGTCGACCCCGAGCAGGTTGACCCCGCGCAGGATGAACGGCAACACACTGCCCTTGAAGGCGACACCCGCGGTCAGCCCACAGCAGGCAACGCTGCCGCCATAACGCAGTGACTTGACCACATTGAACAGAATGTCCCCGCCCACGGTATCCACGCCGCCGGCCCAGCGCTCCTTGAGCAATGGCTTGTCCACTCCGTCCTGCAACTCGCTGCGCAGCACGATCTGCCGAGCGCCCAGGCCCAGGAGAAAATCGCCCTGCTCCGCCTTGCCGGTCGCCGCCGCCACCTCGTAACCGAGCTTGGCCAGCAAGGCCACGGCGACACTGCCCACTCCGCCGGTGGCACCGGTGACCAGGATCGGCCCGGCTTCGGGCGTTACCCCGGCCTGCTCGAGCTTGTCGACGCAGAGTGCAGCGGTCAGGCCCGCCGTGCCCAGCACCATGGCCTCGCGCAGCGACAGGCCCTGCGGTCGTTTCAGTGCCCAGCTGGCCGGAATGCGGATGTACTGGGCAAAACCGCCGGCGGTGTTCATGCCCAGGTCATAGCCGGTGACGATGACCTCATCGCCGACGCTGAACTCGGCCACGCTGGAAGCCTCGACCACACCGGCGGCATCGATACCCGGGGTGTGCGGGAACTGCTTGGTCACGCCGCGGTTACCACTGGCAGAGAGCGCATCCTTGTAGTTGAGCGAGGAGTAGCGCACGCGAACCAGAATGTCCCCGGCCGGCAAATCGTCGATGTGGCGCTCTATCAATACCTGCTCGAACGCGCCAGCGTCGTTCTCGCGGGCCTGCAATGCGGTAAAGGTGGTCATCGTGTTCCCCTTGAGGCGGAAGGTGAATTACCAGAAGCGTTGCTGATTGAGGCGGCTCAGCCAGTTAAGGCTGAAGCGGTCCAGTGCGATACTGGCGGCCAGCCCCATGCGTTCCTGCAGGGTTTTCTTCTCGACGTAGTGCAGGTGGAATAGGTCGGCTGCGCGGGCTCGCTCGGCGAGATACTCGTCGCTGGTGCCGAGTTCGTCGACCAGTTGTCTTTCCAGCGCCGACAGCCCCAGCCAGACCTCGCCAGTGGCGATTTCCTCGATCGCCAGCTTGGGCCGATAGCGGGCGACGAAACCCTTGAACAGCTCGTGAATGGTTTCCAAATCCTGCTGGAACTTCTCCCGGCCCTTGTCGGTATTCTCGCCAAAGATCGTCAGGGTGCGCTTGTACTCGCCCGCGGTGTGCATCTCGACATCGATGTCGTGCTTCTTCAGCAGGCGGTGCAGGTTGGGCAGCTGCGCGACCACACCGATCGAGCCGAGCACGGCAAAGGGGGCGGCGATGATCTTCTCACCGATGCACGCCATCATGTAGCCGCCACTGGCCGCCACCTTGTCGATGCACACGGTCAGCGGCACGCCCGCCTGACGAATCCGCGCCAGTTGCGAGGAGGCCAGGCCGTAGCTGTGGACCATGCCGCCGCCGCTCTCCAGGCGCAGGACGACCTCGTCCTGGGGCTTGGCCAGGCTGAGCAGCGCGGTGACCTCATGGCGCAGGTTATCGGTGGCCGAGGCCTTGATATCCCCGTCGAAATCCAGCACGAACACCCGTGGCTTCTGAATCCCGGCCTTCTTCTCCTGCTTCAGCGCCTTGTGCTCGGCCTTGTGCGCGACCTTGAGCTGGTCCTTGCTCAGCACAGACTGCTCGAGGCGGTGGCGCAATTGCAGATAGAAGTCATTGAGTTTGTCGACCTGCAGGTGACCGCTACCGCGGCGCCCCTTATTGCGTGCCACCGCAGCGGCAAGGAGAACCACCACTATGGCGACCACCAGGGTGGCGGTCTTGGCCAGAAAGCCCAAATAATCAGCAAAAAACTCCACGAATTTCCCCTCGCTCTTCATGCCTACGCCAGCCTTGGCGGCGCCTGTATCGATCAAGCATACCGATGCAGCCGGTTGCCGGCCAGTTGCCCGGCATGCGCCCGGCGCGGCTTTCGCGGATTCAAACAAGCGTATGGTTTTTCATTGACAGGTCGCGAGCTTCCTCATACCCTCGCCAAACTTTCACCGTGCCGGGAGTTCAACGGACGTGGGCAGCATCTACCTGATTCGACATGGCCAGGCGTCCTTCGGTGCCGATGACTACGACGTGCTCTCGCCCATCGGCATTCGTCAGGCGGAGATGCTCGGTAGCCACCTTGCGCAACTCGGCATTCGCATCGATCGCTGCCTCAGTGGCGACCTGCGCCGCCAGCAACACACGGCAAACGCGGCGCTCAAGCAATTGAGTGAGGCCGGCCTGGCGACGCCGACACTGGAGATCGATGCGGCGTTCAATGAATTCGATGCCGATGCGGTGATCCGCGGCCTGCTACCCGGCATACTCCCCGAAGAGCCCGAAGCGATGCACGTGTTGCGCAACGCCGCGCAGCAGCGCGCCGAGTTCCAGCGCCTGTTCGCCCGCCTGATCGGCCGCTGGGTTTCGGGTACCTATGACCCGCCGGAGCTGCAAAGCTGGACGACCTTCGTCGAGCAGGTCCAGGGCGGACTTACCCGACTGCTGGAGCAGGCCGAGAGCAAGCAAAATATCGCCGTATTCACCTCGGGCGGCACCATTACCGCCCTGCTCCACCTGATCACCGGCGTGCCGGCCGACAAGGTGTTCGAGTTGAACTGGCAGATCGTCAACACTTCCCTGAGCTGCCTGAAGTTTCGTGGCACTCAGGTAAGCCTGGCTTCCTTCAACAGCCATGTGCATCTGCAGCTGTCGAAGGCGCCGGAACTCATCACCTACCGCTGAGTGCCGGCCCAATGCGCACCCGTGAGGGCGCGAGAAACCTGAAAATAAAGGAAGAAACCATGAGCGTTGCAGACATCGTCAAAACCATGCAGTCCAAGTTCAACGCCGGTGCCGCAGCAGGCCTGGACCTGGTATTCCAGTTCAATATCGAAGATGGCGAGAACCACTACCTGGTGGTCAAGGATGGCACCTGTGATGTCCAGCAAGGTGACGCCGACAACGCCAACGTGACCCTGATCATGGACAGCGAAACCCTCAAGGGCATCACCAGCGGTGAGACCGATGGCATGCAGGCCTTCATGGCCGGGAAGCTGCGCGCCGAAGGCGACATGATGCTGGCGATGAAGCTGGGCGAGCTGTTCCCGGTCTAAGCCGGACGACCTTGCGCAGCACAGCGAACCGGAGTCTTGCGACTCCGGTTTTTTTTCGCCTGAAGGCTAGGCGTTGGACGAATCAGGCAGCTTGATTGTGCAGCAACACGCCCACCTATAACGGTGCATGGCGCTTGTGACAGTCAAGGTGCAGCATTAGATTAACCAATAATATCGGGCACCCATCATAAGCAGAAGGGATAAGCATGGCGCTTACTGACCAATCCACTCGCATCCGTGAAGGCGAAGAACTCGACGCCGCGACCATCGACCAGTACCTCAAGGCCCATATTCCTGGCCTGAGCGGCACGCCGCGGATCAGCCAGTTTCCCGGTGGCGCCTCGAACCTGACCTACCTGCTCGAGTACCCGGAAAAGGAGTTCGTCCTGCGGCGCCCGCCGTTTGGTCACAAGGCCAAATCGGCCCACGACATGGGGCGCGAGTACCGCATCCTCAACCAGCTCAACGCCGGCTTCCCCTATTGCCCGAAGGCCTACGTGCACTGCACCGACGAGTCGGTGATCGGCGCCGAGTTCTACGTCATGGAGCGGGTCAACGGCATCATCCTGCGCTCGGACATGCCGGCCGAACTCGACTTCAGTGCCGAGCAGACCCGGGCGCTGTGCAAGAGCTTCATCGACAAGTTCGTCGAACTGCACAACGTCGACTACCAGGCCTGCGGGCTCGGCGACCTGGGCAAGCCGGAGGGCTACGTCAAGCGCCAGATCGGCGGCTGGAGCGATCGCTACGAGAAGGCGCTGACCCCCGACGCGCCCCTGTGGGAGCCGGTCAAGGCCTGGCTGCGGGACAAGATGCCGGCCGACCATCCGAAGCCAGGCATCGTGCACAACGACTACCGCTTCGACAACGTCATCCTCGACCCGGCCAACCCGATGCAGATCATCGGCGTACTGGACTGGGAGCTGACCACCCTCGGCGACCCGCTGATGGATCTGGGCAATACCCTGGCCTACTGGATCGAGGCCGGCGACCCGGCACCGGTGCAACTGATGCGGCGCCAGCCAAGCAACGCGCCGGGCATGCTCACCCGCCAGGAGTTCGCCGACTACTACGCCGCACGCGCTGGCTTGCCGCCTATCCACAACCTGGACTTCTACTACACCTACGGCCTGTTCCGCCTGGCCGGCATCGTCCAGCAGATCTACTACCGCTACTACCATGGCCAGACCCAGGACAAGCGCTTCGCTCAGTTCGTGCAGATGAACAAGCTGCTGGAACAGATGAGTCTGCAGGTCATCGACAAATCACAGCTGTAAACGGCCGAACAGGCCTTCAACGAGAAAGGAAAAGCCCATGTCCAAGACCCAACTGTTCGACCTCGACGGCAAGATCGCGTTCGTCTCCGGCGCCAGCCGCGGCATCGGTGAAGCCATCGCCAAGTTGCTGGCCCAGCAAGGCGCCCATGTGATCGTCTCCAGCCGCAAGATCGACGGCTGCCAGGGCGTTGCCGACGCCATCATCGCCGAGGGTGGCAAGGCCACCGCCATCGCCTGCCATATCGGCGAGATGGAGCAGATCCAGAGCGTCTTCGCGCAGATCCGCGATCAGTTCGGCCGCCTGGATATCCTGGTCAACAACGCGGCGACCAACCCGCAGTTCTGCAACGTGCTGGAGACCGACCTGGGTGCCTTCCAGAAGACCGTCGATGTCAACATCCGCGGCTACTACTTCATGTCCATCGAAGGCGGCAAGCTGATGAAGGAAAACGGCGGCGGTAGCATCGTCAACGTCGCCTCGATCAATGGCGTCTCGCCCGGCGAGTTCCAGGGCATCTACTCGGTGACCAAGGCGGCGGTGATCAGCATGACCAAGGTCTTCGCCAAGGAGTGCGCGCAGTTCGGCATCCGCTGCAACGCCCTGCTGCCCGGCCTGACCGACACCAAGTTTGCCTCGGCCCTGGTCAAGAACGACGCCATCCGCAACATGGCCCTGCAGCGCATCCCGCTCAAGCGCGTGGCCGATCCGAGCGAAATGGCCGGCGCGGTGCTGTACCTGGCCAGCGACGCCTCCAGCTACACCACGGGCGTCGCACTGAACGTCGATGGTGGCTTCCTCTCCTGACCCGGGTAGGACAAGCAAAAAGGGACCCTCGGGTCCCTTTTTCTTTCTGCGCCTAGCGCCGATCGCCGTTGGCTCAACGCCAGTTCTGCAGGGCCTGCTTGGCCGCCTGATTCATCGGCTGGGCGAGCAGGCCGGTGGGCGTCAGGCTGACGGCGTAGACCGCGTCGTCGGCAATCGGCAGGTAGTCGACGCGCCGCGCCTGCGGATCGAACAGGAACAGGTCGCGCTGGTTCATCCGCAGCCAGCGCCACAGGTCGACGCCATAGCGGCTTTGCGCCAGGGCGATCCGGGTATGCTGGGCCATCGTCTGCTGCTCGATGGAGAGAAAACGACCGGAGAGCTTCTCCAGGCGGTAACCCGGCTGCAGGCCAATCAGCGCAGCCAGCCCCTTCCACTGTAACAAGCGCGCGTCCAGCTGCCACAGGTCACCCTCCAGGGTCACGCTGCGCTCGTGTGCGCCTTCGAGCACATTGACCCGGTACAGAGGTCCGTCGGCCTTGAAGCTCAGGGTCACCAGGGGCTTGTCCTCCGGCAGAGGTGCATAACTGAGCAAGTCATAGGCCACCAGGCCAATAAGCCCGGCCAGGCCCAGAAAAGCCAGGCCGCAGGTGCCGCGCAGCCAGCCCAGCAGCCAGTTGCCGCCGAACAGGATGCGCGCGGCAACCAGCACCGCCAGCAGTGCCAGCAATGCGAACGCCCATGCCAGACCGTCATACTGCATCGAGTCAATTCCTTCTGCGGGTAAATGCCGGCATTATGCGCGGCTCCCCCGGTCAGCGAACAGCGTGCTGGCCGCACAACAGGACACAGGTCGTCTTTTTATGCCCATCCCGTTCGAGCTTGCGGTAGATCCGGCAACGCTGGTCATTCTTGCCCTGGTCGCCTTCGGCGCCGGTTTCATCGACGCCGTCGCCGGTGGCGGCGGCCTGCTCACCATCCCCGCTCTGCTGATGGCGGGCCTGCCCCCGCACCTGGTCCTGGGCACCAACAAGCTGTGCGCGACCTTCGGTTCGGCCACCGCCAGCTATACCTTCTACCGGCGCAAGCTGTTCAGGCCCAGGGCCTGGCGCAATGCCCTGATCGCCACGGCGGTCGGCGCCCTGCTCGGCGCGGCACTGGCGCAATGGTTGCCAGCCGCCTGGCTGAACCAACTGTTGCCGGCGGTGGTGTTCGCCTGTGGCCTGTACCTGCTGTTCGGCCGTCCGCCCGAGGCGCCGCTGGACCTGGACGCACCTGTGGCCCAGGGCCGCCAATGGCCCCAGGGCGTCGGCCTGGGCTTCTACGATGGCGTGGCGGGCCCGGGAACCGGCGCCTTCTGGACGGTCAGCAGCCTGCTGCTCTACCCGCTCGATCTGGTGCGCGCCAGCGGGGTGGCGCGGACGATGAACTTCGTCAGCAATGCCTGCGCCCTGGCGGTGTTCATCGTCGCCGGCCAGGTCGCCTGGCTGCTGGGTACCTGCATGGGCATTGCCCTGATGGCCGGCGCCTTTCTCGGTGCGCGCAGCGCCATCAAGGGTGGCTCGAAATTCATTCGCCCGGTGTTCATCCTGGTGGTGCTGGCACTGACCGCCCGACTGGCCTGGCAGCACTGGTTCGGACAGTTCTAGGATACGAGGCGCTATGTCGGCAGCGCCGGTTCCGGCCGCCCCAGCCTTCGCGCCACGTAGACATCGATCAGGTAGCGGGCGATCGAGCGCGGCGCCGGCAGCGGTGGTAGCCGATGCACGTCGAACCACTGGGCGTCTTCGATCTCCTCGGCCTGCATGACGATGTCGCCGCCGGCGTACTCGGCATGGAAGCCGAGCATCAACGAATGCGGAAATGGCCAGCCCTGACTGCCGAGGTACTGCAGGTTGGTCACCTCGACGCCCACCTCCTCGCGGATTTCCCGGGCCACGCACTGCTCGACCGACTCGCCCGGCTCGACGAAGCCGGCCAGGGTGCTGTAGACGCCGGTGACGAAGCGCGGCGAACGGGCCAGAAGAATCTCGTCACCGCGGGTCACCAGGGCGATCATGCTCGGCGACAGGCGCGGGTAATGATGTTGCTCGCAGCGCTGGCAGCCCATGGCGCGCTCGCCGGGCATCGGCAGCATCGGCTCGCCGCAGCTGCCGCAGAAACGATGCTGACGCGCCCAGGTGCCGATCTGGGTGGCGTAACCGAGCAGGCGGAAGGTATCGGCATCGCCCTGCAGCATGAACTGACGCAGGCTCTGCCAGGCGAACCCAGGCAGCTCCAGCGGCGCCTGCAGCTCCAGCAGGTAGATCGGATCGCCGTCGAAATGGCCGATGCCGTGCTCGGCCAGGATCGGCAAATCCTGCTTCTTCAGCCACTCGCGGGGAAACAGCACGCCATTGTTGTCGGCCAGAAAAAACTGCCGGCAGTGCACCACGGCCCAGCCACCCGGTTGCTGGGCATCGAACAGTGCCGGCTGCCACCGAGCCATCATCAGGCCGCCACCGGGACGCCGAGGGCGCGCACGCTCTCTTCCGCCAGGTCGAGCACGCTCGGCTGGGTTTCAGGGCGCAGCACGGCGCCGGATTCCAGGTAGTACTCGAGGCTGCTCAGCGCGTCGGCCAGGGTCTCGAGCATCTGTTCGGAAGGCATCTGCGGCGCATCGAACATCTGCTTCTGGATGTAGTGCGCGCAGGCGCCGACCAGCGCGGCCGCCCGCTCCTGGCCGAGGAACCAGAGCCCGCCGCGCACCGCCTGCAGGCTGAAGGGTACGTTGGACAGGTGCATGCGGTCGCCGTTGGCTTCCAGGTAGGCGGTGATCGCCCGCTTGGCCAGGGCCAGGCCGCCCTGGGCCTCGTCGACCACGACGATGCGTGCCTCGTAGAGCTGATGCTGGGCGAAGGTTTCGCCTTCCAGCCCGGGCCGGGCTGGCGCAGGCTCGCCGTCCCGGCGCTCGCCGCGCTCCAGGTTGGCCACCATGCCCTCGACATAGAGCACCGCATCGGCCAGCTTGAGCATCTCCTGTGGCTGCGGTTTGCGCTCCTCGCTCCAACTGGCCACCGTCTGCAGCTGCGCGGCCAGCGAATTACCCGCCGAACTCAGGCCGACCATGCCCAGGGTCTTGCTCAACTTGCCCAGCAGGGCATGCAGGTTGCCCAGGCTTTCGCCCTGCAGGGTGCCACGCTCCATCAGGTCGAGCATGTCCTTGACGCTGGCCAGTTCCTCACGAATTGCCGAACTCAGCGACCGCATCACCGACTGTCCGGGGCCGGCCAGCCGCTGGTATTCCTCTTCCAGCAGGTGGTCGGTGAACGGCAGCGGGGTCAGGCCGAAGGTGTCGCGCAGCGCCATCACCCGTGGACCGCGGCTGTCCGACAGGGCAACCAGGTACAGCAATTCCTTGAGCAGGCTGCGCGGGGCCTCGTACTGGCTGTTACCGAGCATCTGCTTCAGTTCGCGGTCGATCCGCGAGAACAGTTGCTTGCGCGCTTTGCGCGCGAGCAACTGGCCCTCCACCTGGGCCTCCACGGCTGCCGCCGCGACCCAGCACAAGCGGCCGCGCGGTTCATTGGCGAACAGCTGATCCAGCCGGCCCATGGCCCGACCCATCAGGCGAAGGCTGGCCTGGGGGTTCTGCTCGCGAATGAAGCCGAGCAAGCCGACCTGATACATGTGCCTTAGCAGGCGGCCCTGGCTCTCCTTGGCGGCTCCATCGAGCGCCGCCGGCGCGCTGCGCGGGCGCGCCAGGTCGAGGCGCACGCTGAAGAAGAAGCTTTCCGGCAACGCCGGTTGACCACCGGCCTGGCGCAGGTTGTTGATCGCCGGCAGCAGCAGCTCCGGTATTTCCTGGCGGCGAACGTCGAGGTTTTCCAGGTAGCGGCGCAACACGTGCAAGGCATTGCTCAGCGCCGAAAGCTGGACGTCACGTTCCTCGCCCGCCCCGGCGGGAATATCGGTGGCCTGATCGAGCACCTGCTGGGCCAGCAGCTCGGCGCCGGCCAGTTCGATCAGGTTGAGGGTGCCGCGCACCTGTTGCAGGCTTTCCACCGCCTGCTGCAACAGGCTGCCGTTGTTCCGCTCGGCGATGAAGTGCTCGAGGCTGGATTCGGCCTCCTCCATCGTGGTGAAGAGTTCGGTGCGCACCAAACTGAGTGACGAGGCTCCAGATACCATGCGCTACTGCGCCTCCCGCGCCGATAGATTGGACTGCATCAGTCAGCGAACTCCGGCTTTTGCTTGCTCATGTGCGCCGCCATGGCCACCCGCAAGTCGGCCGACTGCAGCATCGCCGCATTCCAGGTGGCGATGTACTCGAGGCCATCATCGACCCGGTGGTCGCGCATGTAGCGGATCATCTCCTTGGTGCCGCGGATGGCCACCGGCGACTTGGCGGCGATCTCCCGGGCCAGCTCCATCACCCCGTCGAGCAAGGCGCTGCTATCGGCATAGGTGCGATTGACCAGGCCGATGCGGCGCGCCTCTTCGCCATCGATGGTGCGTCCGGTGAAGGCCAGTTCGCGCATCATGCCGTCGCCGATGATCCGCGGCAGGCGTTGCAGGGTGCCGACGTCAGCCGCCATGCCCATGTCGATCTCCTTGATCGAGAACTGCGCGTCGACCGTCGAATAGCGCATGTCGCAGGCCGAGATCAGGTCGATCGCACCACCCAGACAGTAACCCTGGATAGCCGCCAGGACCGGCTTGCGGCAGTTGTCCACGGCATTGAACGAGGCCTGCAGGTCGAGGATCTTGCGTCGCAGTGCCTCGGCATTGCGGCCGACATCCTTGCCCAGCTGGCTGCCGACCTGGGCCAGCATCATCAGGTCGATGCCCGAGGAGAAATGCTTGCCGGCCCCGCAAAGCACCACGACCCGTACCTCGTCGGTGGCCTCGATCCAGCGGAAGATCTCGATGATTTCGGTCCAGAAGTCGGCGCTCATGGCGTTGACCTTTTCCGGACGGTTGATCACTACCTGGGCAATTTTATCCGCCAGTTCGACACGAAAGGCTTTGTAGTCCGACACGGCAGTCATCCTCGACAGCAGACGGCGCAAGCGCGCAAGAAAATTTATACGTAGTTAACCGCGCAACTATAACAAGCACGTCATAAATGTCGATGGCGGCCAATGTGACGCAGGACACGTCACGGGCGTTACCTCAGGCCTGGTTTCAGTTTCGACGTTAAATCCTTGATCTGTCTTGATACCTCTGCGCCCGTGTGCGCCGCTCAGGCCTTGATGCAGTCGACCGTGTAGCACGAACCGTCTCGCTGCAGCCCGTGCACATCCACATCGAAGCCCGGAAAGCGCTGGTCGAAGGTCCACACGAAGCCCAGGTAGTCGACGATCGCGCGGATGCTTGGGGTGAAACGTTCCCCCGGCATGATCAGCGGAATGCCCGGCGGATAGGGCACCAGCATGACCGCGGCAATGCGCCCCTCGAGTTGCTCGATCGGTACCGCCTCGACCTCGCCGCGCACCAGCTGGTCGTAGGCATCGGCCGGTTTCAGGGCGACCTCGGGCAGCACCGTGTACATGCGCTTGAGCGCCTTGACCGTGGCGTTTTGCTGATAGCAGGCATGCAGGGCGTCGCACAGGTCGCGCAGGCCCATGCCCTGGTAGTGCGTGCCGGCGGCCTGGGCGATGGAGGGCAAGGCCGCGGCCAGCGGCAGGTTGGCGTCATAGCTGCGCTTGAACTCCAGTAGCTCGGTCAACAGGGTGCTCCACTTGCCCTTGGTGATGCCCATGGAGAACAGCACCAGGAACGAATACAGACCGGTCTTCTCGACCACCAGACCGCGCTCCCAGAGGAACTTGCTGACCACTGCCGCCGGAATTCCGCGCGTCCCGCTGGTCAGGCCAGGGGTCACCAGGGTGACCTTGATCGGGTCGAGCAGCACATAGTCCTCGACCACTTCGCCGAACCCGTGCCACTCGGCCCCGGGCTGCAGCAGCCAGTGGGCGGTGTTGACCTCGTCGGCACCCTCGGCCAGCGGCGGCTGCCAGATGCTGAACCACCAGTCGTCAGCGCTCAGGTTCTGGCGCAGATTGGCCAGGGCGCGGCGGAAGCTCAGGGCCTCATCGAAGGTTTCCTGGATCAACGAACGCCCCGCCGGCCCTTCCATCATCGCCGAGGCCACGTCCAGCGAGGCGATGATGCCGTACTGCGGCGAGGTGGAGATGTGCATCATGAACGCCTCGTTGAAGCGATCGCGGTCCAGCTGGCGCACGCCGCCGTCCTGCACATGGATCATCGAGGCCTGGCTGAAGGCCGCCAGCAGCTTGTGGGTGGAGTGGGTGCTGAACACCAGCGGGCCATTGGCCTCGCGCGAGGTGCCCATGCCATAGCGCCCGGCATAGAACTCGTGGAACGCGGCGTAGGCATACCAGGCCTCGTCGAAATGCAGCACCTCGACGCTGTCGCCCAGGGCCTGCTTGATCAGCTCGGCGTTGTAGCACAGGCCGTCGTAGGTCGAGTTGGTCACCACCGCCAGCTTGACCCGGGCGCCCGTGCGGCCCTTGGCCAGAGGGCTGGCGGCGATCTTGGCCTGGATCGATGCCTGGGAAAACTCGCTCAGGGGGATCGGCCCGATGATCCCCAGCTCGTTGCGCTCCGGGCACAGGTACAGGGGTATGGCGCCGGTCATGATGATCGAATGCAGCACCGACTTGTGGCAGTTGCGATCCACCAGCACCAGGTCGTCGCGACCGACCATGCTGTGCCAGACGATCTTGTTCGCCGTCGAGGTGCCGTTGATCACGAAGAAGGTATGGTCGGCGCCGAAGTTGCGTGCCGCACGGTCCTCGGCCTCGGCCAGGGGGCCGGTGTGGTCGAGCAGCGAGCCCAGCTCCGGCACTGACACCGACAGGTCGGAGCGCAGGGTGTTCTCGCCGAAGAACTGATGAAAGGCCTGCCCCACCGGACTCTTGCGGTAGGCCACGCCACCGCCGTGGCCGGGCGTGTGCCAGGAATAGTTGGATTGCGCGGTGTGCTGCACCAGGGCGCGGAAGAACGGCGGCAACAGGCCGTCCAGGTAGTTGCGCGCCGCACGGGCGACCTGGCGGGCGAGGAAGGGCACCGTGTCCTCGAACAGGTAGAGGATGCCGCGCAACTGGTTGAGGTCGGGCATCGCCTCTGCCGGCGCATTCTCGATGGTGACCTGCTCGCCGATCGCGAAGATCGGCAACTGCGGTGCCCGAACCCGGGCGATGCGGATCAGCTCGACCATGTCCTGCAGCAGGTGCTGGTTCTCCCCCGCGCCTTCGGCGGTCACCAGGATGCAGGCCAGGCCGTGGTGGGTCGAGGCGACGATGCGCCCCTCGGCGGAGGTGGCGGTGCTGAGGATGCTGAAGCCGTCCTGCTCCAGCTCCTGGGCGATGGCGCGGACCCGGTCGCCGGCCACGGTGTCGGCCTTGATATCGCGGTGCACGATCAGGATCGGGAACTTCAGGTCTTTGTACATGGCGCAGTCCCTGGGCATGGCTGTCGGCTGCCCGCTTCTTTCAGCGTATAGCCTGCGGCGCAGAACGCGACCTAAAAGATCGCCGCGGGGTTGGCCTGGCCAGCCAATGCTCGACTAATTGCTTGGTATATACGTCATATCGTCTGCAATTTTCATCTTATTGATGCCTTATGAGTCTTATTGTCATACCAGGTGCTCTTTAGACTGACCCAGTCCGAAATAAACCCCTGGAGAAAACAACAATGAACGTCCTCCTGCTTGGCGCTGGCCACATCGGTTTCACCATCGCGCAACTGCTGCACAACAGCGGCGACTACAAGGTACTGGTGGCCGATCGCGAGGCCGCTTCGCTCAAGGCCATCGATGCCCTGGGCATCGCCACCCGGCAGCTCGACTCGGCCGATGCCGGCGCCCTCGAGGCGCTGATGCATGACTACGATGCCGTGCTCAATGCCCTGCCCTACCACATGGCCATCACCGTCGCCCAGGCGGCGAAGAACAGCGGCACCCACTACTTCGACCTGACCGAAGACGTGCACGCGACCAAGACCATCATGGAGCTGGCCAAGGACGCCAAGACCGCGTTCATGCCGCAATGCGGCCTGGCGCCGGGCTTCATCGGCATCGCCGCGCACTCGCTGGCCAGCGACTTCGACAGCGTGCGCGAAGTGAAGATGCGCGTCGGCGCCCTGCCGGAGTTCCCCACCAATGCGCTGAAGTACAACCTGACCTGGAGCGTCGACGGCCTGGTCAACGAGTACTGCCATCCCTGCGAGGCGATCCGCAACGGCAAGCTGCAGATGGTCCAGCCGCTCGAGGGCCTGGAGCACTTCTCCCTGGACGGCGTCGAGTACGAGGCCTTCAACACCTCCGGCGGCCTGGGCACCCTGTGCGAAACCCTGCAGGGCAAGGTCGAAGTCCTCGACTACAAGACCGTGCGTTATCCCGGCCACCGCGACCTGATGAAGTTCCTTCTGGAAGACCTGCGCCTGGCCGGCCATCAGGAAAAACTCAAGGACATCCTGCGCGGCGCCGTGCCCAGCACCATGCAGGACGTGGTGCTGGTGTTCGTCACCGTCAACGGCATGAAGGACGGCAAGCTGGTGCAGCAGGTGTTCAGCCGCAAGATCTTCGCCGCGGTGCAGAACGGCCGCCTGACCAGCGCCATCCAGATCACCACCGCCGCCGGCATCTGCGCGGCACTGGACCTGTTCCGCGAGAAGCGCCTGCCGCAGGCGGGCTTCATCAGCCAGGAGCAGGTTTCCCTGGACGACTTCCTCGCCAACCGTTTCGGCCTGGCCTACGAAGAGCACAGCGATCAGACCCAGGAAGCCGCCTGAGTCTGTCCGGGCGCGCGGCGGCCAGGCCGTCGCGTGCCACGGGCTGCCGCACAAGGTACCGGGATGGCTCGACAGCCCGGCCGCCGCAAGAACCGGCTCGCCCAGGCGGCGAGTTGAGTCCTTTGCGGAATGCTACGAGCCCCTGTTTTCCCTGGCCGGATGCGCGCGCAGACGGCGCGCCGTGCGCGTTGAGGCGGCCCCGGCACCATCCGCAGCGCCTGTGCTGGAGGGCCTGCAACTGATCGACCTGACGCAATACTGAACGCCCGCGACGCATAACCGGCAGCAGCGCAGGGCGTGACCCGGCAGTATCCGTTACGCGAAAAAAGAATAATAAGAGGTGCTTCAATGACTGGTTTCCCAGCGACTGGTTCCCCAGCTGCACTCGAGATCCGCGACCTGCACAAACGCTATGGCGCGCACGAGGTACTCAAGGGCATTTCCCTGACCGCCCGCGACGGCGACGTCATCTCCATCCTCGGCTCGTCCGGCTCGGGCAAGTCGACCTTCCTGCGCTGCATCAACCTGCTCGAATCGCCCCATCGCGGGCAGATCCTGGTCAACGGCGAAGAGCTGCGCCTGAAGAAAGGCCATGACGGCGCCCTGGTCGCGGCCAGCAACCAGCAGATCAACCGGCTGCGCAGCGAGATCGGCTTCGTCTTCCAGAGCTTCAACCTGTGGCCGCACATGAGCGTGCTCGACAACATCACCGAGGCGCCGCGCCGGGTGCTCGGCCTGAGCAGGGCAGAAGCCACCGAGCGCGCCGAGGCCCTGCTGGCCAAGGTCGGCATCGCCGACAAGCGCCACGACTACCCCAACCAGCTCTCCGGCGGTCAGCAGCAACGTGCGGCCATCGCCCGCACCCTGTGCATGGAGCCCAAGGTGATCCTGTTCGACGAGCCGACCTCGGCCCTCGACCCGGAGATGGTCCAGGAAGTCCTCAACGTGATCCGCGCGCTGGCCGACGAAGGCCGCACCATGCTGCTGGTCACCCACGAAATGAACTTCGCCCGCCAGGTGTCGAGCGAAGTGGTGTTCCTCCACCAGGGCCTGGTCGAGGAACAGGGCCCGCCGGCCCAGGTGTTCGACAACCCCAGCTCGGCGCGCTGCAAGCAGTTCATGTCCAGCAACCACTAACGGAGTGTCACCGCATGCATAAGTACAAGAAAATCTTGCTGACCACCGCCGCCGCCCTGGCATTCGCCAGCGGCGCAGTCGCCGCCGACAAACTGAAGATCGGCACCGAAGGCGCCTACCCGCCGTTCAACCTGATCGACGCCAGTGGCGCGGTTGGCGGCTTCGACGTGGAAATCGCCCAGGCCCTGTGCGCCAAGATGCAGACCGAGTGCGAGGTGGTCACCTCCGACTGGGACGGCATCATCCCGGCGCTCAACGCCAGGAAGTTCGATTTCCTGGTGGCCTCCATGTCGATCACCGAGGAACGCCAGCAGGCGGTCGACTTCACCGCGCCCTACTACACCAACAAGCTGCAGTTCATTGCGCCCAAGGGCGGCGAGTTCAAGACCGACCGCGCCAGCCTCAAGGGCAAGGTGATCGGCGCCCAGCGTGCCACCATCGCCGGTACCTGGCTGGAAGACAACCTCGGCGAGGTGGTCGACATCAAGCTGTACGACACCCAGGAAAACGCCTACCTGGACCTGACCTCGGGCCGCCTCGACGGCGTACTGGCCGACACCTTCGTCAACTGGGAATGGCTCAAGAGCGAGGCCGGCCAAGGCTTCGAGTTCAAGGGCGAGCCGGTGTTCGACAACGACAAGATCGGTATCGCCGTGCGCAAGGGCGACCCGCTGCGCGAGCGCCTGAACAGCGCGCTGCAGCAGATCGTCGCCGACGGCACCTACCAGCAGATCAACACCAAGTACTTCCCCTTCAGCATCTACTGACCGGCCTGACAGGCGCGGCGCCTGTCGCGCCGTGCCTGTTCCTGTGGTGGGACGAATTATGACTCTCGATCTCTACGGTTTCGGCCCGGCGCTGCTGGCCGGCACCCTGATGACCATCAAACTGGCGCTCTCGGCGCTGTCCCTCGGCCTGGTGCTGGGCCTGCTCGGCGCCCTGGCCAAGACCTCGCCCTACAAGCCGCTGCAATGGCTCGGCGGCAGCTATTCGACCCTGGTGCGCGGCGTTCCCGAACTGCTCTGGGTTCTGCTGATCTATTTCGGCACGGTCACCCTGCTGCGCGGCCTGGCCGACCTGATCGGCGTCGCCAGCCTGGAACTGAGCCCCTTCGCCGCCGGCACCATCGCCCTCGGCCTGTGCTTCGGCGCCTACGCCACCGAGGTGTTCCGTGGCGCCATCCTGGCCATTCCCAAGGGCCACCGCGAGGCCGGCCAGGCCCTCGGCCTGTCCAAGCCGCGCATCCTCTGGCGCCTGATCCTGCCGCAGATGTGGCGCATCGCCCTGCCCGGCCTGGGCAACCTGTTCATGATCCTGATGAAGGACACCGCGCTGATCTCGGTGATCGGCCTGGAAGAAATCATGCGCCGCTCGCAGATCGCCGTGACCTCGAGCAAGGAGCCCTTCACCTTCTTCCTGGTCGCCGCCTTCATCTACCTGAGCCTGACCATCCTCGCCATGATCGGCCTGTACCTGCTCGAGAAGCGTGCCGGCCGCGGTTTCATCAGGAGCGCTGCATGAACTGGGAACTGATCATCAAATGGCTGCCGAAGATTGCCGAAGGCGGCCTGTTGACCCTGGAGCTGGTGGCCATCGCGGTGATCGCCGGCCTGCTGCTGGCGATTCCGCTGGGCATCGCCCGCGCCTCGCGGCACTGGTGGCTGCGCGCCCTGCCCTACGCCTACATCTTCTTCTTCCGCGGCACGCCACTGCTGGTGCAGCTGTTCCTGGTCTACTACGGCCTGGCCCAGTTCGAGGCCGTGCGCGAGGGGCCGCTGTGGCCGTTCCTGCGCGATGCCTACTGGTGCGCCGTGGTCACCCTGACCCTGCACACCGCGGCCTATATCGCCGAGATCCTGCGTGGCTCGATCCAGGCCATCCCGCCCGGCGAGATCGAGGCGGCGCGCGCCCTGGGCATGTCCAACCTGCGCACCCTGGTGCACATCATCCTGCCACGCGCCGCACGCATCGGCCTGCCGGCCTACAGCAACGAGGTGATCCTGATGCTCAAGGCCAGCGCCCTGGCCAGCACCATCACCCTGCTGGAACTGACCGGCATGTCGCGCACCATCATCGCCCGCACCTACCAGCCGGTGGAGATCTTCTTCGCCGCCGGGGTGTTCTACCTGGTCGCCGCCTATGTGCTGGTGCAGGGCTTCCGTCTGCTCGAGCGGCGCCTGCGGGTGGACGCCTGCCAGGGTCGCTGATCCGACCGACAACCGGATAGCCGACCCGCGCTCCCGCCCGGCCGCCCACAGCGGGCCGGGCGTTGTCTTTGCTAAGATGCCACTCCGTTTCCCTGGGTAGTTCCGCGATGTCCGAGTTTTCCCCCGTTCGCCTGGACGATATCGACCGCCAGCTGATCGCCGCCCTGCAGCTCAATGCCCGCGAGAGCGTCGCCATGCTCGCGCGCAAGCTGGGTATCGCCCGCACCACGGTGATCTCACGGATCGCCCGCCTGGAGAAGAACAAGATCATCACCGGCTACGGCCTGCGCCTGGGCCAGCGGGTGCTCGACGGTGGCCTGCAGGCCTATGTCGGCATCACTCTGCAGCCGCGCTCGGGCAAGGAAGTGCTGCGCCGGCTGACCCACATGGCCGAGGTCCAGCAGCTGTGCACGGTCAGTGGCGAGTTCGATTTCGTCGCCTGGCTGCGCGCCGAGTCGCCCGAACGGCTGGATGAGTTGCTCGATGAGATAGGCGCGGTGGACGGGGTGGAGAAGACCACCACCTCGATCATCCTGTCCTGCAAGCTGGATCGCGGGCAGAAGCTCTGAGAACGAACCCGGCGGGCGCCGAACGCGCCTGCCGGGTATACATGGCGATCAGGACTGCGCCAGGGCCTGCTCGCGGATCTGGCTGAGGCTCTGCCGCGGGGTCAGGGCCTCCGGGTCCAGGCGGATCTCGATCAGCGCCGGCGTGCCGGCCGCCGCGGCCCGTTCGAAGGCCGCCGGAAACTCCGCGGTGGCCGCCACCACCTCGCCATGCACGCCGTAGGCCCGCGCCAGGGCGGCGAAATCCGGATTGTGCAGGCTGGTGCCGGACACCCGTCCAGGGTAGTGGCGCTCCTGATGCATGCGGATGGTGCCGTACATGCCGTTGTTGACCACGATGACGATCAGGTTGGCCCCATACTGGGCCGCCGTCGCCAACTCCTGGCCATTCATCATGAAGCAGCCATCGCCGGCGAAGGCCACCACCATGCGCTCGGGCGCGGCCAGCTTGGCGGCGATGCCGGCAGGTACGCCATAGCCCATGGAACCGTTGGTCGGTCCCAGCTGGGTGCGGAACCGGCGGTACTGGTAGAAACGCTGGACCCAGACCGCATAGTTGCCGGCGCCGTTGCTGAGGATGGCATCCTCCGGCAGGCGCTCGCGCAGCCAGGCCATGATCTCGCCCAGCTGTACCGGCCCCGGCGACGGCGGGCAGTCCAGATTGGCCAGGTAGTGGCCATTGAGACTACGGGTCCAGTCGGCATGCTGCGGATTGCTGCTGGATTCAAGCGTGGCGGCCTGCGCGGCGAAGGCGGCCATGCCGCTATTGATCGCCAGGGTCGGCTGGTAGACCCGGCCCAGCTCCTCGATACCGGCGTGTACGTGCACCAGTTGCTGGCGGGGCACCGGGATATCCAGCAGGCTGTAGCCGCCGGAGGTGATCTCGCCCATGCGCGCACCCACCACCAGCAGCAGGTCGGCCTCGCGCACCGCCTGGGTCAGCTTGGGACCGGCCGCCAGGCCCAGGTCGCCGGCGTAGTTCGGATGGCGGTTGTCAAACAGGTCCTGGCAGCGGAACGAGGCCGCCACCGGCAGTTGCCGATGCTCGGCGAAGCGCTGGATATCGGCGACCGCCCCTGCCGTCCAGCCACCACCACCGACGATCAGCAGCGGCCGCTCGGCCCGATCGAGCAACTCGCCCATGGCCTGCAAGTCAGCGGCGGCCGGGCTCGCCTCGATGCGCCGGCACGGGCCGGCATCAGCCACCGCAACGCGGTCGGTCAGCATGTCTTCCGGTAGCGCCACCACCACCGGCCCAGGCCGGCCATTGACCGCACGGTGGAAGGCCTGGCTGAGCAGTTCCGGCAGACGCCGGGCGTCATCGACCTGCACCACCCACTTGGCCATCTGGCCGAACATGCGCCGGTAGTCGATCTCCTGGAAGGCCTCGCGCTCCATCTGCTCGCGGGCCACCTGGCCGATGAACAGGATCATCGGTGTGGAATCCTGGAAGGCGGTATGTACGCCGACCGAGGCATTGGTGGCGCCGGGGCCACGGGTGACGAAGCAGATTCCCGGCTTGCCGGTCAGCTTGCCGTAGCCCTCGGCCATGTAGGCGGCGCCGCCTTCCTGGCGACAGACCACCAGGTCGATCTGCTCCCGCGCATCGTGCAAGGCATCGAGTACCGCCAGGTAGCTCTCGCCGGGCACGCAGAAGGCGCGCTCGACACCGTTGATGCGCAAGGCATCGACCAGAATCTGTCCGCCGCTGCGGACCGGTGGGAGATGTTGCATGACACGACTCCTAGAGAGCGGCCAGGCGTGCACCCGGCAGCGATGACCGAGGACCTCGCCGAGGACGGCGAGGCAATTAGCACAGCAGCCGACCAGGGATCGGCGTATCGCAAACTTCAGGCGGCTCCCGGCCAGCGCCGAGGGCCGCCATTGGCTCAGCGCAGCTCAGCCAGGCCCAGCTGTTCGGCGCACTGCGCCAGGGAGCGCTGCTCGGTGTCGGCATAGAGCGCCAACTCGTCGAGCACCGGCGCGCCCAGGTCTCGCTCGAAGGCGTCCTGGTTGGCCGAGTGGGCGTAGCTGTCGCGGGCGGCATCGCCGAGGTTGGACTGGAAGATGCCCGCCGCGCTGACCGGCAGAAAGTCTTCGTAGACCAGCGGCTCGCAACAGATGTGCCCGGCAGCGAGCAGCGCTTCCAGGTCGCCGGCGAGTTCGCCGCGGGCCTTGGCCGCCAGCCCGGTTGGGCTGACGAAGTAACGGAAGTAGGCCAGGCCCTGGCGGCGCAGGCTGTCGTAGTCGTCCGGGAACTCGGCGAACTGGGCCTCCAGCGCCGCCACATAGTCGCCGCCGGCCTGGCGTGCGCCATCCAGCAGGCGGTCATAGAGCGCGCGGCCCTTGGGGGTCAGCGCCGCGCCGCGCTGCTCGATCTCGCCGAAGCGCGCCGAATGGCTGCCCAGGCGGCGCTCGCCATCGTCTTCGACGAACACCACCTGTTCGTGCAGGGCCTTGAAGCTGGTCTGGCGCAGCAGGATCGGGCAACGCCGCGCGGGCGGCCCCTCGGCGATGGCCTTGGGGTCGATGCCGCGCTGCGGCATGCCGGCCTGCACCGCGTCGATATCCAGGGTGCGCGGGGTCAGGTGGTTGATGTGCGGCCCCTTGAATGCGACCACGTCGGCGATCAGCCGATGCTGCTCGCTCAGCTGCTGGTAGAGCGCCGCGCTGACGGTCGCCTCGCGGTGCCAGCGGAAGGTCTCCAGGGCCTGCTCGATAAACTCGTCCGCCTCGGCCTGGTCCAGACCGCCAACCTGCTCGAAACGCTCGATCAGCTCGATAACACGCGCGGTGAAGATGTTGCGCCGCGCCAGCACGCTACGCGCCAACTCGCGCAGCTCGGGGTTGTCGATCAGCTCCAGGCGCAGCAGCGAGGTGAACACGCGGAACGGGCTCTGCTGCAGCGAGCCTTCGTGAATCGCCCTAAACGCGGTGGAATGCACCGGCACCCCGGCGCAGGCCAGGTCGTAGTAGCCGACCGGGTACATGCCCATCACCGCGAACAGGCGGCGCATGGTCGCCAGCTCGGCGGCGCTACCCAGGCGGATGGCGCCGTGGCGCTCCATGTCCAGGCGCTCGATCTCCCCGGTGGTACGCAGCTGCTCGACCAGTTGCGGGTCCTGCCGCAGTGCATGGGCGTTGACCTCCCTCACCAGCTCCAGCAGTTCGCCATAGAGCGGCACCTCGGCCTGGTACATGGCCGACATGGCGCGGGAGAACTGCGCGCGGATCTCGTCGGGGCTGACCCGCGTATCCAGATGGCTGGCGGTTTGAACGCTCATGGGAACTCGACTCCTTGCATCGCCTGGGCACTATGGCTGGGTCCAGCCAATACGGCTTAGTATTCCAGCCCCTCATGACAGCCATTCTGGCGAGCGCCATGAGCGGTTTCAAACGACTAATCCTCCGCTGTTCATTCCTCAAAAGAATCAACTACCTCGGCAGCAAGACCCGTCCAGATGGTACGAACGTGCATTGACAGTACAGAACCGGCTCTGTACTGTTTTTTGTTGAACGCTCAATCAAACAAACCCACACGGAAAAGGGCAGAAAAAATGATAAAAGCGTCGCGCCATGCATGGATCCTCAAAGCAATCATCCTATCGACCGGCTTTAGCGCGAGCGCTTACAGCCACGCCGCCGTCTCCATCACCACGGGCAAGACCCCTATCCCGGCCGGCAACGCACTATCCGAAAAAGACCTGACCATCAGAAACGACAAACTGGCATTTTCGCTGGCCGTGGGTTCGGCACCGCCCTGGGGCGTTGCACGCGGCTGCATCATCGACATCGCCAGCGTGAAAGCGGACGGCTCGCTCAGCAACGACCGCGTCGCCTTTGCCGACTTCATTCCCAACAACTGGTCGGCCTGGCCCAATACCTACCAGAACGTCGAGATCATCAAGGACAGCCCCGAGGAGGCCGTCGTCAAAGTCACCCGCGACTTCGACAAGGTGGTCATCAGCACGGTCTACAGCCTGAAGTCCGGTTCCGACCGGATCCAGGTCAAGACCACCATGACCAACGAGGGCGACGACCTCAGCGACCTGCTGTCGGGCTATACCCTATGGCCGGACGGCGGCTACAAATTCGCCGTGCCCGGCTACGCGGGCAAGGAAGACGCGGTCGTCGACAAACCGATTGCCGACCGTTTTGTCGGCTACGACGCCGACTGGGCCATTGCCCTGCACGCGCCCTACTTCACCGAGCTCAAGTACAAGTCACGCGACCTGTACAGCAAGCACAGCTTGAAAAAGGCGCAATCCATTTCATTCGAAGGCGAGTATCAGGTTCTCGACAGCGGCGACATTGCCCCCGTCGTCCAGGCCGAGATTCAGCGCAAGGCGATGCCAGCCGGCTCCCTGTCGGGAACGGTCAAGACCCAGGATGGCAAGACAGTGGATGAGCCCGCTGTCGTGGTCCTCAAAGATGGCGTCCCCTACATCTGGGCCATCGGCAAGAAGGGGCAGTACAGCCTCAAGCTTCCGGTCGGCGAGTACCAGGTCTATGCGACCGGCAAAGGCTACTCCGAGAGCAAGAAGCGTGACATCAAGGTCGAGCGCGAGAAAACCCTCGAACTTGCCTTCGACGACCTCCTCCCTCCCGGTGCCGTGCAACTGCAGATAACCGATGCCCAGTCCAAGTCCGGCCTCGATGCCAAGATTCAGATCGAAAAAGGCAACGCGCCGCTGATCGAGTTCCTCGGCGCCAAGACCTTCTTCACCGAGCTGGATAGCATCGGCCAGGCCAAGTTCATGCTGGCCCCTGGCGACTACCAGCTGAAAATTTCCTCCGGGGCCAACTTCCTGGCCAAGCCTGTGCTGGTAGACACCCGCATCGCTTCGAACAAGACGACACAGCTAACCGCTGCCGTACCGATCAGCACCTACCCGACGCAGCAGGGCTGGTACGCAGGCGACCTGCACCATCATGCCGACGTGCTCGAAGGCTCGACCCCACCCGAGTACCTGGTGCGCTCGCAACTCGCGGCCGGCCTGAACGTCACCTTCGTCAGCGATCACGACTCCACGGCCAACCATGCCGCCATCCAGGCGCTGTCCGACAAGCGTGCAGTGCCCTTCGTACCCTCCATGGAGGTTTCACCTTCGTGGGGCCACTTCAACCCCTTCCCCCTGGCACTTGGCGCCAAGCTTTCCGTCGACCCCGGCGTCGATGACATCCACAAGCTGATCAAGGACATGCGGCGAATGGGCGCGACCGTAGTTGCCTCCAACCATCCCTATATCCCCTATGGCTACATGAGCAGCCTGGAGAACAAGACCGCACCCGGCGGCTTCAACCCCTCCTTCGATCTGATCGAGATCAACTCGGAGGTCGATTACAGCAAGGAGGTCGAGAAGGCCCGCCAGCTGTGGTCCGAAGGGCTGCCCTACTACTACACGGCCGGCTCCGACACCCACGACGTGTGGAACGAGACCACCGGCCACAATCGCATGTTCGTGTACACCGGCAGCAAGCCGGATGCCCATGCGTTCGCTCAGGCGATGAAAAATGGTCGCGCCTATGTCTCGTTCGGCCCGGTCATCTATCCGCAGAACGTGATGTTCGGCGACACCATCAAACTGGCGAAGAATCAGGCGCAGACCATCAGCTTCGACCTGCTGTCGGTCAATGACCTCAAGTCCGTGCAACTTATCGGCAACAAGGGCGTCATCAGCGAAAAGGCCCTCTGTAGTGGTCAACCCATCCCGGACAGTGGGTTAAGTTTTTCTTCGGCCACCGCAGGTGGTAGCCCGTCGTTGTATTGATGCGGTCTGATCCAGTTGTAACGGTGCATCAAGTAATGACTGATGTCCC
>NZ_JBFTEG010000014.1:0-108399 GCF_041027545.1 Pseudomonas zhanjiangensis | reverse complement strand
CCCGCTACCTCCCCAATTACCTGGGCTGGCGCCGCATGCTTGAGCGCTACCAGCAAAGCATTCGGCCAGTTCACTGCATCCAGGAGGCGGTAGGACGCACCGCGCAACACGCTATTGGGACATAGCCTAAAAAAAGGCCGGTCATCAGATGACCGGCCCCCGCTTACTTACGCCGATGAACTCACATATGGGAGATCATGGCGTCGCCAAACTGCGAACACGAAAGCAACTGAGCGCCATCCATCAGCCGCTCGAAATCGTAGGTCACGGTCTTGGCCGAAATAGCGCCATTGGTGCCCTTGATAATCAGGTCTGCCGCCTCGACCCAGCCCATGTGACGCAGCATCATTTCGGCGGAAAGAATCAGCGACCCAGGATTTACCTGATCCTTGCCCGCATACTTCGGCGCAGTGCCGTGAGTGGCCTCGAACATGGCCACGGTGTCGGACAGGTTGGCCCCCGGCGCAATGCCGATACCGCCCACTTCTGCTGCCAGGGCATCGGATAGGTAGTCGCCATTGAGGTTCAGGGTGGCGATCACGTCATACTCGGCCGGACGCAACAGGATCTGCTGCAGCATGGCATCGGCAATGGCGTCTTTGACCACCACATTCTTGCCGGTTTTCGGGTTCTTGAACTGCATCCAAGGGCCGCCGTCCAGCAGGGTGGCGCCGAACTCTTCAGCGGCAACCTCGTAGGCCCATTCCTTGAAGGCACCCTCGGTGAACTTCATGATGTTGCCTTTGTGCACGATAGTCAGCGAGTCACGGTCATTGTCGACCACGTACTGCAATGCCTTGCGGGCCAGGCGCTTGGTGCCCTCCTGGGAGACGGGCTTAACACCAATGCCACAGTCTTGATCAAAGCGGATCTTGGTGACCCCCATTTCTTCCTTGAGGAACTTGATTACCTTGTTGGCTTCCGGCGAACCGGCCTTCCACTCGATGCCCGCATAAATGTCTTCGGAGTTCTCACGGAAGATGGTCATGTCGACGTCGCCGGGCTTCTTGACCGGACTTGGCACGCCTTCGAACCAGCGTACCGGGCGCAGACACACGTAAAGGTCCAGCTGCTGGCGCAGGGCCACGTTGAGCGAGCGAATGCCTCCGCCGACCGGCGTGGTCAGCGGGCCCTTGATCGAAACCACGTAATCCTTGACGGCATCCAGGGTCTCCTGGGGTAGCCAGGTGTCCTGGTCATAAACCTGAGTGGCCTTCTCGCCGGCGTACACTTCCATCCAGGAGATCTTGCGCTCGCCACCGTAGGCTTTCTCGACCGCCGCATCGACGACCTTGATCATGACCGGGCTGATGTCGACACCGATGCCATCGCCTTCGATGTAAGGAATGATCGGGTTGTTCGGTACATTCAGGGACATATCGGCATTGACGGTGATTTTGTCACCGGTAGCTGGCACCTGGATCTTTTGGTATCCCATGCTGGACTCCGTCTTGTGGTTAAACAGTGCACATCGCCCGAGAGTAACTCAGTTGATTCGGGTGAAACCATATGTTCGTTGGTCTTATGCACGAGGGCATTCTGCGACCCCAGGTCGCAGTGGTATACTGCTTAGGTGACTAACGAGTCATAAGGGGTTGCTGGTCTTGATCGAGATAGCTGCCTCTTGAAACCGCCGAATTGTTACCTCGGTTTGGCGGCTCGAAGTGCTCAACACTCTACTGGTGCATCCAACCTCACAGCGGCAAGTCTTCGATTCCCGGCTCGGCCACCCAACGAGCCAGGGCGCCTACCCGCGCATCTCGAGGGACTGTGCACGCTCAGCGAAGAAGAGAGTTAACCCCAATGTCCACCCGCTCGAAGATCATCTACACCTTCACCGACGAAGCCCCAGCCCTCGCCACCTACTCGCTTCTCCCAATTGTAGAAGCCTTCGCCGCCTCTGCTGGCATCGCCGTCGAAACACGCGACATCTCTCTTGCAGGGCGCATCCTTGCAAGCTTCGCCGATCAGCTGGATGCCGACAAACAGACCGAAGACGACCTGGCCAAGCTGGCCGACCTGGCCACCACGCCAGATGCCAATATCATCAAGCTGCCGAACATCAGCGCCTCTGTGCCGCAACTCAAGGGCGCCATCGCCGAGTTGCAGGCGCAGGGCTACAACGTCCCCGACTTCCCCGAAGATCCTCAGTCCGACGCGGAAAAAGAAGCCCGCGCGCGCTACGCCAAGGTCCTCGGCAGCGCGGTCAACCCCGTCCTGCGCGAAGGCAACTCCGACCGCCGCGCACCCGCCGCGGTCAAGGCCTATGCCCGCAAGCATCCGCACTCGATGGGCAAGTGGAGCATGGCCTCGCAATCCCACGCCGACTACATGCGTGGGGGCGACTTCTTCTCCAGCGAGCAGTCGATCACCATGCCCCAGGCCGGTGAGGTGCGCATCGAATTCGTCGGCAAGGACGGCCAGGTCGAAGTGAAGAAGCAGCTCGCCCTGCAGGAAGGCGAAGTCTTCGACAGCATGTACATGAGCTGCCGCAAGCTGCGCGACTTCTTCGAGAAGACCCTGCAGGACTGCAAGGAAACCGGCGTGATGTGGTCGCTGCACGTCAAGGCGACCATGATGAAGGTCTCCCACCCGATCGTTTTCGGCCACGCGGTCAGCGTCTACTACAAGGATGTGTTCGACAAGTACGGCGAACTGTTCAAAGAGCTGGGCGTGAACCCCAACAACGGCATCAGCAGCGTCTACGACAAGATCAAGGCGCTGCCGGCCTCGCAGCAGGAAGAGATCCTCCAGGACATCCACGCCTGCTACAGCGGCCGCCCGGAAATGGCCATGGTCGACTCGGTCAAGGGCATCACCAACCTGCACATCCCCAGCGATGTGATCGTCGACGCCTCGATGCCGGCGATGATCCGCAGCTCCGGGCAGATGTGGGGCAAGGACGGCAAGCTGAAAGACGCCAAGGCCGTCATGCCGGAAAGCACCTATGCGCGCATCTATCAGGAGATGATCAACTTCTGCAAGACCAACGGCGCCTTCGACCCGACCACCATGGGCAGCGTACCGAACGTCGGCCTGATGGCGCAGAAAGCCGAGGAGTACGGCTCCCACGACAAGACCTTCGAAATGACCGCCGATGGCACCATGCGCGTGGTGCTGGCCGACGGCACCGTGCTCATGCAGCACCAGGTCGAAGCCGGTGACATCTGGCGCGCCTGCCAGACCAAGGACGCGCCGATCCGCGACTGGGTCAAGCTGGCTGTGACCCGCGCCCGCCAGTCCAACACCCCGGCGATCTTCTGGCTGGACCCCGAGCGCGCTCACGATCGCGAGCTGCAGAAGAAGGTCGAGACCTATCTGCAGGAGCACGACCTGAGCGGCCTGGACATCCGCATGATGGGCTACAACGAAGCCATACGCGTGAGCATGGAGCGCCTGATCCGCGGTCAGGACACCATCTCCGTCACCGGCAACGTCCTGCGCGACTACCTGACCGATCTGTTCCCGATCATGGAGCTGGGCACCTCGGCCAAGATGCTGTCGATCGTGCCGCTGATGGCCGGCGGCGGGATGTACGAAACCGGTGCAGGCGGCTCGGCGCCCAAGCACGTACAGCAGCTGATCGAGGAAAACCACCTGCGCTGGGACTCGCTCGGCGAGTTCCTGGCCCTGGCGGTGTCGCTGGAGGAGACCGGGATCAAGACCGACAACCCGAAGGCCAAGCTGCTGGGCAAGACCCTGGATGCGGCCACCGGCAAGCTGCTGGACAACGACAAGTCGCCGTCGCGCAAAACCGGTGAGCTGGACAACCGTGGCAGCCACTTCTATCTGGCGCTGTACTGGGCCCAGGAACTGGCCGCTCAGAACGAGGACGCTGAACTGCAGGCGCAGTTCGCCCCGCTGGCCAAGACCCTGGCCGACAACGAGGAAAGCATCGTCGCCGAACTCGCAGCCGTCCAAGGCCAGCCGGTGGACATCGGCGGTTACTACCGCTCCAATCCACAGCTGACCAGTCAGGTCATGCGCCCGAGCCCGACCTTCAACGGTGCAATCGCCGCCTTGACTGCATAAGCCGCCAGGTTCGCCGCGCGGCGCGCCAGAGCAACGCAAACCCCGGCCCCGTGTCGGGGTTTGCGCATTTCAGACCGGCGAAACAGCACGCTGCGCGCTGTTATGATCGCCCTTTCCCATACAGGTAGCGTTCTCTATGCATTGGCAACCTCACATCACCGTGGCCACGGTCATCGAAGATCAGGGCCGATTTCTCTTGGTCGAAGAGCTGGCCGAGGGTCGAACGGTCCTCAACCAGCCGGCCGGCCATCTGGAGGCCAACGAAAGCCTCCTGCAGGCGGCTATTCGCGAAACCCTCGAGGAAACCGGCTGGGATGTGCAGCTCACGGGCGTCATCGGCATCTACCTGTATACCGCGCCGAGCAATGGCGTGACCTACCAGCGCGTGTGCTTCGCCGGCAAGGCGCTGCAGCAGCACCCCGCACGGCCACTTGATGAGGGCATCATCGCCCCCCGCTGGCTGACCCGCGACGAGCTGGCTGCCCAGCCGCAGCGCTGGCGCAGCGAGCTGGTGCCGCGCTGCATCGATGACTACCTGACCGGCGAGCTGTTTCCCTTGAGCCTGATCCGCGACCCCGCCTGACCGGCGAGACGTTCGCCGCAAGGCGGCTGCCCTGCTAGAATCGCGCTCTTTTCACATCCGTGCACATGGCCCCCATGCAAGATCCAACTGCTAAGCGTGTAATCGTCGGCATGTCCGGCGGTGTCGACTCCTCGGTTTCCGCCCTGCTGCTGCTGGAGCAGGGTTATCGGGTCGAAGGCCTGTTCATGAAAAACTGGGACGAGGACGACGGCACCGAATACTGCACCGCCATGGACGACCTGGCGGACGCCCAGGCCGTATGCGACAAGATCGGCATCCCGCTGCACACCGCCAACTTCGCCGCGGAATACTGGGACAACGTATTCGAGCACTTCCTCGCCGAGTACAAGGCCGGCCGTACCCCCAACCCGGACATCCTGTGCAACCGCGAGATCAAGTTCAAGGCCTTCCTGGACTACGCGCTGGCGCTCGGCGCCGACCTGATTGCCACCGGCCACTATGTACGCCGGCGCGATAGCGACGGACGCACCGAACTGCTCAAGGGCCTGGATCCGAACAAGGACCAGAGCTACTTCCTGCACGCGGTCGGCGGCGAGCAGATCGCCAAGACCCTGTTCCCGGTCGGCGAGCTGGAAAAACCCCAGGTACGTGCCATTGCCGAAAAGTACCAGCTCGCCACCGCCAAGAAGAAAGACTCCACCGGCATCTGCTTCATCGGCGAACGGCGCTTCAGCGACTTCCTCAAGCAATACCTTCCGGCCCAGCCCGGCGATATCGAGACCACCGAAGGCGAGGTCATCGGCCGCCACCACGGCCTGATGTACCACACCATAGGCCAGCGCCAGGGCCTGGGAATCGGCGGCCTGAAGGATGCCGGCGACGAGCCCTGGTACGTGCTGCACAAGGATCTCCAGCGCAACGTGCTGGTGGTCGGCCAGGGCAACGACCATCCCTGGCTGTTCTCCCGCGCCCTGCTCGCCTCGCAGATCTATTGGGTCAACCCCATCGACCTCAGCCGACCACGCCAGCTCACGGCCAAGGTGCGCTACCGCCAGAGCGACCAGGATTGCACCCTGGAGCGAACCGCAGAGGGCTTCCGCGTCAGCTTTGCCATGCCGCAGCGCGCCGTGACTCCGGGCCAGTCGGTGGTGTTCTATGACGGCGACGTCTGCCTGGGTGGTGGTGTGATCGAATCCGCCGAGCCCTGGACCAGCAAGGACCAACGCCCATGAGCCCAACCCAGGAGCAACTGGTCGCCCTCGGCGCGGTATTCGAATCCGCCGTGCTGGTGGACAAGCTGGCCAGGACCGGCCAGGTCGGCGAACCGGCCCTGAGCTGCATGCTCGGCAGCCTCTTGGTGCGCGACCCGCAGAACACCCTGGACGTCTATGGCGGCGATGATCTCAACCTGCGCGACGGCTATCGCGCGCTGATCGGCGCACTCGAACGCGACCCGGCCGCCTTGCAGCGCGAGCCACTGCGCTATGCCCTCGCCCTGCTTGGCCTGGAGCGCCAGCTGGCCAAGCGCGACGACCTGCTGCAGATCATGGGCAGCCGCCTCGACCAGATCCAGCAGCAGGTCGAGCACTTCGGCCTGGTCCATGAGAACGTCATAGCCGCCTGCGGTAGCCTGTACCAGGACACCATCAGCACCTTCCGCCAGCGCATTCAGGTGCAAGGCGACATGCGTTACCTGCAGCAAGCCAGCAATGCCTCGCGGATTCGCGCCCTGCTGCTCGCCGGTATCCGTGCCGCGCGCCTGTGGCGCCAACTCGGCGGCCACCGCTGGCAGCTGGTGTTCAGCCGCGGCAAGCTGCTTCGGGAACTCTACCCACTGCTGCGCGGCTGATGCGTCTGGACAAACCCTTGCAGGGCGCCTCACTGCTGGCGCTTTCGGCATTGCTGTTCGCCCTGATGGGCGTCGGCATCCGCGAAGTGTCCGCCAGCGTCAACAACGAGGCGGTGGTGTTCTTCCGCAACTTGGTCGGGGTGCTGTTCTTTTTGCCGCTTATCCTGCTCAAGGGCCTGCGGCCACTAAAGACCACGCGCTTGCGTTCCCATCTGTGGCGCACCGGATTCGGCCTGGCGGCGATGTACTGCTTCTTCTACGCCATCGCCCATTTGCCGCTCGCCGACGCCATGCTATTCACCTACTCGGCGCCGCTGTTCACGCCGCTGATCGCCTGGTGGTGGCTCAAGGAACCCTTGAACAGACGCATGCTGGCGACCTCCGCGATCGGCTTGCTCGGTGTGCTGCTGGTGGCCAAGCCGTCGGCCGCGCTGTTCGGCGGCCAGGCCCTGATCGGCCTGGCCGCCAGTGTCCTGGCCGCCTTTGCCTTCGTCTCGATCCGCGAGATGAGCGACAGCGAACCGGCGTTTCGCATGGTCTTCTATTTCTCGCTGTTCAGCGCCCTGGCTTCGGCCGTTCCCCTGAGCTGGAGCTGGCAACCACCTAGCGAGCGGGAACTGGGCCTGCTGCTGGTCATAGGCCTGCTCGCGACCATCAGCCAGATCATCATGTCCACGGCCTATAGCCTGGCGCCGCCAGGGCTGATAGGGCCCTTCGCCTACCTGGCCATTGTCTTCGCCGGGGCGATCGCCTGGCTGCGCTGGGGCGAAACCCCGGATCCGACCTCCCTGCTCGGCGCCGCACTGATCTTTTCCGCCAGCCTGCTGTCGCTTCGCCGCCGCCCCGGCCGAACGGCAACCAGGACAATCGAGAATCGACAGCGCTGAATGCCGGACCTGCAATCTCTCCGCAGCCACAAGGGGCATTCGGCCCGCACCCGCCAGTCATTCCGCGCGCCGTCCGATACCTCATCCCCAGGCTGAAGGCCGTGAGCCGCGCCAGCAGACAGACACCAACCGCTGCCGCCCCTGGCAGCTGCCATTGGCCGCAGCGCCGCCAGCCCGGCTAGCGGCAGCCAGGATTTGCTCTACGCTTTCGAAACAGCCTGACACGGATATTGTTGAAACAAAGCAGGCAGTCGGCCAGGCCACTACGGCCACTGAAGTGCTCAAAGGCGTTGTCTTCGGTGACATTTTCCGCACAGGAGAACCTCATGAGAACGACGAAGCTGACGCTGCTGATGACAGCCCTCCTCACCGCTCAGCAGAGCACCGCCGCCGTCCCGGTCGATACCGAGGCCTTTCGCGCGGCCATTACGGCAGACGGTGTGCGCGCGCATCAACTTGAACTTCAATTTATCGCCGATGCCAATGGGGGGGACGCGCGCCGCAACGACAGCGGGCTACGATGCCTCCCTCGAGCATATCAAGGTGCTGGTTGAATCAGCCGGCTATGTGGTGACGGTACAACCCTTTGATTTCCCCTACTTCGAGGAACAGTCGCCAGCGGAACTCGACCAGCTGTCACCAGTGCCGGTGGTATACCCCTACGACGATGCAGCCGGTTTCGTCACCATGGAATACTCCGGCGCCGGCGCAGTAACCGGCACTGCCGAAGCCGTCGATCTGCAGCTACCTCCAGGCGCGACGGCCAACAGCTCGACCAGTGGCTGCGAAGCAGACGACTTTGCCAGCTTCACGCCCGGCAATATCGCCATCATTCAGCGTGGCAGCTGCAGCTTTTTGGTGAAGGCGCAGAATGCCGAGGCGGCGGGAGCGAGCGGCGTGGTGATATTCAATGAGGGCCAGGAGGGACGTACCGACGCCTTCAACGGCACCCTCGGCGAGCCGTCCGTCGGCATACCGGTGGTCGGCGCGGCCTTCGCGGTTGGCCAGGAGTTGGTGGCGGGCGGGGTGGTGGCCCGCGTCTTCGTCGACGCCATATCGGAAATCCGCAGCACTGCCAACCTGATCGCAGAGACCCCGGCCGGCCGGGACGACCGCGTGGTGGTAATCGGCGCGCATCTCGACTCAGTGGCGGAAGGCCCTGGCATCAATGACAACGGCAGCGGCTCGGCGGCGCTGCTCGAAATGGCACTGCGACTGGCCGAAATGGGCCTCGCCCCCGTCAATCAGGTGCGTTTCGCCTGGTGGGGCGCCGAGGAGGCCGGCTTGCATGGCTCCCAGGCCTACGTCGACAGCCTGAGCAAACGCGATATCAAGGACATCGCGGTGAACCTCAACTTCGACATGATCGGCTCGCCCAACTTCGCGCGCTTCGTCTACGATGGCGACGGCTCGGCGACCGGCACGGCAGGCCCCAACGGCTCCGGCAATATCGAGCAGGTATTCCTCAAGTACTTTGCCGACCAGGGACTGCCGGTCGAACCGACGGCCTTCGATGGGCGCTCCGACTATGGCCCCTTCATCGCGGTGGGCATTCCGGCCGGCGGCCTCTTCACCGGTGCCGAGGACATCAAAACCCCCGAGCAGCAGGCAATCTACGGCGGTATCGCCGGCGAGCCGTTTGACCCCTGCTACCACCTGGCCTGCGACACCTATGACAACAACAATGACGAGGCGCTGGGGCAGATGGCCGATGCTGCGGCTCATGCGCTCTACACCTTCGCGATGACCAGCTCGTCGGTCAACGGCACCGACAAGGGCTCGGACAAGGCGAGGCAGTCCGCTGACGCACTCAACTACCAGGGCAACAAACTACGCCGCTAAGGCTTGACGGCCGGGAGAGATCGAACCCTCCCGGCCGCTTTGCGCTGCCAAGCAGGGAGCTCACGTCTGGGCGGATGCCCGCTGCTCCCGGCTGCATCTTCGTGAAACGGCACGACCAGCGACGGTTGTTCCGCAAGGGCAACCTTCAGGCTACGGCCTGCGCCACGATTTCATGTATGATATGCGCCCTTTTCAATGCCCGATTGTCCGAGAACGCCTCCCATGCAGCTTTCCTCGCTCACCGCGGTTTCCCCCGTCGATGGCCGCTATGCCGGCAAAACCAGCGCTTTGCGCCCTATTTTCAGCGAGTACGGCCTGATCCGTTTTCGCGTCCTGGTCGAAGTGCGCTGGCTGCAGCGCCTGGCCGCCCATGAAGGCATCGCCGAAGTCGCGCCCTTCTCCGCCGAGGCCCAGAGCGTTCTCAACGAACTGGCGGAGAGCTTCGCCGTCGAACACGCCGAGCGCGTGAAAGAGATCGAGCGCACCACCAACCACGACGTCAAGGCCGTGGAATACCTGCTCAAGGAACAGGCCGCCAAGCTGCCGGAACTGGACAAGGTCAGCGAGTTCATCCACTTCGCCTGCACCAGCGAGGACATCAACAACCTGTCCCACGCCCTGATGCTGCGCGAAGGCCGCGATGAAGTCCTGCTACCGCTGATGCGCCAGATCGCCGGCGCCATCCGCGAGCTGGCGGTGAAGTTCGCCAACGTGCCCATGCTCTCGCGCACCCACGGTCAACCGGCCTCGCCGACCACCCTGGGCAAGGAGCTGGCCAACGTGGTCTACCGGCTGGAGCGGCAGATCGCCCAAGTGGCGGCCGTGCCCCTGCTGGGCAAGATCAACGGCGCGGTGGGCAACTACAACGCGCACCTGTCCGCCTACCCGCAGGTCGACTGGGAGGCCAATGCGCGCCAGTTCATCGAAGGCGACCTGGGGCTGCAGTGGAACCCCTACACCACCCAGATCGAACCGCACGACTATATCGCCGAGCTGTTCGATGCCATCGCCCGCTTCAACACCATCCTCATCGACTTCGACCGCGACGTCTGGGGTTACATCTCCCTCGGCTACTTCAAGCAGAAGACCATCGCCGGCGAGATCGGCTCCTCGACCATGCCACACAAGGTCAACCCGATCGACTTCGAGAACTCCGAAGGCAACCTGGGTATCGCCAACGCGCTGTTCCAGCACCTGGCCAGCAAGTTGCCGATCTCGCGCTGGCAGCGCGACCTGACCGACTCCACCGTACTGCGCAACCTCGGCGTCGGCTTCGCCCACAGCGTTATCGCCTACGAGGCAAGCCTCAAGGGAATCAGCAAGTTGGAGCTCAATGCTCAACGCATTGCTGAAGACCTGGATGCCTGTTGGGAAGTGCTGGCCGAACCTATCCAGACGGTGATGCGCCGCTACGCGATCGAGAACCCCTACGAGAAGCTCAAGGAGCTGACCCGCGGCAAGGGCATCAGCCCGCAAGCCCTGCTCGAGTTCATCGACGGCCTGGAAATGCCCGAGGCGGCCAAAGCCGAGCTGAAACTGCTGACCCCGGCCAGCTACATCGGCAACGCGGTTGCCCAGGCCAAACGCATCTAAGCGGCAACAGCCCTCCAGACGCCCGGCTGTGCCGGGCGTTTTTATTTGGAGGCTTTTATTTATATCAAGGGCTTAAAGATGAATCCTGATACTCCGCTGCAACTACTGGGCGGCCTGACCGCGCGTGCCTTCCTGCGCGACTACTGGCAGAAAAAGCCGTTGCTGGTGCGCCAGGCCATCCCCGGCTTCGAGACTCCGATCTCGCCGGATGAGCTGGCAGGGCTGGCCCTGGAAGAAGAGATCGAATCGCGCCTGGTCATCGAGCACGGCGAACGTCCCTGGGAGCTACGCCGCGGTCCTTTTGCCGAAGACGCCTTCGCCAACCTGCCGGAACGCGACTGGACCCTGCTGGTGCAGGCCGTCGATCAGTTCGTCCCGGATGTGGCCGAGCTGCTCGAGCAGTTCAAGTTCCTGCCCAAGTGGCGGATCGACGACGTGATGATCAGCTTCGCCGCGCCCGGCGGCGGCGTGGGCCCGCACTTCGACAATTACGACGTGTTCCTGCTGCAGGGACATGGCAAGCGCCGCTGGCAATTGGGCCAGCTGTGCGACTCCGACAGTCCGCTGCTGGATCATGCGGACCTGAAGATCCTGGCCGAATTCGCGCCAACTGAAGAATGGGTACTGGAACCCGGCGATATGCTTTATCTGCCGCCGCTCCTGGCCCACTGTGGTACCGCTGAGGATGATTGCATGACCTATTCCGTAGGCTTCCGGGCGCCGAGCGCCGCCGAAGTTCTGACCCATTTCACCGATTTTCTCGGCCAGTTTCTCCCCGACGAAGAGCGCTACAGCGACGCCGACGCGCAGCCGGCCAGCGATCCGCACCAGATCCAGCGCGACGCCCTGGACCGCCTGAAAGCCCTGCTCAACGAGCACATGGGCGACGAGCGCCTGCTGATGACCTGGTTCGGCCAGTTCATGACCGAGCCGCGCTACCCGGAACTGATCGCCGGCATCGAGATCGAGGAAGAGGGTCTGCTCGCCAGCCTGGAAGATGGCGCGGTGCTGGTGCGCAACCCCAGCGCACGCCTGGCCTGGTCCGAGGTCGGCACGGACCTCGTGTTGTTCGCCAGCGGCCAGAGCCGCCTGCTGTCGGCCGGGCTGCGTGAACTGCTCAAGCTGATCTGCTCGGCCGATGCGCTGCATATCGACAACCTGGGCCAATGGCTGGCGGATGACGAAGGGCGTAATCTGCTGCTCGAACTGGTCAAACAAGGGAGTCTGGAGTTTGCCGATGAGTGAAATCCATGTGCGTCTGGCCGACTGGCACAAAGACAACGCCGAGCTACGGCGCATCCGTGAAACCGTCTTCATCGCCGAGCAAGCGGTGCCGCCGGAGCTCGAGTGGGACGCCGAAGACGCCGAGGCCGTGCACTTTCTCGCCTACGAAGGCGACTATCCGATCGGCACGGCGCGCCTGTTGTCAGACGGTCATATCGGCCGGGTGTCGGTGCTCAAGGACTGGCGCGGCCTCAAGGTCGGCGATGCATTGATCCGTGCGGTCATCGCCGAAGCGGAAAAACGTGGTCTGCGCCAACAAATGCTCAGCGCCCAGGTGCACGCCTCGCCCTTCTATGAAAGGCTAGGCTTTGCCATCGTCAGTGGCGAATACCTCGACGCCGGCATTCCCCACGTCGACATGGTGCGTACCAGCACCTAGAGGCCGTAATGAACGAACAAGACGCCCCGGAAACTGCAACCGATAGCCACGAGCCAGCAGCGCTTGCCAGCATCGAGTTCCACTCACCGGGGCGTTTTGCCGTGCACAACCCGGCGCCTGCGCTGGCCGACCACCCGCGCGCCGAGCCTGCGCCCTTCATCCTGGGCGAACACCCGGCCATGGAGCGCTTCGACCAGCCCGGCGAGGCCCGCGCCCATGCCCTCGCCCTGCTCCAGCAGGCCAGCCGCAGCCTGTGCATCTACAGCGACGACCTCGAACCCTGGCTGTATCACCACAGCAGTGTGCAGCAGGCGTGCACGCGCTTTCTCCTGGCCAGCGGCAAGAACCGCCTGCGCATTCTGCTTCGCCAGGTCACCCCGGCCGTAAGAGCGGGCCATCGCCTGGTGGCGCTGTCGCACCGACTGCCCAGCGGCCTGCAGATTCGCAAATTGCACCCGGACTACCCGGCCGAGGACATCGCTTTCCTCCTGGCCGATGGGCACGGCCTGTTGCTGCGGCCGCAGCCACAGCAATGCGCCGGCTACGCCCTGTACCAGGATCCGGCCCGCGTGCGCCTGCGCCAGACGCAGTTCGACCAGGCCTGGCAAACCAGTATCAGCGATCCCGACTTGCGGAGTTTCCTGCTATGAGCCCACGCGCCCTGCTCGCCGCCTTGCTCCTTGGCCTCAGCCTGCCGCTGAGCGCCGCCACCGAAGTCATCGCCCTGAATTACCGCAGCGCCGACGAGGTGCTGCCGGTCGTGCAGTCGGTGCTCGGCAACGACGGCCGCGTCAGCCCCTATGGCAACCAGCTGATCGTCAATGCCACCCCGGACAAGATCGCCGAGGTCCGCCAGCTCCTCGAACAGCTGGACACCCGCCCACGCCGGCTGCTGATCAGCGTCGCCAGTAGCGATGCGAGCTACCAGCGCGACAGTGGCTATCGGGTCGATGGCTCCATCAGTGCCGGTGATGCCCAGGCGCAGATCGGCCGCGGCGAGATCAATGGCCGCGATCAGGTGCGGATCATCCGCCGCAGCACCGACAGTCGCGCCGGGGGTACCCAGCAGGTACAGGCCAGCGAAGGCTATCCGGCGCTGATCCAGGTCGGCCAGAGCGTGCCGCTGACCAGCAGCGGCCGCGACGTCTATGGCCAGCGCTACAGCCATACCGAGTATCGCAACGTCACCCAGGGCTTCTACGTCACGGCCAGTCTGAGCGGCGATATCGTGCATATCAGCATCAGCAGCAACCGCGACCGCCTGAGCCAGTTCCAACCGGGAGTCATCGATGTGCAAGGCACCGATACCCGCGTCAGCGGCCGACTCGGCGAATGGATTACTATCGGTGGCGTCGACCAGCACGATCAGGCCGACCAGAGCGGCTTCCTCCAGCGCCGCTCGACCCAGGGCCGCGACGATATGACGCTGCGGGTCAAGGTCGAAGTCGTCGACTAAAACCCGCGCAAGCGTGACTGGCCGGTCGTCGTAAGACTTATGTAGTAGTCACGAAAAACCACTACAAAACGTTTGACGAACCCTTTTGGCAAAGGCATGATGGCCTCGCTCCCGCTAATCAGGGGCCCTGGAAAGGGTCTCCGGGTCGCCCTCCAGCTTACCGCCCGAGGCGACCTGTGTTGTAAAGCCCACAAGGCAGTTCGACGAGATTGCGACTGGAACGAAGTTGTCCTGAGGGACGGGGAAGCGTTTTAGGCATCAGCCAGCAGACAGTCGTAACCACCGCGTCGCCCAACGGCATCCACGAGCCGGCAAGCGCCAGGTGAACGTCGAAGCTCGGTTCGTCTCGTACCCCCTCCTCCCGGCCCCAACGCCGTCCCGGTCACTTTCTCGAAGTGCTGCAGTGAGCCCCGCAACCATTACCTTCGCTTCGCAGGTTTTGAGTGGGAAAGTCGGTGCTCAACCAAACACTTACATTGAAGGATTGACCATGTCCGCATATCAAAACGACATCAAGGCAGTCGCCGCGCTGAAAGAGACGTTCGGCAGCAGCTGGAGCGCTATCAACCCGGAATCCGTCGCCCGTATGCGCGCTCAGAACCGCTTCAAGACCGGTCTGGAAATCGCCCAGTACACCGCCGATATCATGCGCAAGGATATGGCCGAGTACGACGCCGACTCCTCCGTCTACACCCAGTCGCTGGGTTGCTGGCATGGTTTCATCGGTCAGCAGAAGCTGATTTCGATCAAGAAGCACCTGAAGACCACCAACAAGCGCTATCTCTACCTGTCGGGCTGGATGGTCGCCGCCCTGCGCTCCGACTTCGGCCCACTGCCGGACCAGTCGATGCACGAGAAGACTGCAGTCTCCGACCTGATCGAAGAGCTGTACACCTTCCTGCGTCAGGCCGACTCGCGTGAACTGGACCTGCTGTTCACCGCCCTGGACGCCGCTCGTGAAGCCGGCGACCACGCCAAGGCTGCCGAGATCCAGTCGCAGATCGACAACCACGAAACCCACATCGTGCCGATCATCGCCGACATCGACGCCGGTTTCGGTAACCCGGAAGCGACCTACCTGCTGGCCAAGCGCATGATCGAAGCAGGCGCTTGCTGCATCCAGATCGAGAACCAGGTATCCGACGAGAAGCAGTGCGGCCACCAGGACGGCAAAGTGACCGTTCCGCACGCCGACTTCCTCGCCAAGATCGCTGCCGTTCGCTACGCGTTCCTCGAGCTGGGCATCGACAACGGCGTGATCGTTGCGCGTACCGACTCCCTGGGCGCCGGCCTGACCAAGCAGATCGCCGTGACCAAAGAGCCGGGCGACCTGGGCGACCAGTACAACGCCTTCCTCGACTGCGAAGAGATCTCCGAAGCCGAACTGGGCAACGGCGACGTGGTTATCAAGCGCGAAGGCAAGCTGCTGCGTCCCAAGCGTCTGCCGAGCAACCTGTTCCAGTTCCGCAAAGGCACCGGCGAAGCGCGCTGCGTGCTGGACTGCATCACCTCGCTGCGCAACGGCGCCGACCTGCTGTGGATCGAGACCGAGAAGCCTCACGTCGGTCAGATCGCTGCCATGGTCGATGAGATCCGCAAGGAAATCCCGAACGCCAAGCTGGTCTACAACAACAGCCCGTCCTTCAACTGGACCCTGAACTTCCGCCAGCAGGTATTCGATGCGTTCGTCGCCGAAGGCAAGGACGTTTCCGCCTACGATCGCGCCAAGCTGATGAGCGTGGAGTACGACGAAACCGAACTGGCCCAGGTTGCCGACGAGAAGATCCGCACCTTCCAGCGCGACGGTTCGGCCCACGCCGGCATCTTCCACCACCTGATCACTCTGCCGACCTACCACACCGCCGCACTGTCCACCGACAACCTAGCCAAGGGCTACTTCGCCGACCAGGGCATGCTGGCCTACGTCAAGGGCGTGCAGCGTCAGGAACTGCGTCAGGGTATCGCCTGCGTCAAGCACCAGAACATGGCTGGCTCCGACATCGGCGACAACCACAAGGAGTACTTCGCCGGCGAAGCTGCTCTGAAGGCAAGCGGTAAAGACAACACCATGAACCAGTTCAGCTGATAGCGACTGGCCACTCGTTCGGGTCCACGACGCCCGAGCGAACCTGGTGTACGAAAACCCCGGCAGCGATGCCGGGGTTTTTTTATTGGTTTCTTATTGGTGCCGGCTGCGCTGCCAGGCGCCTGCTGCAAACTCCGCTGGTTGGCGCCGCCAGCCCGTGCCGTCGGCACCGCCTTGCGCTAATTTTTTCGCCTCAACCCTACGCACCTGCCGAAGCACGCCTAGTATTGAACTAACCGCTGTGACCGAGTCACAGGGAGTGATGAGCGAGCAATACCCTTCCCAAGCGAGGAGTACGGCATGCCGGATGCGGTATCGAGTCTGTCCCACCATTGGGGGGTGGCAGTTTTTCTTCTGGGCGTCGCGGGTTTATGCGCCTTTATGCTCGGGGTCTCCAGCCTGCTGGGGAGCAAAGCCTGGGGGCGTAGCAAGAACGAGCCTTTCGAGTCCGGCATCGTCTCCACCGGTGGCGCGCGCCTGCGCTTTTCCGCCAAGTTCTACCTGGTGGCGGTGCTGTTCGTGATCTTCGATGTCGAAGCCCTGTTTCTCTTCGCCTGGGCCGTCTCGCTGCGCGAAAGCGGCTGGGCCGGGTTTATCGAGGCACTGATCTTCATCGCCATCCTGCTGGCGGGACTGTTCTACCTGGTTCGCATCGGCGCCCTCGACTGGGCGCCGGAAGCGCGACGCAGACGCCTCGCCAACAAGCGCAATCCATGAGGTTACGGCATGCAATACACGCTGACCCGCATCGACCCTGACGCGCCCAACCTGAAGTATCCGATTGGCGAGCGTGAGCGCGTCGGTGATCCGCTCGAAGGCCAGGTCCACCGCAACATCTTCATGGGCAAGCTCGAAGAGGTGCTCCATGGCGCGGTCAACTGGGGACGCAAGAACTCCCTGTGGCCCTACAACTTCGGCCTGTCCTGCTGCTATGTGGAAATGACCACCGCCTTCACCGCCCCCCACGACATCGCCCGCTTCGGCGCCGAAGTGATCCGTGCCTCGCCGCGCCAAGCCGATTTCATGGTGATCGCCGGCACCTGCTTCATCAAGATGGCGCCGATCATCCAGCGCCTCTACGAACAGATGCTCGAACCCAAATGGGTCATCTCCATGGGCTCCTGCGCCAACTCAGGCGGCATGTATGACATCTACTCGGTGGTCCAGGGGGTCGACAAGTTTCTCCCGGTGGACGTCTACGTGCCCGGTTGCCCGCCCCGGCCCGAGGCGTTCCTGCAGGGCCTGATGCTGCTGCAGGAGTCCATTGGCAAAGAGCGCCGTCCGTTGTCCTGGGTGGTCGGCGATCAAGGCATATACCGGGCTGAAATGCCCTCGCAACGCCAACATCACCACAGCCGACGAATTCAAGTGACCAACCTGCGCAGCCCCGACGACGTCTGAACCGAGCTTTCCCGCTGACGGACAACGAGCGAAGCCATGACTGCACCAAGCGCCCTGAAGACACCACCGCAGCCCGCCGCCGATGATGTGGTCGCCGAGTTGCAGGCGCGCTTCACCGCCGAGAGCCTGATCTGGCAGGACACCCGCACCGGCATGCCGGTGCTCTGGATCGAGCGCGACATTCTCCTGCAGGTGCTCGACTACCTGCGCCACCTGCCCAGGCCCTATGTGATGCTCTATGACCTGCACGGCATGGACGAGCGCCTGCGCACCCAGCGCCGTGGGCTGCCGGCGGCGGATTTCAGCGTCTTCTACCAGCTGCTGTCGATCGAGCGAAACAGCGACATCATGCTCAAGGTCGCCCTGCGCGAGGACGACCTGCGGCTGCCCAGCTGTACGCGGATCTGGCCCAATGCCAACTGGTACGAACGCGAAGTCTGGGACATGTTCGGCATCCAGTTCGACGGCCACCCGCACCTGACCCGGATCATGATGCCGCCCACCTGGCAGGGCCACCCGCTGCGCAAGGACTACCCGGCCCGCGCCACCGAGTTCGACCCGTTCAGCCTGTCCGCGGCCAAGCAGGATCTGGAGCAGGAGGCCCTGCGCTTTGATCCGCAGGACTGGGGCATGCAACGCCACAGCGAATACGAGGATTTCATGTTCCTCAACCTGGGCCCCAACCACCCCTCGGCCCACGGCGCCTTTCGCATCATTCTGCAACTGGACGGCGAAGAGATCGTCGACTGCGTGCCGGAAGTCGGCTACCACCATCGCGGCGCCGAGAAGATGGCCGAGCGCCAGAGCTGGCACAGCTTCATCCCCTACACCGACCGCATCGACTACCTCGGCGGGGTGATGAACAACCTGCCCTACGTGCTGGCGGTGGAGAAACTGGCCGGCATCAGCGTGCCGGACCGGGTCGACTTCATCCGGGTGATGCTGGCCGAGTTCTTCCGCATCAACAGCCACCTGCTGTTTCTCGGCACCTACATCCAGGACGTCGGCGCCATGACCCCGGTGTTCTTCACCTTCAGCGATCGCCAGCGCGCCTACCGGGTGATCGAGGCCATTACCGGCTTTCGCATGCACCCGGCCTGGTACCGCATCGGCGGCGTGGCCCACGACCTGCCCAACGGCTGGGACAAACTGGTGCAGGAGTTCGTCGACTGGCTGCCGAGGCGCCTCGACGAATACGAGAAGGCGGCCCTGCAGAACAGCATCCTGCGCGGACGCACCCTCGGTGTGGCCGCCTACAACACCGCCCAGGCACTGGAGTGGGGCGTCACCGGCTCGGGCCTGCGGGCCACCGGCCTGGATTTCGACCTGCGCAAGGCGCGGCCGTACTCGGGCTACCAGCACTTCGATTTCGAGATTCCCCTGGCCGCCAATGGCGATGCCTACGACCGTTGCATCATCCGCGTCGAGGAAATGCGCCAGAGCCTGCGGATCATCGAGCAATGCCTGCGCAACATGCCCGAAGGCCCGTACAAGGCCGATCACCCGCTGACGACGCCACCGCCCAAGGAGCGCACCCTGCAGCACATCGAGACCCTGATCACCCACTTCCTCCAGGTCTCCTGGGGGCCGGTGATGCCCGCCGGCGAGGCGCTGCAGATGATCGAGGCGACCAAGGGCATCAACAGCTACTACCTGACCAGCGACGGCAGCACCATGAGCTACCGCACGCGCATTCGCACGCCGAGTTTCCCCCACCTGCAGCAGATCCCCGCGGTGATCAGGGGCAGCATGGTCGCCGACCTGATCGCCTACCTGGGCAGTATCGACTTCGTCATGGCCGACGTGGACCGCTGATATGACCGACAGGCTGATTCAGACCGACCGATTTACCCTGAGCGACAGCGAGCGCCGGGCCATCGAGCATGAGAAACAGCATTACGAGGACCCGCGCGCGGCCTCGATAGAGGCCCTGAAGATCGTGCAGAAGGCCCACGGCTGGGTGCCGGACGGCGCCATCGACGCGCTGGCCGAGGTGCTGGGCATCCCGGCCAGCGACGTCGAGGGAGTGGCCACCTTCTACAGCCAGATCTTCCGCCAGCCGGTGGGCCGCCACCTGATCCGCCTGTGCGACAGCATGGTCTGCTACATCAACGGACACGAAGCGATCCAGGCCGCACTGCAACGGGAACTGGGTATCGGCCTGGGCGAGACCAGCGCCGACGGCCGCTTCACCCTGCTACCGGTGTGCTGCCTGGGCAACTGCGACAAGGCGCCGACGCTGATGATCGACGATGACACCTACAGTCACCTGGACGCCGCCAATGTGGCCAAGTTGCTGGAGGCCTATCCATGAGCTGCGTGTCCTACAGCACCGCCAACCACAGCCCGCGCCGGGCCGAAACCCATCCGCTGACCTGGCGCCTGCGCGATGACGGCAAGCCGGTCTGGCTTGAGCAGTACCAGCGCCAGGATGGCTACGCCGCGGCGCGCCAGGCGCTCACCCAGCTCAGCCCGCAGGAGGTCACCCAGCGGGTCAAGGACAGCGGCCTCAAGGGCCGCGGCGGCGCCGGATTCCCCACCGGCGTGAAGTGGGGGCTGATGCCCGATGACGAGTTGCTGAACCGGCGCTACCTGCTGTGCAACGCCGACGAGATGGAGCCCAACACCTACAAGGACCGGCTGCTGATGGAGCAGCTGCCACACCTGCTGATCGAGGGCATGCTGATCAGCGCCTACGCCCTCAAGGCCTACCGCGGCTACATCTTCCTGCGCGGCGAATACGTCGACTGCGCCCGCCATCTGCTCGGCGCGATCGATGAGGCCAGAAGCGCTGGCCTGCTCGGCCAGCACATCCTCGGCAGCGAGTTTTCCTTCGAGCTGTTCGTCCACACCGGCGCCGGACGCTACATCTGCGGGGAAGAAACCGCCCTGATCAATTCTTTGGAAGGCCGCCGGGCCAACCCGCGCTCCAAGCCACCGTTCCCCGCGGCCGTCGGGGTCTGGGGCAAGCCAACCTGCGTCAACAACGTGGAAACCCTGTGCAACGTGCCGGCCATCATCGGCAACGGCGTCGACTGGTACAAAGGCCTGGCCCGGCGCGGCAGCGAAGACATGGGCAGCAAGCTGATGGGCTTCTCCGGCCGGGTCAAGCACCCGGGCCTCTGGGAGCTGCCGCTGGGCATCCCGGCCCGCGAGCTGTTCGAGGACTATGCCGGCGGCATGCGCGCCGGCTATCGCCTGAAGGCCTGGCAGCCCGGCGGCGCCGGCACCGGCTTCCTGCTGCCGGAACATCTGGATGCGGCCATGTATGCCGGCGGCATCGGCAAGGTCGGCACGCGCATGGGCACCGGCCTGGCCATGGCGGTAGACGACAGCGTCAACATGGTTGGCCTGCTGCGCAACATGGAAGAGTTCTTCGCCCGCGAGTCCTGCGGCTTCTGCACCCCCTGCCGCGATGGCCTGCCCTGGAGCGTCAAGCTGCTGCGGGCACTGGAACAGGGCCAGGGCCAGCCCGGGGACCTGCAGACGCTGGAGCAACTGTGCAACTTCCTCGGCCCCGGCAAGACCTTCTGCGCCCATGCGCCGGGGGCCGTCGAGCCGCTGGCCAGCGCCCTCAAGTATTTCCGCGGCGAGTTCGAGGCGGGAATCGCCCAACCCCTGAGCCAGGCACTGGAGATTTGATCGATGCACCCGCCCCAAAACCACAAGAAGACCGGACCATGGCCACTATCCACGTAGACGGCAAGGCATACGAGGTCGATGGCGCGGACAACCTGCTGCAGGCCTGTCTGTCGCTGGGCCTGGATGTGCCCTACTTCTGCTGGCACCCGGCGCTGGGCAGCGTCGGCGCCTGCCGGCAGTGCGCGGTCAAGCAGTTCAAGGACGAGGACGACACGCGCGGCCGCCTGGTCATGGCCTGCATGACCCCGGCCAGCGACAACAGCTGGATCGCCATCGACGATGACGAGGCCCGCCAGTTCCGCGCCAGCGTGATCGAGTGGCTGATGACCAACCACCCGCATGACTGTCCGGTGTGCGCCGAAGGTGGCCACTGCCACCTGCAGGACATGACGGTAATGACCGGGCACAGCCGGCGGCGCTACCGGTTCAGCAAACGCACCCACCAGAACCAGGACCTGGGCCCCTTCATCGAGCACGAGATGAATCGCTGCATCTCCTGCTATCGCTGCGTGCGCTACTACAAGGACTATGCCGGCGGCAGCGACCTGGGCGTCTACGGCGCCCATGACAATCTCTATTTCGGCCGCGTCGAGGACGGCGTGCTGGAAAGCGAGTTCTCCGGCAATCTCACCGAGGTCTGCCCCACCGGGGTATTCACCGACAAGACCCATGTCGAGCGCTACACCCGCAAATGGGACCTGCAGTTCGCCCCGAGCATCTGTCACGGCTGCTCGGTGGGCTGCAACATAAGCCCGGGCGAGCGCTACGGGGAAATCCGCCGGATCGAGAACCGCTATCACGGCGCCATCAACCACTACTTTCTGTGCGACCGCGGGCGCTTCGGCTATGGCCATGTCAATCGCCCGGATCGCCCGCGCCAGCCGCTACTGGAGCGCCGTGCGCTGGACATTGATGCAGCCCTGGACCGGGCCGCCGAGATGCTCCATGGCCAGCGCGTGATCGGCATCGGCTCGCCACGTGCCAGCCTGGAAAGCAACTTTGCCCTGCGTGAACTGGTGGGCGCCGACGCCTTCTTCAGCGGTGTCGTCGCCACCGAGTTGGACGGCCTGCGCCTGGCGCTCGAGGTGCTGCGCAACAGCCCTTTGCCCATCGCCTCGCTGCGTGAGATGGAAAGCCACGACGCGGTGCTGGTACTCGGCGAGGACCTGACCCAGACCGCCGCGCGCATCGCCCTGGCCCTGCGCCAGGCAGTTAAGGGCCAGGCCCGCGCGCACGCCGCCAGCCTGGAAATCCAGCCCTGGCTCAACGCCGCGGTGCAGAACATCGGCCAGCATGAGCGCTACCCGCTGTTCATCGCCAGTGTGGATGCTACCCGGCTGGACGATGTAGCCGAGCAGTGCCTCCACGCCGCCCCGGACGACCTGGCCCGCCTCGGTTTCGCCGTGGCCCACGCCCTGGATGCCGGCGCGCCGCCAGTGGCGGACCTGGACGCGCAGACCGGCGCCCTGGCCGAGCGCATCGCCGCCAGCCTGCTTGCCGCCAAGCGGCCGCTGGTCATCGGCGGCACCTCCCTGGGTAGCCGGGCGCTGCTCGAGGCCACGGCCAATGTCGCCAAGGCGCTGCATCGACGCGGCCAGCGCGGTTCGCTCAGCCTGGTGCTGGGCGAGGCAAACAGCCTGGGCCTGGCAATGCTCGGCGGCGACTCGCTGGATGCCGCGCTGCGCCTGATGGAAGCCGGCCAGGCCGATGCCGTGATGATCCTGGAGAACGACCTGTATCGCCGCGCCGCGGCCGAACGGATCGACCGCGCCCTGCAACGGGTGCAGACGCTGGTCGTCGTCGATCACCACAACAGCGCGACAACCGCCCGGGCCAACCTGCTCCTGCCGGCCGCCAGCTTCGCCGAGGCCGATGGCACCCTGGTCAGCCAGGAAGCCCGCGCCCAGCGCTTTTTTCAGGTGTTCGAACCCAGTTACTACGATCCCAGCAATTGCGTTCGCGAGAGCTGGCGCTGGTTGCACGCCGTGCACAGCACCCTGCTCGGCAAGGCGCTGGACTGGAGCCAGCTCGATCAGGTCACTGCAGCCTGCGCGGCCAGCATTCCTGCCCTGGCAGCCATCGTCGACGCCGCGCCCAATGCCGGCTTCCGGGTTCACGGCCTCAAGCTGGCCCGCGAGCCGCACCGCTACAGCGGCCGCACGGCGATGCGCGCCAACATCAGCGTGCATGAACCACGCACTCCGCAGGATCCAGACAGCGCCTTCGCCTTCTCGATGGAGGGCTATGCCGGTTCGCTCGAGTCGCGCCAGCAGGTGCCCTTCGCCTGGTCGCCAGGTTGGAACTCGCCACAGTCCTGGAACAAGTTCCAGGACGAGGTCGGCGGCCATCTGCGCGCCGGCGATCCGGGCGTGCGCCTGATCGAGCCGCAGGGCGACCGCCTGAGCTGGTTCGCGCAAATTCCAGAGGCATTCGCCCCGACTGCGGATCGCTGGCAGCTGGTGCCCTGCTACCACCTGTTCGGCAGCGAGGAAAACAGCGGCTATGCCGCCCCGATTCAGGCCCGCATGCCCGCCGCCTATGCCCTGCTCGGCGCCAAGGATGCCGCGCGCCTGGGACTGAGCGAGGGTAGCCTGCTCAGCCTGGAATTGGCCGAGCACAAGCTGCAGCTGCCGCTACGCATCAGCGGTGTACTGGCCCGCGGCCTGCTCGGCCTGCCAGTCGGCTTGCCGGGTCTACCGCCGCCGTGGCTCGCCCAGACGGTCGATGCAGTGCAGGAGGTGAAGCCATGAGTTGGCTGAGCCCAGAACTGCTGGCGATCATCGTCGCCGTGCTCAAGGCCATCGCCATCCTGCTGGCGGTGGTGATCTGTGGCGCCCTGCTCAGCTGGGTCGAGCGGCGCCTGCTCGGCCTCTGGCAGGATCGTTATGGGCCCAACCGCGTCGGCCCGTTCGGCGCCTTCCAGATCGCCGCCGACATGATCAAGATGTTCTTCAAGGAAGACTGGACCCCGCCCTTCGCCGATTGCTTCATCTTCACCCTGGCGCCGGTGGTGGCCATGAGCGCCCTGCTGGTGGCCTTCATCGTGGTGCCGATCACCCCGACCTGGGGGGTGGCCGACCTCAACATCGGCCTGCTGTTCTTCTTCGCCATGGCCGGCCTGTCGGTCTACGCCGTGCTGTTTGCCGGCTGGTCGAGCAACAACAAGTACGCCCTGCTCGGCAGCTTGCGCGCCTCGGCCCAGACCATTTCCTACGAGGTGTTCATGGGCCTGGCACTGATGGGCGTGGTGGCCCAGGCAGGCACCTTCAACCTGCGCGAGATCGTCGAGTACCAGCACCAGCACCTGTGGTTCATCATTCCGCAGTTCCTCGGCTTCGCCACCTTCCTGATCGCCGGGGTGGCGGTGACCCACCGTCATCCCTTCGACCAGCCCGAGGCCGAACAGGAGCTGGCCGACGGCTACCACATCGAATATGCCGGGATGAAATGGGGCATGTTCTTCGTCGGCGAATACATCGGCATCCTGCTGGTTTCCGCGCTGCTGGTCACCCTGTTCTTCGGCGGCTGGCATGGCCCGCTGCTACCGCCGTTTTTCTGGTTTGCACTGAAGACCGCCCTGTTCGTCATGTTGTTCATCCTGTTGCGCGCCTCGCTGCCAAGGCCACGCTATGACCAGGTGATGGAGTTCGGCTGGCGCTTCTGCCTGCCGCTGACCCTGCTCAACCTGCTGCTGACCGGCGCCCTGGTGCTGGCCGCCGCCAACTGAGGAGAACGTCGATGCTCAAGCAAATTCTCCACATCCTCTACGGCACCTTCACCCAGCTGCGTACCCTGCTGATGATCGGCGCGCACGCCGGGCGCAAGCGCGACACCCTGCAGTACCCGGAGGAGCCTGTGTACCTGCCGCCGCGCTACCGCGGCCGCATCGTGCTGACCCGCGACCCCGACGGCGAGGAGCGTTGCGTGGCCTGCAACCTGTGCGCGGTGGCCTGCCCGGTGGCCTGCATCTCCCTGCAGAAGGCGGAAACCGCCGACGGCCGCTGGTACCCGGAGTTCTTCCGGATCAACTTCTCGCGCTGCATCTTCTGCGGCCTGTGCGAGGAGGCCTGCCCGACCACGGCGATCCAGCTGACCCCGGACTTCGAGATGTGCGAGTTCGATCGCCAGGAACTGGTCTACGAGAAGGCCGACCTGTTGATCAGCGGCCCGGGCAAGTACCCCGACTACAACTTCTACCGGGTCGCCGGGCTGGCCATTGCCGGCAAGCCCAAGGGCGCGGCGCAGAACGAAGCAGAACCGATCAACGTCAAGGGCCTGCTGCCATGAGCACGAGGAGCCGCTGATGGAATTTGCCTTCTACTCCGCCGCCGCCATTGCGGTACTCGCCACCCTGCGGGTGATCACCGACACCAACCCGGTGCACGCCCTGCTCTACCTGATCATCTCCCTGCTGGCGGTGGCGATGTGCTTCTTCGCCCTCGGCGCCCCCTTCGCCGGCGCCCTGGAGATCATCGTCTATGCCGGAGCGATCATGGTGCTGTTCGTCTTCGTGGTGATGATGCTCAACCTCGGCCCGGCGGCCATGGAGCAGGAACGCCAGTGGCTCACCCCCGGCATCTGGCTGGGCCCCTCGATTCTCGCCGCGCTGCTGCTGGCCCAGTTGCTCTACTTGCTGCTCGGCCATGACAGCGGCGCCGGGCTTGGCGCTCAGACGGTTTCGGCCAAGGCCGTCGGCATCAGCCTGTTCGGTCCCTACCTGATGGCGGTCGAACTGGCCTCGCTGTTGCTGCTGGCGGCACTGGTCGCGGCCTTTCACCTCGGTCGTCCGGAGGCGAAGACATGATCGGATCGATTCCGCTGGAGCACGGCCTGGGCGTGGCCGCCGTACTGTTCTGCCTGGGGCTGATCGGCCTGATGGTGCGGCGCAACATCCTGTTCGTATTGATGAGCCTGGAGATCATGATGAACGCCGCGGCCCTGGCCTTCGTGGTCGCCGGCAGCCGCTGGGGCCAGGCCGATGGCCAGGTGATGTTCATTCTGGTGATCACCCTGGCGGCGGCGGAGGCCAGCATCGGCCTGGCGATCCTGCTGCAGCTGTACCGGCGCTTTCGCACCCTCGACATCGACGCAGCCAGCGAGATGCACGGATGAACCTTCTCTATCTGACAGTGCTGTTCCCTCTGCTCGGCTTCTGCCTGTTGGCCTTCTCCCGCGGACGCCTGAGCGAAAACCTAACCGCGCTGATCGGCGTCGGTTCGGTCGCCCTGGCCGCCCTGGTCGGCCTGCGGCTCGGCTGGCAGTTCCTGGCCACGCCACCGAGCGGCGGGGTCTATACCCAGGAGCTGTGGCAATGGCTGGCGGTCGGCGACCTGAGCGCCAGCGTCAGCCTGCACCTCGATGGCCTGTCGCTGACCATGCTCGGGGTGGTCAGCGGGGTTGGTCTGCTCATCCACCTGTTCGCCTCCTGGTACATGCGCGGCGAAGAGGGCTATTCCCGTTTCTTCGCCTACATGAACCTGTTCGTGGCCAGCATGCTGCTGCTGGTGCTCGGCGATAACCTGCTGCTGCTGTACTTCGGCTGGGAAGGCGTGGGCCTGTGCAGCTACCTGCTGATCGGTTTCTACTACCGCACCTCGAGCAACGGTGCGGCGGCCCTCAAGGCATTCATCGTCACCCGCGTCGGCGACGTTTTCATGGCCCTGGGCCTGTTCATCCTGTTTCATGCCTTCGCCACCCTGAATATCCAGGCGCTGCTGACCCTGGCGCCGCAGCGCTTCGAAAGCGGCGATCCGTTGCTGACCGCCGCCACCCTTCTGCTGCTCGGCGGCGCCGTGGGCAAGTCGGCGCAGCTGCCGTTGCAGACCTGGCTGGCCGACGCCATGGCCGGTCCGACCCCGGTCTCGGCGCTGATCCACGCGGCGACCATGGTCACCGCCGGGGTCTACCTGATCGCTCGCTGCCACGGCCTGTTCAGCCTGACCCCCCTCACCCTGGAGCTGGTCGGAGTGGTCGGCGCCCTGACCCTGCTGCTGGCCGGCTTCGCCGCTTTGGTGCAGACAGACATCAAGCGCATCCTCGCCTACTCGACCATGAGCCAGATCGGCTACATGTTCCTGGCCCTGGGCGTCGGCGCCTGGCAAGGCGCGATCTTCCATCTGATGACCCACGCCTTCTTCAAGGCGCTGCTGTTCCTCACCGCCGGCGCGGTGATAGTCGCCTGCCACCACGAGCAGAACATCTTCAGGATGGGCGGCCTGCGTAAACCGCTGCCGCTTGCCTATGCCTGCTTCCTGGTCGGCGGCTCGGCGCTGGCCGCATTGCCACTGGTCAGCGCCGGCTTCTACTCCAAGGACGAGATTCTCTGGGAGGCCTACGCCAGTGGTCATCAGCTGCTGCTGCTGGCCGGACTGATAGGAGCGCTGCTCACCTCGCTCTACACCTTCCGCCTGATTTTCATCACCTTTCACGGTCCGGCACAGAACCAGGCCCATGCTGGCAAGGGCCTGGCCTACTGGCTGCCGCTGGCGCTGCTGCTGGTGCTGTCGACCTTCGTCGGCGCGCTCATCCAGCCACCACTGGCCGGCGTACTGCCCGACAGCGTCGGCCATGCCGGCGGAGCGGCCAAACACAACCTGGAGATACTCTCCGGGCTGATCGCGGTAATCGGCATCGGCCTGGCCGCCGTGCTCTTCCTCGGCCGCCGCGATGCCGTGCGCCGGCTGTCGCTGACGGCGCCGGGGCGCTTCTTCGGCGCCTGGTGGTTTGCCGCCTGGGGCTTCGACTGGCTGTACGACAAGCTGTTCGTGCGGCCCTACCTGCTGGCCTGCCGCCTGCTCGGGCGTGATCCTTTCGACCGCAGCATCGGCCTGTTGCCGCGCCTGGCCCGTGGGTTGCACTTGCTGCTCAGTCGCAGTCAGACCGGCCAGCTACGCTGGTATGCGGTGTCCCTGGTCGGCGGAGCCGTGCTGCTGCTCGGCGTATTGAAGGTGGTCTGATGAAGCAAGCAAGGAGCACGACACCGTGATTCTGCCCTGGCTGGTCCTGATTCCCTTTATCGGTGGTCTGCTCTGCTGGGTGGCCGAGCACTACAGCAGCAGCCTGCCGCGCTGGCTGGGGCTGCTGACCATGGGCCTGGAACTGCTGCTCGGTCTCTGGCTGTGGCACCAGGGCGACTTCCAGCTGGCACCCGCTGCCGGCAGTCCGCCGGCCTGGGAGCTGGAGTTCAAGTACATCTGGATCCAACGCTTCGGCATCAGCATCCACCTCGCCCTGGATGGCCTGTCGCTGCTGATGATCCTGCTCACCGGCCTGCTCGGCCTGCTCTCGGTACTCTGCTCCTGGCAGGAGATCCAGAAGCACGTCGGTTTCTTCCACCTCAACCTGATGTGGATTCTCGGCGGCGTGGTCGGGGTGTTCCTGGCCCTGGACCTGTTCCTGTTCTTCTTCTTCTGGGAAATGATGCTGGTGCCGATGTACTTCCTCATCGCCCTGTGGGGGCACAGCGCGGCGGACGGCAGAACCTCGCGCATCAACGCCGCCACCAAGTTCTTCATCTACACCCAGGCCAGCGGCCTGATCATGCTGGTGGCGATCCTCGGTCTGGTGTTCGTCAACTTCCACAACTCGGGCGAGCTGACCTTCGACTACGCCAAACTGCTACAGGCGCGCCTGGCGCCGTCGGTGGAGTACATCCTGATGCTGGGTTTCTTCGTCGCCTTCGCGGTGAAGCTGCCCGTGGTGCCGGTGCACTCCTGGTTGCCGGATGCCCACGCCCAAGCGCCGACCGCAGGCTCGGTGGACCTGGCCGGCATCCTGCTGAAGACCGCGGCCTATGGTCTACTGCGCTTCGCCGTACCGCTGTTCCCCAACGCCTCGGCCGAGTTCGCGCCCATCGCCATGGGCCTGGGCGTGCTCGGCATCATCTATGGTGCATTGCTGGCCTTCGCGCAGACCGACATCAAGCGCCTGGTCGCCTACACCAGCGTGTCGCACATGGGCTTCGTGCTGGTCGGCATCTACTCCGGCAGCCAGATCGCCCTGCAGGGCGTGGTCATCCAGATGCTCGCCCACGGGCTGTCCGCCGCCGCCCTGTTCATCCTCTGCGGGCAGCTCTACGAGCGTCTGCACACCCGCGACCTGCGCGAGATGGGCGGCCTATGGGGGCGCCTCAACTACCTGCCCGGGGTGATGCTGTTCTTCGCCGCCGCCTCCCTGGGTTTGCCTGGCACCGGCAACTTCCTCGGCGAGTTCCTGATCCTGCTCGGCACCTTCAAGGTGGCCCCGCTGATCGCCGTGCTGGCCAGTGTCGGCCTGGTGCTGGCCTCGGTGTACTCGTTGATCATGATCCAGCGCGCCTTCTACGGCCCGGCCAAGGCCGATGGCGTGCTGCCGGGCCTGGACCGCCGCGAACAGGCCATGGTGCTCAGCCTGATCGGCCTGCTGGTGTTGCTGGGCATCTACCCGCAGCCGGTGCTGGACACCTCGCTGGCCAGCATGGACGGCGTCCAGCAGTGGCTGGCGGCGGCCTTTTCCCAACTGATCTCGGCCCGGTAGTGTTATGGACCTGACAGCGCACCATTTCATCGTCCTCTTACCCCTGCTGCTGACCTGCGCCACGGCGGTGCTGGTCATGCTCGGCATCGCCTGGCAGCGCAACCATAGTCAGAGTTACCTGCTCTCGGTACTCGGCCTTGGCGCCGCCTTGCTGTCCTTGCCGGCGGCCTTGCACAGCTCGCCGCAGAGCGTCACCGCGCTGCTGACCGTGGACCGTTTCGCCTGCTTCTACATGGCCCTGATACTGCTGGCGAGCATCGCCTGCGTGACCCTGGCCCACGCCTATCTCGGCGAACAGCAAGGCAAGGGCTATCCCGGCAACCGCGAGGAGCTCTATCTGCTGATGCTGCTGGCCACCGCCGGCGGCCTGGTGTTGGTCAGCACCCAGCACCTGGCCGGCCTGTTCATCGGCCTGGAGCTGCTGTCGGTGCCGACCTACGGACTGGTGGCCTATGCCTTCTTCAACAGGCGCTCGCTGGAAGGCGGGATCAAGCACATGGTGCTGTCGGTCGCCGGCTCGGCGTTTCTGCTGTTCGGTATCGCCCTGCTCTACGCCGACACGGGCAGCCTGAGCTTCGCCGGGGTGGGCGACAGATTCATGGCCGATGCGCATCCTGCTGCACTGATTCAACTGGGCATGGGCATGCTCCTGGTTGGCCTGGCCTTCAAGCTGTCGCTGGTGCCGTTCCACCTGTGGACGCCGGATGTCTACGAAGGGGCGCCGGCGCCGGCGGCGGCCTTTCTCGCCACGGCCAGCAAGGTGGCGGTGTTTGCCGTGCTGCTGCGGCTGTTCCAGTTCCTGCCAGCCGCCTCGACGCCTGCGCTGCACCACCTGCTGGCGATCATCGCGGTCGCCTCTATCCTGGTCGGCAACCTGCTGGCACTGCTGCAGAACAACCTCAAGCGCCTGCTCGGCTATTCCTCGATCGCCCACTTCGGCTACCTGGTGATTGCCCTGGTGGCCAGTCAGGGCCTGGCAGTCGAGGCCGTCAGCGTCTACCTGGCGACCTATGTGCTGACCACCCTCGGCGCCTTCGGCGTGATCACCCTGATGTCGACTCCCTACAGCGGACGCGATTGCGATGCGCTCTACGAGTACCGCGGGCTGTTCTGGCGCCGCCCCTACCTGACCGCGGTACTCACCGTGATGATGCTGTCGCTGGCCGGGATTCCGCTGACCGCCGGTTTCATCGGCAAGTTCTACATCATCGCCGTGGGCGTGCAGGCCGAACTCTGGTGGCTGCTCGGCGCCCTGGTGCTGGGCAGCGCGATCGGCGTGTTCTATTACCTGCGGGTGATGGTCACCCTGTTCATGGTCGAGCCCAACCTGCGCCGGCATGACGCGCCGTTCGACTGGGGCCAGCGGGCCGGTGGGGTGATGCTGCTGGTGGTGGCGATTCTGGCCTTCGTGCTCGGCATCTACCCGCAACCACTGCTGGCGATGCTCAGCAGCGTCAACCTCGGCTGAACCAGCCCGGCTGGCTGCCAAACAATTTTCCGAACAGCGGTTGCCGGCCGCCCCCACGCCAGGGCCGCGGCCCAGAAAGAATGCGCATCTCCAACCGCATGGACCAGGTCTGTCACAACCGGCCCGTGCGATATTTCGATCACCCGTGCATAATCCACATCCACTTGCCGTTCGAGAGCCCTGGCTCTCGCGCCATCGCCCCCCGGCAGAGCAATTCCATCAAGAAATCCCGGCGCGCGCCGATAGGGACCATTAGCCGTGCATCGAAGTAAGGAGCGCCCATGCTGTTCAGCCGCCTTTCCATCCAGTGGAAAATCACCCTGCTCGCCGGCCTGTGCCTGTTGGCCATCGTCACCCTGCTGGTCGGCGCCTCGCTGTACCAGTCGACCCGCAGCGCCGAGCTGGTGCGCAGCTCGAGCAGCAGCATGCTGGCCGATAGCGCCAAGCTGCGCCTGCAGGCACGCGCCGAATTGCAGGCGATCCGCATCCAGCGCTACTTCATGGACGCCTACCAGTACGGCAAGGGCTTCTCCCGGCAGATCCTGTTCCTGCGCGATCAGGCCGAGAAGCGTTTTCTCGACGCCTTCGACCTGCGCGAAGACCTGACCCGCCAGGTACGCAGCAGCCTGGAAGCCAATCCATCGCTGCTCGGCCTGTACCTGGTGTTCGAGCCCAACGCCCTGGACGGCAAGGATGAGCTGTTTACCGAACAGGCCGAGCTGGGCAGCAATGAGCAGGGCCGCTTCGCCCTGTACTGGTCGCAGGCCAGACCCGGTGAGCTGGAGGCCGAGGCCCTGCCCGAGTCGATGCTCGGCGACACCAAAACCGGGCCCAGCGGCGATCCCTACAACGCCTGGTACACCTGCCCACGCGACGGCCGCCAGGCCTGCGTGCTGGAACCCTACTTCGACGAAGTCGCCGGTCAGCAGGTATTGATGACCAGCATCGCCTTCCCGCTCGAACTCAATGGCAAGGTAATAGGCGTGATGGGCGTGGACATTCGCCTGGAAAACCTGCAGCAGCTAAGCGTGCAAGCCAACCGCGACCTCTACGACGGCGCGGGGCACGTCAGCATCTTCAGCCCGGCGGCGCTGCTGGCCGGGCACAGCCGTGATGCCGGCCTGCTCAGCGGCTCGGTAGACAAGGCCTTCGCCGAGCATGCCAGCATGTTGCGCCCCCTGATCGGCAGTGGCGAGGCTGCGGTGCTGCAACACGGCGAGATGCTGCGCGTATTGCAGCCGTTCAAGCCCATCCCCGAGGCCAAACCCTGGAGCGTGCTGCTGGAAGTACCCGAGCAAGTCCTGCTGGGACCGTCCATCGCCCTGGAAAGCCAGCTCGACCAGCGGCGCACCGCCGACAGCGTCATGGCGCTGTCGATTGGCCTGGCGGCGGTGATCGCCGGCCTGCTGCTGATGTGGCTGACCGCCCGCGGGGTGACCCGACCGATTCTCGGCGTGGCCGCCATGCTCAAGGACATCGCCAGCGGCGAAGGCGACCTGACCCGCCGCCTGGACTACGCCAAGACCGACGAGCTCGGCGAGCTGGCCGGTTGGTTCAATCGCCTGCTCGACAAGTTGCAACCGGTCATTGCCGACGTCAAACGCAGCGTGCAGGACGCCCGCGGCACCGCCGACCAGTCGGCGGCCATTGCCAGCCAGACCAGCGCCGGCATGCAACAGCAATTCCGCGAGGTCGACCAGGTGGCCACCGCCTTCCAGGAGATGAGCGCCACCGCCCATGACGTCGCCCACAACGCCGCTCAGGCCGCCGAGGCGGCGCGTAGTGCCGACCAGGCCAGTCGCGAGGGCCTCGGGGTGATCGACCAGACCACCAGCAGTATCGAGTCACTGGCCAGGCAGATGGACCGGGCCATGCAGGAGGTCGAGGGCCTGGCCGGCAGCAGCGAGCAGATCGGCTCGGTGCTGGAGGTAATCCGTGCCATTGCCGAGCAGACCAACCTGCTGGCGCTCAACGCGGCCATCGAGGCAGCCCGCGCCGGCGAGGCGGGACGCGGCTTTGCCGTGGTCGCCGACGAGGTGCGCAACCTGGCCAAGCGCACCCAGGATTCGGTGGAAGAGATCCGTCAGGTCATCGAGGGCCTGCAGCACGGCACCCGCGAGGTGGTCAGCAGCATGCAGACCAGCCAGCGCCAGGCCCAAGGCAGCGTCGAGCAGGTCGAACAGGCGGTCGCCGCCTTGCAACGCATCAGCCAGGCGGTCGGGGTGATCACCGACATGAACCTGCAGATCGCCAGCGCGGCCGAGGAACAGAGCTCGGTGGCCGAGGAGATCAACCGCAACGTCGCCTCGATCCGTGATGTCACCGAGTCGATCTCCAGCCAGGCCGACGAGTCGGCCCAGGTCAGCCAGGACCTCAACCGCCTGGCCAACCACCAGCAGAGCCTGATGGACCAGTTTCGCGTCTGAATTGGGCCAGGCTACATCTCTTGCCGCGCAGGCTGGTCATCGCTGGCCTGCGCGCATCGACTACGACCTGGAAATCCTCGAGCAGTATGCCCGGGCCCTGAAACCGCTACGCGAGCGCATCGACCTGAGCATTTCGGCCTTCGCCAATGGCATGTAATGGCCGTCGGACCGCAGGCACCTCGTCGATGCTGACGCAACCGGACCAAAGCGGGACACTAACGACTGAATCAGCCCTGGTTGGGCATGAAGCCATCCTTGCTTAGCCGGCTCAGCAGTTCATGCCAGCAAGGTATCTGCTGCGACTCGCCGATGCGGCGCATGGCCCGGCCGTCGAAGGCATACATGCTTCGGTCATCGAAGGCATAGAGCAGTTGCAGGTCGTCACGGGCAGACGCTGGAAGTATGTCCTCGGTGAGGTTGTCGAGCACCATCGGCTCGGCGCCGGCCTCGGGCAGGTAGGTCATGACCATATGCGCTTGCTGCGGGTTCAGCACCCTGGCGTAGGTGATACGCAGTTTTTCCTCGGCAACATCGAGCAGACGCAAGGTGAAGTATTTGGCCAGGGCGATGTCTTCACAGTCGCCGGCGCCCATGACCAGGGTCTCCACCGGCGTCGCCCAGTAGTCGGCCTGCTTCCACAAGGCGATGTCTTCACGGAACTGCACATGGCGATTGAAATAGCGATTGACCGCCTCGACTTTCTCGGCCTCAGACAGACCCCGGTAATCCTCGACCATCGCGCTCCAGGACAGCAGGCGCTCCTTGGCCTGTCCCTGGCGACCATAGCGCTTCTCCGCCTTGCGGATGACCTGATCGAAGCTCCAGTTGATCTTGGCCTCGGCGGTCCCCCACAACAGGCCAGTGCTGAGCGTCGAGACGGCGACCAGTCGCCACAAAGCCGCCTTGTATCTGGAGCGGGAGACATGATGTCGCACTAGCAAGGGCCTCCATTGGACGCGTTATGCCTCTGCGGATCATCCTGACATGAGCGCGACAGCGCTATGGAATCGAGCGAATCCTGTTCATCGCCGGGGCCCGGGGCATGGCTACCTTTCCAAGGTAGCCCCACTCGACGCAAGAACTCAAGCGATGCTGCCACCCTCCTTGCTTGCCAATCTGATCCCCATCGGCTTATGCAACGGTCGAGGGCGGATCTCTCCGCCCTCACGCCCAAGCCCGCCTCGCGGCAATCGGCAGCCCTTCTGTATCAATGCCAACCGTATTCGGCCCTGTCCCGCTCAAGCGGTGTGCGGTACTGGGGCTGATCCATCGACTCGCGCTCCTCCGCACCTGGCCGTGGGCCGGCAGCGGTCGGTTGCTCTTCGAGCATCCGGGTGAAGCGCTGGCTGTCATCAGAACGTTGCACTATTTCATCGCGGAACATTCGGTGGTGTTGCTGTAGAGCCTTACTACCGCCTTCCGCCACTGTAATGCTGGGGCTGAAGCCTTGGTCCGCGAATGGCGTGCCGAGAGGTTGGCCCGATGCCGTGGCTGCCACAATGACGAGCAGGCCACCGAGCGCTGTACTACCGAGTAACGTTTTCATCCTCGTATCCTCCAATTTCCCCATACGGAACTTAGAGAGGCGAGCAGGGTGAATGTTACGGTCCACCTGGCTAATTCGATAAACGGTCGCTCATCATGATCAAGAAAACGCTTGCGCTGACAGCAACGGATGCCAGCATTACAATTTGATTATCATTAGACGACCACGAAGCAAACCAATCCCATGGAAAGCAAGACAGCGCGGCTCACCGTACTCATCGATCCAGTCAAGAAAAAAGCCTTCGAGGAACTCTGCGCCGCCCAGGACCTGACGCCTTCACAGGTCGTTCGCCAACTGATTCGCGACTACCTCGACAGCCACGGTGTCAGTTATTCGACCAAGAATCCCATGGCCCCAAGCAGCAGGCCGTGAGCCTGTCCGATCAATCGCCCTGCAGTTCGTCGGCGGCCCTCAGCGCGGCCTGAAACTCCCCGTGATAATGCCCCTGCCCCAAGGCCTGCAGGATGCCGGCCCGACGCAGCTTGCCCAGAACCTTGTCGTTGGCTTCACAGAGTTTGACCACGATGTTGCGCTTGTGCAGCTGCTGGATGACTTCTTCCAGCGTCTGCAACCCGGTGATATCCATGAAAGGCACGCGTTTCAGGCGAATCACCAGCACCTGCGGGTCGCTTTGCGTTTGCCCCAGGACGCGCTCGAAGGTCTCGGCGGCGGCAAAGAACAAGGGGCCTTCGATGGTGTACACCAGCACACCTGGAGGTAGCTGGCTGTGGCCGCCGAGCCGCAACTCGCCCAGCAACTCCTGCTCGACAAGCTGTTGCACCTCCACCGAAGCGGCCATGCGCCGCATGAACTGCAGCATGGCCAGAATCACCCCGATGTTCACCGCGATCACCAGATCGCTGAAGACCGTCAGGCCGAAGGTGATCAACAAAATCGCCACGTCGGCCCGCGGAGCCCGCCGCAGCATGCGCGTGAAGTGCTGCAGCTCACTCATGTTATAGGCGACCACGAACAGGATTGCCGCCAGCGCGCACAGGGGAATGTTCGCCGCCAGCGGCGCGAAGAACAGGAGGATCAGCACCAGGGTCAGCGCATGGACGATTCCGGCCAGCGGGCCGCTGCCACCATTGCGGATATTGGTGGCCGTGCGCGCAATCGCGCCGGTCGCGGCAAAGCCGCCGAACAGCGGGGTCACCAGATTGGCGATGCCCTGGCCGATCAGTTCCTGATTGGAGTCGTGCTTGGTCCCGGCCATGCCATCGGCGACCACTGCCGAGAGCAGCGACTCGATGGCCCCGAGCATGGCGATGGCGAACGCCGGGCCGATCAGCTCGAGCACCCGCGGCAGACTGACTTCCGGGAACCCCAGTGCCGGCAACCCCTGAGGTATGCCGCCAAAGGCGCTGCCGATGGTGGCCACCCCTTCGAACTGGAACAGCGACTGGATCAGGGTAATCGCCACCATCGCCAGCAGTGGTCCCGGTACGCGTCTGAGCCAGACCAGACGCGGGGCGACGATCAGCACGGCCAGGCTGGCCAGTGCCAGCAGGGTGGTCGCCAGGTGCAAGTGCGGCAGCGCCTTGAGCAGCTGCCAGAGCTTCTCATGGAAATGCCCGGCCTTGACCGCCGGCAGGCCGAAGAAATCCTGCCACTGGCTGACCCAGATGATCACCCCTATCCCGGCGGTGAAACCGACGATCACCGGGTCGGGGATGAACTTGATCACCGCGCCGAGGCGGGTGACACCCAGCAGCAGCAAGATGACGCCGGCCATCATGGTCGCCAGCTGCAGGCCGTCCACACCGTACTGGGCCGTCACCCCGGCGAGAATGACGATGAACGCCCCGGTTGGCCCGGCGATTTGCAGACGACTACCGCCAAACAGCGAAACCAGCAGGCCACCCACGATGGCGGTGTAGATCCCCTGCTCCGGCTTGACGCCCGAGGCGATCGCAAAGGCCATCGCCAACGGCAGTGCCACGACCCCGACGATCACCCCGGCGAGCAGGTTGCGCCACCAATGGGCACGCCCCAGCAGACCGGCTCTCCAGGCTTCACGGATGGCGATCATGACGTGCTCCTGTGCAGGTCATATGTGCGTAGTATTATCATCAGATGTTAACCTTTGACCCTGTCAGCAGCAAAACATCGACCTGCCTGCGTACAGGGGCTACCCCTGCACAGGCGCTCCGCAGGGGTAAAGCGAGTGAACCGTAACGACATCAAAGCCAAGCAGGCCGAAGGCGCCATCTTCGATACCCACGTGATCGCGAACCCGACCGATACCAAAGAGTGGATCGTGTTCTTCAAGAAGGAGGCCGGCAGAAGCTACTTTCTGGTGGACGAGCGTGAGGAGGTCGAGTCCTTCGCCCACCTCGACACACTGATCGAAACACTCCGCGAGCTCGGCCTGAAGAACGCCGAAATCCACTTCTAGGTTTCTGCCGAACCGGCGTTTTACTGCTAGTTTCTAGACTGTAGTCGGATGATCAGTACAGGCGCCTGCGTCCTTTTGCCCGGTGCAGGCGATGACTGATCGGGCGCCATCGAAGCCGAGGGCCTACCGCCATGAGCAGCAGTCGAGCAACGGTTCCTACCCAGAGCAGCCTGAAGAAAAGCCGCGTGCGCGAGCCCGAATGGCTGGTACTGGGGCTGGCGGCCCTGGGCCTGCTGGTGACCGGCTACCTGAGCTTCGTCGCCTGGCGCGAAGGTATCCCGGCGTTCTGCGCCGAGGGTTCGGACTGCGAGCTGATCCAGCACAGCCGCTGGTCGAGGGTCCTGGGGCTGCCGCTGGCGCTCTGGGGCTTCGCCCTCTACGCCCTGCTGGCCTACAACGCCTGGCGCCTGCCGGCACGCCTGCTGCGCTGGCGGCGACTCTGGTTGTCCGCCTTCTTCGGCCTGTGCATCAGCCTCTACCTGACCCTGGTCAGCTGGATAGAACTCGAAGCGTTCTGTGCCTGGTGCCTGCTGTCCCTGGCACTGCTGGCGGCGATCTTCGTCCGGGTGACACTCATACGCCCCAAGTCCGCGCCAGGCATCGGCTGGCAACCCTGGTTGATCAATAGCACCGTCGCCGCCGCCATCGCCCTGGGTGCACTGCACCTCTACTACAGCGACATGTTCGCCCCCCGCGAGAGCCCGCGGTTGCAGGCCCTGGCCAGCCACCTGCGCGACAGCGGCGCGAGGTTCTATGGCGCCTACTGGTGTGGCACCTGCCAGGAGCAGAAGCACCTGTTCGGCAGCTCCGCCAAGCGTCTGCCCTACATCGAGTGCACCCCCAACGGCCGCAACGGCCTGCTGGCTCCGGCCTGCCTCAGCGCCCAGATCAACAGCTACCCGACCTGGATCATCCGCGGCGAGCGCCACCACAAGCTCCTGAGCATCGACGAACTGACCCGTCTGTCGAGGTTCAAGTGGCGTGAGCCGAAAAAACCTTGAACAGCCGCGGCGGCGGGTTCAACGCGCAGCGCCACATCCGCCGCTCGCGCTTCCCTCGACAGGGCCGGGCCATTTGCGGAGGAACAGCATGGGCAAGGCCGCCAAGCCCCAACGTTTCAGCGCACGCCTGGTCATGCTGGGCTTCGGCTGCATCGGTCAGGGCGTTCTGCCGTTGCTGCTGCGCCACCTCGATCTCAAGCCCCGGCAAGTGCTGATCATCAGTCCCGATCACTGGGGCGAGCATTTGGCCCGCAAGCACGGCATCGCGCTGCTCCATGTCGAACTGACGCCCCACAACTACCGGCAGGTCCTCGGCGAACGACTGGCTGCGGGCGACTTCCTGCTCAACCTGTCGGTCGATGTCTCCAGCCTGGCGCTGATCCAGTTGTGTCGCGAGCGCGGCGCGCTCTACCTGGACACCTGCATCGAGCCCTGGCCTGGCGGCTATGACGATCCCCACCTGTCGCTCTCCGAGCGTTCCAACTATGCCCTGCGCGAAGCGGTGCTGGCCCTGCGCAGGCCAGCCGCGCCAGGTCCAACGGCGGTCGTTACCCATGGGGCCAACCCAGGGCTGATCTCCCACCTGCTCAAGCAGGCGCTGCTCGAGCTGGCCGCTGACGGTGAGCGCGATGTGCCGGTGCCCGCCACGCGACAAGACTGGGCCAAGCTGGCGCGGACCCTGGGTATCCGCAGCATCCATATCGCCGAACGCGACTCGCAATATGCCCTGGCGCCCAAGGCCATGGGCGAGTTCGTCAACACCTGGTCGGTACCCGGCTTCCTCAGCGAGGCCTGCCAGCCAGCCGAACTGGGCTGGGGCAGCCATGAACGGGAGATGCCCGACGATGGCTGCCGTCATGCCTTCGGTTGCCAGGCGGCCATCTACCTGACCCGGCCCGGGGCAGCCACCCGGGTGCACAGCTGGACGCCGGTGGGCGGCGCGCAACTGGGCTTTCTCGTCACCCATAGCGAATCGATCTCAATCGCCGACTACTTCACCCTGGGCCATACCGATGCCCCCGACTATCGCCCGACGGTGCTCTACGCCTACCATCCCTGCGATGCGGCGGTGCTGTCGCTGCACGAGCTGGCGGGGTGCAACTGGCGGCCGCAACGCCGCCAGCGTCTGCTGGAGAACGACATCGTCGACGGCGTCGACGCGCTCGGCGTGCTGCTCATGGGCCACCCCCGCGGGACCTACTGGTATGGCTCGCGCCTGTCGATCCAACAGGCGCGAGCACTCTGCCCGCAGAACAATGCCACCAGCCTGCAGGTCACCGCGGCGGTGATGGCCGGGGTGGTCTGGGCCATACGGCACCCCGACTGCGGCATCGTCGAGCCGGACGAGATTCCCCATGACCAGATCCTGCCGCTGTGCCTGCCCTACCTGGGCGAAGTCAGCGGGGTCTACAGCGACTGGACACCGCTGAAGGCCCGCCGCGGCCTGTTTCCCGAGGACCTCGACCTGGACGACCCCTGGCAGCTGAAGAACTTCCGCGCCCGCTGAGTCGGCTAGACTTGACACATGGTCCGGGCCACTTTTCGCTTCTATCAGGAACTCAACGATTTCCTGCCCACCGAGCGGCGGCAGCGGGCCTTCTCCTGCGAATGCGCCCAGGCCGCCACCACCAAGCACATGATCGAAGCGCTCGGAGTGCCCCACACCGAGGTCGAGTTGCTGCTGGTCAACGGCGAGTCGGTCGGCTTCGATCGGCTGCTGGCCGAGGACGACCGGGTGGCGGTCTATCCCAAGTTCGAGAGCCTGGACATCAGCAGCCTGCTCAAGGTGCGCGAACGACCGCTGCGCACCCTGCGCTTCATCGCCGACGCCCACCTCGGCGGCCTGGCCCGGCTGCTGCGCATGTGCGGCTTCGACACCCTCTACGCCAAGACCCTGGACGATCAGGAGATCGCCGCCATCGCCGCGCAGCAGGGCCGCATCGTCCTGACCCGCGACCGCGAACTGCTCAAGCGACGGGTGATCGACCATGGCTGCTATGTGCGCGCCCTCAAGTCGGAGCAGCAGCTGCGCGAGTTGTTTCAGCGCCTCGACCTGGCAGGCAGCGCGCGCCCATTCAGTCTCTGCCTGCACTGCAACGTACCGCTGCAGCCGGTGGAGCTGGAGGAAGCCCGGGAACGCCTGCCCTCCCGCATCGGCTGCAGCTACCAGCAGTTCATGCGCTGCGAACGCTGCGATCGACTGTTCTGGCAGGGCAGTCACTGGCGCAACATGCACGCCGTGCTGAAGCCATTGCTCGACCCGCCGGCGCCCGTGGCCCTCACACCGGTACCCGCAGGCCCGCCTCACGCAGCCAGTCAGGATTGAACAGGCGCCCGGCGTACAAGCCGCCACGGTCGCAGAGCAGGGTCACGATGCAGTGTCCCGGGCCCATCTCGCGGGCCAACTGCAGCGCAGCGACCAGGTTGATGCCGCTGGAACCGCCGACGAACAGGCCTTCCTCGCGCAACAACCGGTAGATCATGTCCAGGCATTGCTGGTCGTCCACGCGCAGGGCCGAATCAATCGGCGTGCCCTCCAGGTTGGCGGTGACCCGGCTGGTGCCGATGCCTTCGGTGATCGAACTGCCCTCGGCGCACAACTCGCCCTCCAACACCCAATGGTAAAGCGCGCTGCCCATCGGGTCGGCCAGGACGATACGCACCTCGGGCTTGCGCTCCTTGAGATAGCGCGCCACGCCGGCCAGAGTACCGCCGGTGCCGGTGGCACAGACGAAGGCATCCACCCGGCCCTCGGTGTCGCGCCAGATTTCCGGGCCGGTGGTGCGGTAGTGAATCTCGCGATTGGCCGTATTGTCGAACTGGTTGGCCCACACGGCGCCGGGTATCGACGCGGCCAGGCGCGCGGCGACCTTCTGATAGTTGTCCGGGTCGCTGTAGGGCTTGGGCGGCACCGCACGCACCTGTGCGCCGAGCTGGCGCAGCAGTTCGAGCTTCTCCCGGGACTGGTTGTCCGGGATCACGATGATGCAGCGGTAGCCGCGCGCCGCGCAGATATGCGCCAGGCCGATACCGGTATTGCCGGCAGTGCCCTCCACCACGGTGCCGCCCGGCGCCAGGCGGCCATTGCGCTCGGCGTCGAGAATGATGCCCAGGGCCGTGCGGTCCTTGACCGAACCGCCGGGATTGAGAAACTCGGCCTTGGCGAGGATTTCGCAGTCGCACTCGGCACTGAGCTTGCCGAGTCGGATCAGCGGCGTGTCGCCAATGGTGCCGATAAAACCGTCACGAATCGCCATGGTGGTTCTCCATCCTGCTCTATCCTTTGAGTTTAGCGGCCGCTCCCGCCCCAGCGCCCGGCCGAAGCCTGTGGGTTGATCGGTATCAATGCCAGCCGCCGGCGTTCGAGTTAGAACTGCAACGGCCGGCAACGAGGACAGGCCCTTGGAAAAGCATCAGCAGTGGTCTCTCTGGTACTTCCTGGTTGCCTTCAGCCTGTTGCTGGTCGCGCAGGACTGGTGGGCCTCGCGTACCGCCGTAGAACAGCTGCCCTACAGCGAGTTCATGCGGCTGCTCAAGGAGCAGAAGGTCAGCGACCTGCGCATCGAGCAACAGCAGATCAGCGGTACGCTCAAGGAGCCGATCAACAACCGCACCCAGTTCACCACCATTCGGGTCGAGCCGGAGCTGGCCGAGGCGCTGGACGCCTCGCAGGTCAGCTTCAGTGGTACCCGCCAGGGCGGCCTGTTCACCAACCTGCTGGGCTGGCTGCTGCCGTTTCTGCTGATCTTCGCCTTCTGGAGCCTGATGCTGCGCCGCATGATGGGTGGCCAGGGCCTGGGCGGCATGGTCAGCGTCGGCAAGTCCAAGGCCAAGGTCTTCGTCCAGCACGATACCGGGGTGACCTTCAACGACGTCGCCGGCATCGACGACGCCAAGGCCGAACTGCAGGAAGTGGTGTCCTTCCTCAAGGACCAGCCCAGGTACAACCGGCTCGGCGCACGCATTCCCAAGGGCATCCTGCTGGTCGGCCCGCCGGGCACGGGCAAGACCCTGGTGGCCAAGGCGGTGGCCGGCGAGGCCAACGTGCCATTCTTCTCCATCTCCGGCTCGGAGTTCGTCGAGATGTTCGTCGGCGTCGGCGCCGCCCGAGTCCGCGACCTGTTCGAGCAGGCGCGCAAGTCCGCGCCCTGCATCATCTTCATCGACGAACTGGACGCCCTGGGCAAGATGCGCGGGGTGGGCGCCTATGGCGGCAACGACGAAAAGGAGCAGACCCTCAATCAGCTGCTGGCCGAACTGGACGGCTTCGACACCCGTGAGGGCGTGGTGCTGCTGGCCGCCACCAACCGCCCGGAAGTGCTCGACCCGGCCCTGCTGCGGGCCGGTCGCTTCGACCGCCAGATCGTCATCGACCGGCCGGACCGCAATGGCCGGACCGCCATCCTCAAGGTCCACGTCAAGCGCATCCAGGCCAGCGCCGACCTCGATCTCGACAAGGTCGCCGGCATCACCACCGGCTTTTCCGGCGCCGACCTGGCCAACCTGGTCAACGAGGCGGCGATTCTCGCCACCCGCCGCGGCGCCGAGACCGTCGGCATGGCCGACTTCACCAACGCGGTGGAGCGCATCGTGGTCGGCAGCGAGCGGCAAGGCCGCCTGCTGCTGCCCCACGAGCGCCAGGTGGTGGCGCACCACGAGATGGGCCACGCCCTGGCCGCGTCCAGCCTGGCCGGCATGGACCCGGTGCACAAGGTCTCGATCATCCCCCGCTCGGTCGGCGCCCTCGGCTATACCCTGCAGCGCCCCACCGAAGACCGCTTCCTGATCACCCTGCCGGAACTCAAGAACCGCATGACCGTGCTGTTGGCCGGCCGCGCTGCCGAGGAGCTGATCTTCGGTGAGATCTCTACCGGCGCCGCCGATGACCTGGCCAAGGTCACCGACATCGCCCGGCAGATCGTCACCCGCTTCGGCATGAGCAAGGTCGGCCAGGCGGTGCTGGAGAAACAGAGTTCCAGCTACCTGGGCGATCAGGCGATCAGCCTGCGCGAGAAGGACTATTCCGAGGAAACCGCGCGCGAGGTCGACCTGTGCATCAAGGGCCTGATCGACGAGGCCTACGCTCGCGCCAAGCGCCTGCTGGAGACACGCCGCGACGACCTCGAGCGCGGCGCCAGCCTGCTCCTGGAAAGGGAAACCCTGACCCCGGAGGATTTTCCCGCCCTGCGCCCACTGGCGCAGCCCCTGGCACCCTGAGCGCCGGCCAGGCAGCAAACTAGACTGGTTGATAGGGACCCAGCCAGCGGCGCCTTGGCGCACAGACAGGACAGGAGCAGGATATCGTCGGCCGGCCTGGCGCTTTAGCCGTCCAGCCCCTTCAGCCGACAACCTGCAGGCGACCATAGACTTCCAGGAGAAGGACATGGACAAGCAACAGCAGAGTCAGAAGAACCAGCTCTACACCACTCACCATGGCGACCCCTACCTCAAGCCGCCGAGCAGCGGCTCGGCACTCTGTCCGCAGTGTGGCGCCGTCTACCAGCAGGGCCGCTGGGCCTGGCAGGACTCGCCGCCGGCCGAGGCGCAGAGCCTCGCCTGCCCGGCCTGCCAGCGTATCGCCGACGGTGAGCCCGCCGGTACCCTGCAGCTCTCAGGCGACTTTCTCGACGAACACCGCGACGAGATTCTCAACCTGATCCACAACACCGAAGCGGCGGAGAAAGCCCAGCACGCCCTCGAGCGCCTGCTCAAGGTCAGCGAAGAGCAAGGCTCGGTGCAGGTCACCACCACCGGGGTGCACCTGGCCAACCGCATCGGCCATGCCCTCAGCGCGGCCTACAAGGGGCGCATCGAGTACAGCTACAGCGAGGACGAGCGTCACGTCGGCATTCACTGGCACCGCGACTGAGCGGTGCCGCGTCGCCCGGCCGTTTCAGCGTTGTTGCCGCTGCGCCAAGTAGGCCAGCAACGCATCCAGGCTATGCAGGCGCTGGTAGTCGGCTTCGGGGATGTTCACCCCCAGGCGCCGATGCAGAGCGCTGATGAAGCGCAGCCAGTCCATCGAGTCGAGGTCGACCTCGTCGCGCAGCGGTCGATCGCCGCGCAGGTTGTCCGGGTCGACCTCCGGGGCGATGCCCTTGAGCGCCTCGAGTACCTCGCGGCGCATTTGCTGCTGATCCATGGCTGTGTTCCTCAGAGGTTGTCGGGGCTTTGCAGCAGGTGGTCGAGGACGCCGAGAAAGCGCGCGCCGTAATGGCCATCGCTGGCGCGATGGTCGGCCGCCAGGCTGGCCACCACGCTCGGCATCACGCCGAGTTTGCCGTCCTCGACCCAGGCCCGCTCGCGGATACAGCCGAAGCCGACCAGGGCCACCTGCGGCGGATAGATCACGCCCAACACGCTGTCCACGCCCTGATCGCCAAGTTGAGTGACGGTCAGGCCGGCGTCGCTCAGTTCGCTGCTGCGCAGTGAGCCGCTACGTGCGCGTTGCACCAGGTCGGCGAATTCGCTCATCAGCTGGCCCAGCGGCTTGTCGGCGACGTCGTGCAGCGCCGGGGCGATCAGTCCGCCCTGGCGCAGGGCGATGGCTACGCCCAGGTGGCTGCCCCCGGCCGGCTTAAAGGCGCCATCGAGCCAGTAGCCATTGAGCTGCGGGTAATCGCGCAGCGCCAGGGCCACCGCCTTGAGCAGCAGCACCGCCGGCAGCAGGCGCTGCTCCGGATCGAGCGAGGCGTTGTGCGCCCGCAGCCAGGCCATGGCGTTGCCCAGGGCAATGCTCTCGCTCAGGTAATAGTGGGGAATCTCGCGCTTGGAGCGACTCATGGCGGCGCCGATGGCCTGGCGCATGGCCGCCTGCTTATCGGTAGGGCCGCGTTCGGTCGGGCCGCGATCGGTCGGGCCGCTGACTGGCGCTTCCCGCTCGGTCGGCGCGGCGACGCGGCCGGCGGCTTCGACATCGTCCAGGGTGATCACGCCATGGGGCCCGCTGCCGTGCAGCACCGTCGGGTCCAGGCCCAGTTCGGCGGCACGTTTGCGCGCCGCCGGGGAGACCTTGGCGCGGCTGGCCGGCATTTCCACAGGGACCAGGCTGGCGGCCGCTGCGGCTGTGGGCGCCGTGGGCGCGGCCGAGGGGGCCATGCGCCTGGCGCTCGCGGCACTCTCACCGGGTTCCAGCAGGGTGGCGATCGGGGTTCCGACCGGCAGCTTGCGGCCGGGTTCGACCAGCAGCTCGAAGACCTCGCCGTCGTGCCAGCATTCGACATCCACCGCAGCCTTGGCGGTATCGACCACGGCGACCACCTGGCCACGCCTGACCGTATCGCCGGGCTGCACCCGCCACTCCAGCAGGGTGCCCTCGTCCATATCGGCGCCCAGCGAGGGCAGCTTGAATTCGATCATGCCGGCACTCCCGGATCAACCGCAGACCTGGTGGGCCGCCGCCACTATCGACGCCAGCTGCGGCAAGGCGGCGTCCTCCAGGTGCTTGGCGTAGGGGATCGGCACCTCGGCGCTGCACAGACGCATCGGCGGCGCGTCCAGCTCGAAGAAGCCCTGCTCGATGATCCGGGTGATGATTTCCGCGGCCAGGCTGCCGCTGCGCCAGCCTTCGTCGACCACCAGCACGCGGCGGGTCTTGCGCACCGAGGCCAGCAGGGTCGCGTCGTCCAGCGGACGCAGCACGCGCAGGTCGATGACCTCGGCGCTGATGCCCTCGGCATCCAGTTGCTCGGCCGCCGCCAGGGCCTTGCCGAGGGTGCCGCCGTAGGTGATCAGGCTCAGGTCGCTACCCGCGCGGCGCACCCGCGCCGAGTGGATGTCGACCACCTGGCCCGGCTCCAGCTCGCCTTCCAGGTTGTACAGCTGGGCATGCTCGAAGATCAGCACCGGGTCGGGGTCCTGCAGCGCCGGCCAGAGCATGCCGCGGGCGTCCTCCAGCGTCGCCGGGGCGAGGACCTTCAGCCCCGGGATATGCGTGTACCAGCCCTCCAGGCTGTGCGAGTGCTGGGCCGCGAGCTGACGCCCGGCGCCGGTGGCCATGCGCACCACCAGCGGCACCGAGAACTGCCCGCCGGACATGTGCCGCAGGGTCGCCGCGGTGTTGATCAGCGGGTCGAGGGCGAGCAAGCTGAAGTTCACCGTCATCACCTCGACGATCGGCCGCATGCCGCCCAGGGCCGCGCCAATGCCGGCGCCAACGAAGCCCAGCTCGGACAAGGGCGTGTCGCGCACGCGCTGCTCGCCGAACTCCTCCAGCAGGCCCTTGGACACCGCATAGGTGCCGCCGTAGCGGCCGACGTCCTCGCCCATCAGGAACACCCGCGGGTCGCGCTGCAGGGCTTCGCGCAGGGCTTCGCGCACCGCCTCGCGGTAGGTGGTAGGCGTGCTCATGGGCTCACCTGCGGTGTATAGACGTCGCGGCAGAGGTCGGCCACCGGCTCCAGGCTGCCGGCCTGGGCGTAGGTCACCGCCGCCTCCACCTCGGCCTCGACCTCGGCCTCGAGGGCCACCAGCCCGGCGTCGTCGAGCAGGCCCTGGGCCCTGAGCCGCGCGGTATAGCTGAGGATCGGTCCGCGGGCCTTCCACTGCTCGACCTCGGCCTTGTCGCGGTACAGCTCGGGGTCGAACATCGAGTGGGCGCGGAAGCGGTAGGTCTGCATCTCGAGGAAATACGGCCCCTGCCCCGCCCGCACCTGCTCGACCGCGGCGCGGCTGGCTTCGTGCACCGCGACCACGTCCATGCCGTCCACCGCCTGGGTTGCCACCTTGTAGGCCGCGGCCTTGGCGCAGAGGTCGGTCTGCGATTGCGAGCGGGCTAGTGCAGTGCCCATGGCGTAGAGGTTGTTCTCGCAGCAGAACAGCACCGGCAACTGCCAGAACACCGCCAGGTTGAGCGCCTCGTGAAAGGCGCCCTCGGCCATCGCCCCCTCGCCGAAGAAACACACCGCGATGCGCGTGCCGCCCTGCAGGCGCTCGGCCAGGGCCAGGCCCACGGTCAGCGGCAGGCCGCCGGCGACGATGGCGTTGCCGCCGAAGAATCGGGTGTTGGCATCGAACAGGTGCATCGAGCCACCGCGTCCGCGCGAGCAGCCCTGCTGCAAGCCGAACATCTCGGCCATGATCGCCTGCATCGGCACGCCCTGGATCAGCGCATGGCCATGCTCGCGGTAGGTGGCGACCACCGCATCGTCCGGCGCCAGGGCGTGCAGGGCGCCGACCGCCACCGCCTCCTCGCCGATATACAGGTGCAGGAAGCCGCGGATCTTGCCCTCGCCGTACAACTCGGCGGCGCGCTCCTCCAGGCGGCGGATGCGCAGCATGTCATGCAGCAGGCGCAGCGCGAACGGCGATTCATAAGGCACTGGCTGCGCGCTCATGTCGGATTCTCCAGGGTCGAGGTGTCGCCTTCGGGCAGGCCCAGCTCGCGGGCCTTGAGCAGCCGGCGCATGAGCTTGCCGCTGCGGGTATGCGGCAGGCTCGGCAGAAACGCCAGGGCCTTGGGCGCCACCGCGGCGCCCAGGCGCTTGCGCGCGTGACCGAGCAATTCGTCGTGCAGCGCCTCGCTCGCCTCGAAGCCGCTGTTCAGCGCGACGAACGCCTTGACCGTCTCGCCGAGCAGTTCGTCGGGCATGCCGATCACCGCCGCCTCGACCACCGCCGGATGCTCCAGCAGGGCGCTTTCCACCTCGAACGGGCCGATCAGGTGGCCGGCCGACTTGATCACGTCGTCGCTGCGGCCGACGAACCAGTAGTAGCCGTCGGCATCGCGCCGGGCCAGGTCGCCGCTGAGGTACCAGTCGCCGACGAAGCAGCGCTGGTAGCGCTCCTCCTGGCCCAGGTAGGTGCGGAACATCGCCGGCCAGGGGCGCCTGAGGGCCAGCTCGCCGACCACCTCGTCCTCCAGCAACTGCAGGCCGCCGTCGTCGCGCCGGGCAACGATCGCTGCCTCGACGCCCGGCAGCGGCTTGCCCATGGAGCCGGGCTTGATCAGCATCGCCGGGGTGTTGGCGATCATGATGCCGCCGGTCTCGGTCTGCCACCAGTTGTCGTGGATCGGCAGGCCGAGCACCTCCTTGCCCCACCACACCGCCTCGGGATTGAGCGGCTCGCCGACGCTGGCGACGAAGCGCAGCTGGGAAAAATTGTGCCGGCTGGCCAGTTCGGCGCCGGCCTTCATCAGCAGGCGGATGGCCGTCGGCGCGGTGTACCAGACGCTGACCCGCTGCTTCTCGAGAATCCCGTACCAGCGCTCGGCGTCGAACTCGCCGCTGTCGACCACGCTGGTGACGCCTAGCAGCAGCGGCGCGAGGATGCCGTAGGAGGTGCCGGTGACCCAGCCGGGATCGGCGCTGCACCAGTAGAGGTCGTCGTCGTGCAGGTCCAGGGCGTACTTGCCGGTGACCAGGTGAGTCAGCGCGGCGCCGTGCACATGCAGGGCGCCCTTGGGGGTGCCGGTGGTGCCGCTGGTGAAGTGCAGCAGCGAGGGCGTCTCGGCCGTGGTCGCGGCGATGGCGAAGTCCTCGTCGGCCTCGGCCAGCAGGCGCGGCAGACTCTCGGTGCCCGCCGGGCACTCGAGCGCACCACCATTTTCCTCGTACAGCAGCACATGGCGCAGCGCCGGCAAGCGCTCGCGGATGCCGGCCACCTTGCGCCGGTACAGGCTTTCGCTGGTCAGCAGCACGCTGCCCTCGCCGAGGCGCAGGCGGGTCTCGATCGGCTCCGGGCCGAACGCGGAGAACAGCGGGCAGACCACGCAGCCGTTCTTCAGGCCGCCGAGCACCCCGAGGTACAGCTCCAGCCCGCGGTTGCAGAGGACGAACAGACGCTCGCCGGGCGCGACGCCGAGGCGCTTGAGCACGTTGGCGAAGCGGTTGCTCAGGCTGCTCAGTTGCGCATAGCTGAGGTCGCAGCGGCCGCCGTTGCGATCGAGGATACGCAGCGCCACATGCCGCCGGCGGCGGCCCTGGGCATGCCGATCGACCGCCTCGTAGGCCAGGTTCAGGCCGCCATCGGGCAGACCGCTTAGCGCCTTGGCCTCGGCCTCCCAGGAGAACGCCTCGCGCGCCTGCTCGGTATCCAGCCAGTTGGGCGCGACGCGCAGGTCCCTGGGGTATTTCTCGATGATCGGCCCACGCATGGCGTACCCCTTGCTCAATCCATCAACAGAAACGTAGATCCTGGCCGACCGCTGGCTGCCGGGTATTCGCCAGCAGGTGCAGATAGCGGTCGTAGCGGTAGGTCGGGCCGTCCTGGCAGGCGTAGCTGGCGCCGACATAGCAATGGCCGCACAGGCCATCGGCGCAGTGCATGCGCCGCTCCAGCGACAGCCAGATCTTGTCGGCGGCCATGCCCCGGCGCAGGCACTGCTCGGCCGTGGCCAGCATCAGCGGCTCAGGCCCACAGCACAGCAGCGCCTCGGGTGAGTGCGCGGCAAAGACTTCGTCGAGGTGCTCGAGCGGTGTGCCCTGGCGCTGCCCCACCGTCGCTCGGTCGAAGGTCTCGATCAGCGGCAGCGCCTGGCGCCACTGCTCGCGTTCGCGGCTGAGCACCTGGGCGGCGCTGTGGAGCGCACCGTAGAGCACGCTCAACTGTACGGGCAGGCGATTGCTGGTGGCCTCCTGGATCACCCCGGCCAGGGGTGCCAGGCCACAGCCGCCGGCCACGGCGATGACCCGCTGGGCGCTGAAGAACAACGGCCAGCCCCTGCCGAAGGGCCCGCGATAGCCCAGCACGGCGCCATTGTTCAGCTCGAACAAGGCGTCGGTAAGGCGGCCCATGCGCCGGATCAGGGCACTGAACAGGCCTGTGCGGTCGGGCCGGCTGACATAGGTGAACGGCGCCTCACCATGGCCCGGCAGCGCGAGCATGAAGAACTGCCCGGGAATCACCGTCAGGTCGGCCGCCGCCGGCGCCTCGATGCGAAAACTGAAGTGGCGAGCGTCCTCACCGTCGGCATAGTGCTCGAGCAGGTGCAACCTGCGTGGCGTCGCCTCGATCATCGCTGCACCACCCTGTGCATGACCCCATGCACGCCTATGCCGCCGGGACAGACGCGATCGCAGCGGCCGCAACCGACGCAGCCATAGCGATTGAAACTGGCCTTGAAATCGTCGCCGAATTTGTGCGCCCAGAAGCGCTGGACCCGCAGCCCGGCAGTGGCGCTGGGGTTGTGGCCGCTGGCCTCGCGCTGAAAGCTCTCGTACAGGCAACTGTCCCAGACCCGCTCGCGCTGCACGCCGCCGTGCTCGTCGGCCTGCTCCCGCGGGGCGAAACAGGAGCAGGTCGGGCACACCGAGGTACAGCCGGAACAGGCCAGGCAGCGCAAGCCCAGTTCCTCCCAGGTGGCCGCGTCGATCCGCCCGGCGTTCAGCGCCGCGATGCCCTCGACGACGTCGCGCTGCTCGCCCTGTTCGCGCGCCACCCGGGCGCTGTTGGCCTCGCGCTCGGCCTGCCAGTCCGCGCTGGCCGGGTCCAGGCTGAGCCCGACCAAGGCGTCGCGGCCGGCCTCGGACGCGACCAGCAGCAGCCAGTCGGCCTCCTCGGCCTCGCGCGGCAGCAGGATCAGGTCGGCGCTCCCGGGCCGAACCGCCGGGCCACTGTCCAGGGTGCTGCAGAAGCCGCCGGCGCAGCTGTGCAGGCAGTCGAGGCCGACCAGCAGGGTTGCCTGGCGGCGCGCCTGGTAATGCGGGTCGCCGGCGAAGAACTGGTCCTGGTAGGCCACCGCCACCAGGTCGCAGGCATGCAGGCCGAACAACACCTGCGCGGCGACGTCCGGCAGGGCCGAATAGAAGTGGCCACCGTCGAAGCGAAACAGCAGTTCGCGCTCGGCGAAGAAGAAGCTCTTGGCGGAAAATGGCGGCGGTTCGGCGTCGGCCTGAAAGTCACAGAGGCTGCCGGCGCTGGTCAGCTGCCAGTGCCTCCCGCCCTGGCCGTCCGGCTGCACCTGATACAGTTGGCGCTCGCGGGCCAGGTGGGCGCGCAGGCGTTCCGGGCGATCCAGGCTATAGGCTTGCATGCGCGCTCTCCTGCCAGGCCCCGGCCTGTGCCCGCGGGGCCACGCCGACGGCAAGCGGCACCACCGCCACCGCGCAGGCCTTGAGTTCCGGCATCTTGCTGACCGGGTCCTGGGCGCCGTTGGTCAGGCGATTGCAGGGCGCCTCGCGGAAGTGATAGGGCATCGCCAGGGTGCCGCGCGGCACATCGTCGGTCAGGTGCACGCGGGTCTCCAGATAGCCCCGGCGCGAGCGCACGCCCACCGCCTGCTGGTCACGCAGGCCCAGGGCGATGCCGTCCTCGGGGTGCATGAACAGCAGCGCCGCCGGGGTTTCCCGTTCGAGCAGCGGCGACTTGCGGGTCATCGAGCCGCCGCCGTAGTGAAAGTGCAGGCGATGGGTGGTGAAGGCGAAGGGGTACTCGGCGTCCGGCAGCTCGTCCGGCTCGACCTGGCTGACCGGCAGCAGCCGCGCCCGGCCGATCGGAAAGGCCTCGACATGCAGCACCGGCGAGCCCTGCGGATTGGCGGCATTGCACGGCCACTGCAGGCCCTGGTGCAGGTCCAGGCCGGCATAGGTCATGGCGGAGAAACTCGGGGTCAGCTGCGCCATTTCATCGAACACCGCCTCGGCATCCGCCCAGTCCAGCCCACGGCAGCCCAGGCGCGTGGCCAGTTCGGCGAGGATCTGCCAGTCGCCGCGCGCCGTGCCGGGTGGCGCGATGGCCGGACGGATGCGCTGCACCCGGCGTTCGCAGTTGGTGAAGGTGCCATGCTTCTCGCTGAAGGCCACCGCCGGTAGGACCACGTCGGCCATCCTGGCGGTCTCGGTCAGGGTCAGCTCCACCACCACCAGAAAGTCCAGGGCCGCCAGGGCGCTGGCCACATGGTTCTGATCCGGGTCGGTGAGTACCGGCTCCTCGCCCATGATCATCAGCGCGCGCAGCTCACCGGCCAGCGCGGCCTTGGTCATGCCCAGCGAGGTCAGGCCCGACTGGTCGCTTTGGGGGCGTCCCCAGGCGGCGGCGAACTTGGCCCGTACCGCCGGGTCGCTGACCGCCTGGTAGCCGGGGTAGACGTTGGGCAGGCAGCCCATGTCGCAGGCGCCCTGCACGTTGTTTTGGCCGCGCAACGGGTTGATGCCGGTGCCGGGGCGGCCGATCTGACCACAGGCTAGGACCAGGTTGGAAACCGCGATGACGTTGTTGGTGCCGCTCTGGAACTGGGTGATGCCCATGCCGTAGGCGGTGAAGGCGGTCTTCGCGTGGCTGAACAGGTAGGCGACCCGTTCCAGGTCGGCGGCGGCGATGCCGGTCTGGGCACTGGTCTGCTCGACCGTGACCCCGGCCAGGTGGCGGCGCAGCGGCTCGATGTCCTCGCAGCGCGCGGCGAGAAAGGCCCTGTTTTCCCAACCATTGGCCAGGATGATCTGCAACAGGCCGTTGAGCAGGGCGATGTTGCTGCCCAGGCGCAGCTGCAGGTGCAGATCGGCCAGGCGGGCCAGGCGCGTCTTGCGCGGATCGACGACGATCAGCTTGGCGCCGCGGGCCTGGGCGCGCAGCATGCGCGCGCCGATCATGGCGTGGTTTTCGGTGACGTCGGCGCCGATCACCAGGATCACCTCGGCCAGGTCGATGTCGGCGATGCTGTTGCTCATTGCCCCGGAGCCGAGGGTGCGCGCCAGGCCGGCCACCGACGGGCTGTGGCAGATCCGCGCGCAGTGGTCGACGTTGTGGGTGCCGAGCACCGCGCGGGCGAATTTCTGCGCGGCGTAGTTGTCCTCGTTGGTGGCGCGGGCACAGCTGATCACCCCGACCCCTTGCGGCCCCAAGGCCTGCAGTGCCGCGCCGAACTCATCGGCGACCCGCTGCAACGCCTCGTCCCAACTGGCGGGGCGAAAGCGGCCATGCTCCTTGATCAAGGGCGTGGTCAGGCGGTTGCCAGGATCGACCGCGAAGCTGCTCGACCAGCCCTTGGCGCACAACTGGCCCTGGCTGACCGGATGCCCGGGCTGTGGCTCGACGCCGATCACCCAACCTTCCTCGACCCGCAGGCCGATGCCGCAGCCGACTCCACAAAAGGTGCAAATGCTCGGTGTCACGCGCATCAGGAGATCCCCGCACCATCCTCTGAGCTTCAGGCTAGAGCGCGGCCCATGCGCCGGGGTTGATCTTGATCAATGTTTCGGGAAGCGCAGTCCGCAAGCCATACAGGCGCTTTGATCTTGATCAAAGTTGGGGCCCGAGCGGGGCGCACAATCTATTTGTCCATTTCTGGACGCCCTGAATGGAGGGACAAAAAATGGTTGGTAGCGCGAAGAAAATGCCGATCAAGAAGACCGAGCAAGAGAGCCAAGAACGCACCGAGCTGACGGAGCCCTGGCATCCGTTCGAAACCCTGCGCCAGCAGGTCGACAGCCTGTTCGAGGACTTCTCTCACGGCTCGCTACGCCTGCCGTTCGGTCGTCGCCGGCTGGATGTGGAGCCGTTCCTGCGCCGCGAACTGCTGGGCAAGGCCGTTCCGGCCGTGGATATCGCCGAGAAGGAACGCAGCTTCGAGATCACAGCAGAACTGCCGGGCATGGATGAGAAGGATATCGAGATCAACCTGAGCAACGGCAACCTGGTGATCAGGGGCGAAAAGAAGGAAGAGAAAGAGGAGAAGAAGAAAGACTACTACCTGAGCGAACGCCACTACGGTTCGTTCGAACGTATGTTCAACCTGCCCCAGGGAGTAGACCCAGACAACATCGAGGCGCGCTTCAGCAAGGGCGTGTTGACCATCAGCATGCCGAAGAAGCCCGAGGCCATCAAACCGGAAAAACGCATCCCGGTGAAAAACGGCTGACCCCGACTTCGACAGGGCCCCTGACCCTATGGCAGGGGCCTTTTCTATATGACGATGCCCCAGGGCAGCGCTGCGCACAGGAGGCGCAGGCCGGGAGATCACCGCTAGCTGATCGCCAGGATGCTGCTCGGCCCATGGTTGAGAATGTGTTCGGTGGTACTGCCGATCAGCTTGCTCAGGCCCTGGCGGTGGACCCGACCCATCACGATCACATCCATCTGCTGTTGGGCGGCGAAGTCGGCGATGGCGCCGATCGGCGAGCCCGGGATGAAATGGCGACGCTCGGCCGGCACGCCGAAATCGTCGGCCAGAGCGGTGAAGGCCCAGTGCTGGGACTGGCGCAGTTCTTCGACCAGATCGCCACTCCAGCCTGCCGCACCGGCGCCGACACTGCCCAGGTAGGCTGGCATCAGGTCGTAGGTGTGCACCAGGTGCAGCTCGGCGTTGCATTGCAGGGCCAGGCCATTGGCGGCCGCCAGGATGCGCTGGTTGAGGCCGCTGATCTGGGTCTGCGGCTGCGACGGGTCGACCGCCGCCAGCACCCGCTTGGGCAGTGGATTGGCGGCCTGGCTGACCAGATGGACCGGCACCGGGCAATCGCGCAGCAAGTGCCAGTCCAGCGGGGTGATAAAGGCGCGCTTGAGCAGCGGCTCGTGCTGCAGGTCCTTGACCAGCAGGTCCGGCTGCATTTCCCTGACGTGGGAGAGAATTTCCTCGCGCACCTGCTGGGTCCAGACCACCTCGCGGGTCACATGCACGCCCTTGGAAGCCATCAGCGCGGCCTCGTCGGCCAGCCATTCGCGGCGCTCCTGCAAGCAACGCTCGCGGGTTTCCTCCTGAATGCCCTTGTCCAGCAGCGGCAGGGTCGCCAAGGGTTCGACGAAGGCGCTCAGGTGCAGCGACGCCCCCGTGGCCTCGGCCAGCGCGGCGGCCCGCTGCAGGGCTGGCGAATGGCGCATGGCTGGATCGGCGATGAGCAACACACGTTGGTACTGGCTCATGGGGCACCTCCGCAGTGGGTCTTGCCAGTACCGGGTCCTGGCACCTGTGCGCGGCCAGCGCAGCACAGTGAACAGGCTGCGCCCGCCCAGCGGCCAGCGTATTGACGTGCATCAAGCCCGGAGGACACCCGGCTTGATCGACATCAATCGCAATCGCCTGCCGGCGGTTCATCCTGCATACATGGCCGTCGCCCGATACCGCGATGCACGGGTGATGGGCATGCCAACCGGAATCGGAGGACAAGGCCGATGCCACTCGCCACAATGCCCTGCTGCCAGGGCCCGCGGCGCCGCGAGGCGACAGCGAGGCGCGCATGAGCGAGCAGCAGCCGGTCATCGACTTTCTTTCTCGCGCGGCAAGCTATGGCGATCCGCTGGGCCAGGTCGAGTGCATCGAGACCCACGGCTCGCTGATCTTCCTGCATGGCCAATGCGCCTACAAGCTCAAGCGCGCGATCGCCTACGCCGCCCTCGACTACCTCTCGCTGGCGAGCCGCGAGCGGGCCTGCTTCGCCGAGTTGCACCTGAACCGGCGCACCGCCCCGAACCTCTACCTGGGGGTGCGCTCGATCACCCGTGGCGCCGATGGCCAGCTGCGTTTCGACGGCGCCGGCGAGGTGATCGACTGGGTGGTGGTGATGCGCCGCTTTCCCCAGCAGGCGCTGCTCGAACGCATGGCCGCCAGCGGACGCCTGAGCACGGCCCTGATGGAGGACCTCGGTGCGCGGATTGCCCGCTTCCATGCCGAGGCCGAGGTCACGCCGAACTTCGGTGGCGCAGCCGGTATCCGCCAGGCCATCGAAGACAATCACCAGGAACTCTGCCGCTACCCTCGCCTGCTCCCGCCTGCGGCGGTGCGGGCGCTCTACCACACCAGCCACAGCGCACTCGAAGGCCAAGCCAGGCTGCTCGATCAGCGCCGTGACCAAGGGCGGGTGCGGCGCTGCCACGGCGACCTGCGCCTGGCCAATATCTGCCTGTTCGAGGGGCAGCCGACCCTGTTCGACGGCGTCGAGTTCTGTGAGCGCATTGCCTGCATCGACACGCTCTATGACCTGGCCTTCCTGCTCATGGACCTGCAACACCACGAGCAGGTGGAGCTGGGTGCGCGGCTGCTCGACAGCTACCTCAGGCACAGCGGCGCGCCCGAGGACTGCCGGCCGTTGCCGCTGTTCCTCTCGCTGCGCGCAGCCACCCGTTGCTACACCCTGGCCTGTAGTGCCATGCGTCAGCGCACGCCCCTGGATGCCCAGCGCAAGGCGCGCCAGGCGCGCGCGCTGCTGCAGCAGGCCAAGGCCGACCTGTACGGCGACAGCCCACTCTTGACCTCCGTCCGCCAAGGACGATGCTGAATCCATAGCCCCTGAAAAGGAGAGCGACCATGCCAACCGATGCCCCGCTGCTGTTCGCCCTGGAAGGCAGCCAGGACTATGCCACCCGGGTCGCCGGGCGTCTCGGTTGCCCACTGGCCCGCCACGAGGAGCGCGAGTTCGAGGACGGCGAACACAAGAGCCGGCCGTTGCAGGCGGTCAATGGTCGCCAGGTGGTGGTCATTCACTCGCTCTACGGCGACGCCACGCACAGCGTCAACGACAAGCTCTGCCGCCTGCTGTTCTTCTGTGCCGCGCTCAAGGACGCCGGCGCCCGCCGCGTGCACCTGGTAGCGCCCTACCTGTGCTATGCGCGCAAGGAGCGACGCACCCAGTACCAGGACCCGATCATCAGCCGTTACGTCGCCGCCCTGATCGAGGCCAGTGGCGTCGACCGCGTGCTGGCCCTGGAAGTGCACAACCTGGCCGCCTTCGACAACGCCTTCCGCATCCCCACCCAGCACCTGGCCAGCGCCGAGCTGTTCGCCGCGCATTTCGCCGGGCTGGACGATGGCCGCGAGCTGGTCGCGGTGTCCCCGGACGCCGGCGGGGCCAAGCGTGCCGAGCAATTTCGCCTGGCCCTGGAACGGCGCATCGAACGGCCGGTGACCAGCGCCTTCATGGAGAAATACCGCAGCAACGATGTCGTCAGCGGCACCCTGCTGGTCGGCCAGGTCCAGGGCAGGACCGCGATCATCGTCGATGACCTGATCAGCACCGGCGGTACCCTGCTGCGCGCCGCCCAGGCCTGCCACGCCGCCGGCGCCACGCGGATCTTCGCCGCCGCCGTGCATGGCCTGTTCACCGGTGGCAGCGCGCTGCTCGACAGCCCGCTGCTCGAGCGTCTGGTGATCGGCGACAGCGTGCCGCCGTTTCGCCTGCCGCCGGCACTGGTGGCCCGGCGCATCGACATCCTCGATACCAGCCTGGCGGTGGCGGCGCTGCTGGCCGAGGAGTATGGCCTGAGCCTGGAGGAGGAGCGCCCATGAACGCCCAATTGCAACCCGGCGAGCACGACCTGCTGCTGGTGATCGACGTGCAGAACGACTTCTGCGCCGGCGGCGCCCTGGCGCTGCCCGATGGCGAGCAGGTGGTGGCGCCGATCAACCGCCTGGCACCGCGCTTCGCCCACGTGGTACTGACCCAGGACTGGCATCCGCCGCATCACCAGAGCTTCGCCAGCAGCCATCCGGGCCGCCAGCCCTACGACACCATTCAGCTGGCCTACGGCGCCCAGACCCTGTGGCCCGACCACTGCGTGCAGGACAGCCCCGGTGCGGCCTTGCACGGCCAGCTGCATATCCCCCATGCCGAGTTGATCCTGCGCAAGGGCTACCGCAGCGAGATCGACTCCTACTCGGCGTTCTACGAGAACGACCGCAGCACCCCCACCGGCCTCGCCGGCTACCTGCGCGAGCGCCGCCTGCAGCGACTGTTTCTGGTCGGCCTGGCCACCGACTACTGCGTGCAGTATTCCGCGCTCGACGCGCGCCGCGCAGGCTTCGAGGTGGTGGTGCTGCTGGACGCCTGCCGCGGCCTGAACCTGGACGGCTCGCTGGCCGCGGCGCTGACGGCGATGCACAAGGCCGGGGTACAGATCCGCGAAGGCAGCACGCCCTGAGCGCTTCAGCCCAGCCCGCTCAAGCCATCGGCCGCCGCCGCCAGGGTATGCAGGGCCGGGGCGATGCACACCGGGTAAGCGTCAGCCGGCTGCAGCGCACGCAGCGCCGGCGGCAAGCTGGCCAGCTGCTGGCGGGTATGCTCACGCACCTGCGGCAGCGTCGGCGAGGGCTGCAGGCGCCGGCCCTGGCGCATCACCGGCTGGATCAGCGCCTGCCCCTCGGCACTGTCGTCGACGCTGGTGAGGGTATCGCCCAGGCACAGCCCGTCGGCGTCGTAGCGCCGGTAGACCTGCTTGCGCCCGGGCCAGGTGGCCTTGCCTTCCGAGCGCTTGCGCCGCGGCGTACCGGCGTACTCCTGCAGCTTGTAGGCACAATCCAGGGCCGGCGCATCGCTGGAGGTGGCCAGGTGGGTGCCGACGCCGTAGCCGTCGATAGGCGCGCCCTCCTCGACCAGGCGCTGGATCAGGTATTCGTCGACGTTGCCACTGGCGAACAGGCTGACCTGGCTCAGGCCGCCGCGGTCGAGAATCGCCCGCACCAGACGGGCATGCACGCCGAGATCACCGCTGTCGATGCGCACCCCCTGGATGTCGATGCCGGCCTGGGCCAGCTGCGGTGCCAGCTCCACCACCTTCTGCGCCGCCGCCTCGGTGTCGTAGGTGTCGATCAACAGCACCACCGCGGCCGGCAGGCTATGGGCGAAATGGGCGAAGGCCTGGGCTTCGTCGAGGTGGGCCTGGACGAACGAATGGGCCATGGTGCCGGCCAGCGGAACCCCGAACTGGGCGCCGGCGAGCACCGTGGCGGTGGCGTCGAAGCCGGCCAGGTAGCTGGCCCTGGCCGCCAGCAGCCCGGCCTCCGCGCCATGCGCGCGACGCAGGCCGAAGTCCACCAGGCGCTTGCCCGCTGCGACCTGGACGATGCGCGCGGCCTTGCTGGCGATCAGGGTCTGCAAATGCAGCAGATTGATCAGCCGCGACTCGATCAGCTGCGCCTGCGGCAGTGGCGCGGTGATGCGCAGGATCGGCTCGTCGGCGAAGAACGGCGTGCCCTCGGCCATCGCATGCACCTCGCCGTCGAAGCGCAGCCGGCCCAGGTAATCGAGAAAGGCCGGCTTGAACAGGCCCTGGCGGCTCAGCCAGTCCAGCTCGGCCGGGGTGAAGCGCAACTGTTCCAGATAATCGAGCACCTGCTCCAGGCCGGCCGCCAGGTAGAAGTGGCGGCAGCCCGGCAACTTGCGGGCGAAGAACTCGAATACCGCGGTGTCCTGCAGGTCGTGGTCGAAGTAGCCCTGCAGCATGGTCAGCTGGTAGAGATCGGTGAGCAGAGCACTGGGAGCGGCGAGGTGGGGCTGGGCGAACGGCATGGAACCTCCTCCTGGCGCAGGGCGCTGCGCCAGCCTGGGCTAATTGCAGGCTAACGCCATGCCGCATGGCCTGCGACTGATGCAGATCAAAAACCTCCCGCTCGGTACGCGCATGCTGGCAGAACACCATGCCCGAGGGAGCTGAGCATGCCCAACCACGCACCCGACCTGCGCCTGTTTCTCGCCGGCGACCTGATGTGCGCGCGTGGCATCGACCAGATCCTGCCCCACCCGGGCGATCCGCGCCTGTATGAAGCCTATGTCAAGGATGCCCGCGACTATGTGCAGCTGGCCGAGCGGCGCAATGGCGCCTTCGCCCAACCGGTCGACTTCGCCTACGTCTGGGGCGCGGCGCTGGAGCTGCTGCGCCAGCGCCGGCCGAACGTGCGCCTGGTCAACCTGGAGTGCGCGGTGACCCACCAGGGCTGGCCGCAGCCCAAGGGCATCAACTACCGGATGAACCCGGCCAACCTGCCGGTACTGGATGTCGCCGGCATCGACTGCTGCGTGCTGGCCAACAACCATCTGCTGGACTGGGGCGAGGCCGGCCTGGCCGATACCCTCGCCCACCTCGACAGCCATGCCATCGCCCACGCCGGCGCCGGCCTGGCGCGCGCCGAGGCCGAAGCCCCGGCGATCCTGACACTGGACCGCGGCCGGCGCCTGCTGGTGTTCGCCTTCGCCACCGGCGACTGCGGCGTACCGCCGGGCTGGGCCGCTGGCGAACAGCAGCCGGGGGTCGCCCGGCTGGATGACCTCTCGGCCCGGAGCGTCGAGCGTGTGGCCCGCTGTATCGAGGCGGCCCGGCAGGCCGGCGACCGCGTGCTGGTGTCATTGCACTGGGGCGGCAACTGGGGCTTCGCCGTCTCCGCGCAGCAGCAGGACTTCGCCCATGCGTTGATCGACGTGGCCGGGGTGGACCTGCTGCATGGCCATTCCTCGCACCACATCAAGGGCCTGGAGGTCTACCGCGAGCGTCTGATCATCTATGGCTGCGGCGACCTGCTCGATGACTATGAAGGCATCGAGGGACACGCCGACTATCGCGCCGACCTGGGTCTGCTGTACTTCGCCGACCTGGCCCACGACGGTCGTCTGCAGGGACTGGAGCTGGTGCCCACGCGCCAGCGGCAGATGAGCATCCAGCGGGCCACCGGCGCCGACCGGCGCTGGCTGGAAGACTGCCTGCGCCGCGAATGCGCGCCCTTCGGCTGCTCGCTGAGGCCCACCAGCGAGAACAGCTTCGCCCTGGTCTGGCCGCCGGCCACCTGAGCCATAGCGAGCGCGCTTGGGCCGAAACAGCTGGCACGCTTGGGCAAGACGGCTGATCGCCGCCGCCCTGCCTGTCGTCCCTGTCCTGGCAGCCGCCCCGTGCGGGCTCAGCGTAGCGAGCGGTAGCCGCCGTGCACCCCGTGCTTGGACAGGACGATCTGCCAGAGCTGGTTCTTGCGCGCGCGGAAGGCACCGGCGCAGCTCAACAGGTAGTAGCGCCACATACGCTGGAAGCGCAGGTCGTAGTCGACCGCCAGCTGCTCCCAATGCTGCTCGAAGTTGGCGTGCCAGGCCATCAGGGTGCGGTCGTAGTCGGCGCCAAAATTATGCCAGTCCTCCATCACCCAATCCGGCTCGATGGCCTTGCCGATCTGCGCGATCGAGGGCAGGTCGCCATTGGGGAAGATGTACTTGTCCATCCAGGGATCGCCGTGCACCCCGCTCTGGTTGCTGCCGATGGTGTGCAGCAGGAACAGGCCATGGTCGCTCAGGCAACGCCGCACCACCTGCATGTAGGTGCGGTAGTTCTTCCAGCCGACATGCTCGAACATGCCCAGCGACACCACATGGTCGAAGCTCTCGTCGAGGGTGCGATAGTCCGCCAGGCGAATCTCCACCGGCAGGTCGGCGCAGCGCCGTTGCGCCAGTTCGGCCTGCTCCTGGGAAATGGTGATGCCGACCACCTCGGCGCCATAGCGGCGCGCGGCGAACTCGGCGAAGCTGCCCCAGCCGCAGCCGATGTCCAGCACCCGCTGGCCGGCCTGCAGGTCGAGCTTGCGGCACACCAGGTCGAGCTTGTCCTGCTGGGCATGCTCGAGATCCTCGGCGGTGCGCCAGTAGCCGCAGGTGTAGGTCATGTGCGAGTCGAGCATGCAGCGGTAGAGCTGGTTGCCGAGGTCGTAGTGGTGCTCGCCGACGATGCTGGCCCGCGCCTTCGACTGCAGGTTGGCGACCACCCCGCGCAGGGCCAGCCAGGCCTCGTAGGCGCTGACCCCGACGCGCTCACGCAAGCCGGCGCGCAGGGCGCGGAAGACGAACTGGTCGAGGCACTGGCAATCCCACCAGCCGTCCATATAGGCCTCGCCCAGGCCCAGCGTGCCCTGGGACAAGACGCGCTCGTAGAGCCGCGCATCGTGCACCTGCAGGTCCCAGGGTTGCTGGCCATCCAGGCTGATACCGGCCAGTTGCAACAGGCTCTGGATCTTGTCCCGGGCCAGGTGATGAGCGTCCGACGACGCCGGGTGTTCACTCTGCCGCAGGCGAAGCTTGCTCGGGGCCATGGTCGTTCCCGCTCTCGCCTGCCAGTCGGGATCAGGCAGGACCGGGCGAGAATGGCGGGCCTGCCTGCAGGGCGGCATGACCGGAAACCCAGGCCCGGCCAGCTCTGCGCTCATCCGCGAGCGTCCCTGCCAGTTCGCTCCATCACGATGCCCGCGGCCCAGGGGGATGCTGCAAACGCCAGCCCCCGGGTCTGCGGCGGTGCATCTTTCCGACCAACTGCAGTCAAAATACCGGCATTAATCCAGGCCATCCACGCCAGGCGTCTAATGTTATTGATGTAGCTCAGCTTTCATTGCAATTTCTCGCATCAAGGAGGCACATCATGTCCTCTGCCGGTGACCTGCCGCTATCCGGCATGGCGCACAAGGCCCAGATGACCTGCCATGACTGCCCGCTCAGACATTTCTGCCTGCCGGCCCGCCTGGGCGAGGAGGAAGTCGCTCGGCTGGAGCGCATCATCAGGCGCAACCGGCCGCTGCAGAAGGGTGAACACCTGTTTCGCGCCGGCGAGCCCGTGCAGCAGATCTATGCCTTGCGCAGCGGTTCGCTGAAGAACTACCTGCTGGATCAGGACGGCACCGAGCAGATCACCGGCTTCGTCCTGCCGGGCGAGCTGGTCGGCATCGATGGCTTTGGCCGCAGCACCTTCCCGGGTTATGCCATGGCCCTGGAAACCTCGATGGCCTGCACCATTCCGCTGGCCGAGCTGGAAGAACTGGCCGGCGCCATCCCCAACCTGCGCAAGCAGCTGCTCAATATCCTCGGCCGGGAACTGCATGAAGAGCACGAACACTTGAGCCACACCCACGAAAGCGCCGAGCAGCGCCTGGCGCTGTTCCTCCTCAACCTGTCGAGTCGTTTCAGCAAGCGCGGGCTGTCGGCCCTCAACTTCATCCTGCCGATGAGCCGCGGCGAAATCGGCAACTACCTGGGCCTGACCACTGAGACCATCAGCCGCCTGTTCACCCGCTACCGTCAACAGGGCCTGATCGATAGCCAGGGCCGCGAGGTGCACCTGCTCGACGTCAAGGCCCTGTGCGGGCTGTGCGCGACGCCGGCAGATACGACCCCAAGCGGGCTGCAGGCCGGCTAGCAGGGCCAGCGGCCATGCCACACAGCGGCAAGCGACAGCGTATCTGCCTGTACGACACGGCCGAGCTCGACGCCGTGCTCGACGCCATGGCCCATCAGGTGGCCGCCTTGCTGCCCGCCGAAAACGCCGCCCTGGTCGGCATCCTGCGCCGCGGCTTGCCCCTGGCGCGCATGCTGCAACAGCGACTGGGACGCTTGCCCGGCTACCGCGAACTGCCGCTCTACCCGCTCAAGGTCAAGCGCTACGGCGATGACCTGAGCCTGCTGCATGCGCAGACCCAACTGACCGAGAGCCCCGAGCTGGCCCGCCTGGACCTGGCCGACACCCGCCTGCTGGTGGTCGACGATGTGCTCTACCAGGGCCACTCGCTGCTGCGCACCTGCGCCTACCTGGCCCAGCTGGGCGCCCGCGAGCTGCGCTGCGCGGTGCTGGTCGATCGCTGCGTCTGCGTCCGCCCGGTGCATGCCGATGTGGTCGGGATGCGCCTGCAGGTCGCCCCCGATGACATCGTCGAGTGCAACGTGCCGCCCTACGAAGAGCAGTTCCGTATCGATGTGCTGCGCCACGGGGGCGTACGCTGAGCGCGACGCCGCCAGGCTATGCCGCGGGCGCGACCAGGTAGCGCTCGAACCAGTCGCCGGCCAGCCGCGCCACCTCCTCCAGCGCCCCCGGTTCCTCGAACAGGTGAGTGGCATGGGCCACGACTTCCAGGTGCTGCTGGCACTGCAGCTGGCGACTGGCGTCGCGGTTCAGCTCCAGCACCACGGCGTCTGCGGCGCCGACAATCTGCAGGGTCGGCGCCTCGACCGCGCCGAGTGCCGGTCCGGCCAGGTCGCTACGCCCGCCGCGGGAGACCACCGCCTGGACCGCCTGCGGTCGCTGCGCTGCCGCGATCAGGGCGGCGGCGGCGCCGGTGCTGGCGCCAAACAGGCCGACCGCCAGCTGCTGCAGCTCGGCATCGGTGCCGATCCAGTCGATCACCTCGACCAGGCGCCGGCTGAGCCGGGCGATATCGAAGCGGTATTCCCGGGTGATCTGGTCCTGAACGTGCTCCTCGATGGTCAGCAGGTCGAACAACAGGGTGCCCAGGCCGCGGCCGTTGAAGTACTCGGCAACCTGGCGGTTGCGTGGGCTGAGGCGGCTGCTGCCGCTGCCATGGACGAACACCACCAGTCCCTCGGCGGCGCTCGGCAGCCGCAGGTCGGCGGCCAACCGGGCATCGGACAGGTTCAGCGTGAGTGACTGCGCGCGAGGTTCAGGCATCGCTGTCACCCTGCTCCTGCCAGGCGCGCTGGAGCAACTCCTGCACCTCGCGGTCGGAAGTCTGGGAGAAATCCAGGTACCAGCGGCCGATGGCGACGAAGCTGTCGGGCATGCACGGGCAGACCACCTCGTCGACCTGACTACGCAGCTCGGCGACGGTTTCCGGCGGCGCCACCGGCACCGCCACCACAATGCGCGCGGGGCCGTGCTGGCGCACCGCCTTGACCGCCGCCTGCATGGTCGCCCCGGTGGCCAGGCCGTCGTCGACCAGGATCACCTCGCGATCGCGCAGTTGCGGGTAGGGGCGCTCGCCACGGTAGGCGCGGTCGCGCCGCTGCAGCTCCTCGGCCTCGCGCTCGGCCACCGCCTCGATGGCCGCCTGGTCGATAAACAACGAGGCCAGCACCCCGCGATTGAGCACCCGTATCCCGCCACTGGCGATGGCGCCCATGGCCAGCTCCGCATGGCCGGGCACCCCGAGCTTGCGCACCAGCATCAGGTCCAGCGGCAGTTGCAGCCTGCTGGCGATCTCATAGGCCACCGGCACCCCGCCTCGGGGCAGGGCCAGCACTATCGCCTGCGGGCGCGCGCGGTAGTGGCCCAGCGACTCGGCCAGCGCCCGGCCGGCAGTCACCCGGTCGGGGATGGGCACGGGCATGGTTGGGTCTGTGTTCATCTCAGTGCCCTCGTCTGAGCGATGCCTTGAAGATGAACCCGGCTGCCAGCAATTTCTTTGATCTCGATTAACGATTTGCCCTATTGCACGCTCGACAGCTTTGCCGGCCTAGCCGCAAAGCTCGCTCAGCGCCTGGTTGATCGAGGCCGAGTTGTTCGCCAGCAGTTGCAGCTGCTGGCGCACGCCATCGGCCACATCGGTCGAGCCGCGCTGGCCGATCCACTGGGCCAGCAGCCATACCGCCTCCGCCAGAGCGACCTGGTTCTGATGCAGGCGCGCCAGGGTCGCGGCCTGCAGTTGCTGTTCGTCCAATGGTGCTTCTCCCCTCGCCGGTGGCTGTGGCGCACGGTACCCGTACGCAGGCGCCATAGGCTCGCCCAGCCGGGCCTGACTCGCCATACCTCCTGATGGGTAGTACCTGCCTACCAGGTGACCTCGGTCGCGCGGTATCGCCGCAGCCCTTCCCGCCAAAACTTGACGCGAATCATTATTGTTAGCAGCGATGCTGCCTAAGCTGCGCCCACTCTCCACACGCTCAGAGGATTGCACAGATGCGCACACAGTTTGTCCTGCCCCTGGCCGCACTGGCCTTCGCCAGCCAGGCCCTGGCCAAGGAATACCCCATCGGCGAACCCCAGCACTGCGCCGGCCTGGAGGTCGGCGCGGTGTACCTGCAGCCGATCGAGATGGACCCGCCGGGCATGATGCGCCCGGCCGCCGACTCGGACGTGCACCTGGAGGCCGACATCAGCGCCCTGCAGGACAACCGCAACGGCTTCCAGGAAGGCAGCTTCGTGCCCTACCTCAATGTCGCCTTCGAAGTGCGCAAGCTGGGCAGCGACCAGCAGCTCAGCGGCGGCTTGCACGCCATGGTCGCCAACGACGGCCCGCACTATGGCGACAACCTCAAGCTGTTCGGCCCGGGCAAGTACCAGCTGACCTTCCGGATCCTGCCGCCAGCCGGCGACCACGCCCTGTTCGGCCGCCATACCGACAAGGAAACCGGCGTCGCCCCCTGGTTCGAGCGCTGCGAGTTGCACTACCAGTTCACCTACGCCGGCATCGGCAAGAAAGGCGGCTACTGAGCCCAGGGAGAACGCCATGCCCCGTTTCCTGTCCGTCCTGCTGGCCGCAGCCCTCGGCCTGTCCCTGGCCGCCGTCGGCGCCAGCCTGCCGACCTATCACCTGCAGATGCGCGACGGCCACTTCATCCCGGCGCTCCTCGAGGTGCCCGCCGGCCAGCGCTTCAAGATCGTGCTGGACAACCAGGGCCAGGGTCCGGCGGAGTTCGAGAGCACGCCGCTGCGGGTGGAGAAGGTGCTGTCGCCCGGCGCGCGCTCGTTCGTGGTGATCCACCCGCTGCGGCCGGGGCGCTATCCGTTCTTCGACGAGTTCCACCGCGAACTGGCCGAAGGCGCCATCCACGCCCAATGAAACCGCAGCGGGAGTCCTGAATGAATCAGTCGCTGTTCATCGTCTGGCGCGAAAGCATCGAGGCCCTGCTGATCATCGCCATCCTGCACGCCTGGATCAGCCAGCAGCCCCGCCGCAGCCGGGCCCTGGCCTGCCTGTGGGGCGGCGTGGCCCTCGGCCTGCTGCTGTCGGCCACGCTGGCGGTCGCCATCCTCGGCGCCGGCGACTGGCTCGCGGGCGCCGCCGGCGAATGGTTCCAGGCGGGCCTGGTGCTGCTGGCCAGCGGCCTGATCCTGCAGATGGTCGGCTGGATGCGCCGGCACGGCCGCAGCCTCAGGCAGAACCTGCTGCAGGCGGCCGACAGCCACCTCGATGGCAATGGCGGCCTCGGCCTGCTCCTGCTGGCCATGCTTGCGGTCGGCCGCGAAGGCAGCGAGACCGTGGTCTTCCTCTATGGCCTCGGCCTGGCCAAGCACGGCGCCGAACTCTGGCAGTTCGCCCTCGGCGGCGCGCTCGGCCTGGGCCTGGCCGTGCTGACCTTCTTCGCCCTGCAGGCCGGCAGCCGGCTGTTTTCCTGGCGGCACTTCTTCGTCTTCAGCGAAACCCTGCTGCTGCTCCTCGGCGCCGCCCTGCTGGTGGCCGGACTTGACCGCATCAGCGGCCAGCTGATGGCCATGGAGCTGCCCGCGCCGCTTTACGCCTGGTTCGGCGACGCGCTCTGGGACACCGCCGCGCTGCTCGACGACGGCAGCGGCCCGGGCGCGGTGCTGGCCGATTTCGCCGGCTACCGGGCCATGCCCTCGGCGGCGACGGTCGCCGCCCTCGCCGGGTACTGGAGCCTGGTCCTGCTGTGGCTGCGCCGGCGGCCAGCGCGAGTGCGGCCATGTCCGGCCTGAACCGGCGCCTGGCCGGGCTGGGCGACGGCCTGCGCCGTCACGCCCGGCTGATCCGCGCCGTGCAATGGCTGGTGGTGGCCGGCTACGGGCTGCTGCTGGTGCTGCCTGCCCTGCTGCCCTTGCCGCCCAGCCAGGCGCGCATCCTCGACAACCTGACGCTGCTGGCGCAGTTCATCTTCTGGGGTCTGTGGTGGCCGTTCGTGCTGCTGTCGATCGTGCTGTTCGGCCGGCTCTGGTGCGGCCTGCTCTGCCCCGAGGGCTCGCTCAGCGAATGGATCAGCTGGCGCGGCCTCGGCCGCGGCACGCCCAGGTGGCTGCGCTGGGGCGGCTGGCCGACCCTGGGGTTCATCCTGACCACCGTCTACGGCCAGCTGATCAGCGTCTACGACTACGCCCAGGCGGCGCTGCTGATCCTCGGCGGTTCGACCCTGGCGGCGCTGCTGGTGGGCTATCTCTATGGCCGCGGCAAGCGGGTCTGGTGCCGCTACCTGTGCCCGGTCAGCGGCGTGTTCGGCCTGCTCGCGCGCCTGGCGCCGCTGCACTTCAAGGTCGACGAGCAGCGCTGGCTGGCCAACCCGCCGCCGCACCTGCCGCCGCCGAACTGCGCGCCGCTGCTGGACATCCGCCGCCTGCAGGGCGCGCGCGACTGCCATGCCTGCGGTCGCTGCAGCGGCCAGCGCGGCGCGGTGCGCCTGAGCAGCCGCTCGCCCAGCGCGGAGATCCTCATCGTCGGCAGCCAGGCCGGCAACCCATGGGACGCCAGGCTGCTGCTGTTCGGCGTGATCGGCCTGGCCATGGGCGCCTTCCAGTGGACGGTCAGCCCCTGGTTCATCGCCCTCAAGCAGGCCACCGCCGGCTGGCTGGTGGACCATGACAGCTACTGGCTGCTGCAGGCCGAGGCGCCCTGGTGGCTGCTGACCCACTACCCGCAGGTCAACGACAGCTTCAGCTGGCTCGACGGCCTGCTGATCCTCGCCTACCTGCTGGGCACCGGCCTGCTGCTCGGCGGTGCCCTATGGCTGCTGCTACAGCTCGCGGTGCGCGCCATGGGCCGTGCCGGCGGCGTGTTCGAACACCTGTGCCTGAGCCTGACCCCGCTGGGCGCGGCCGGGCTGTTCCTCGGCCTGTCCGCCACCACGGTCAAGCTGCTGCGCTACGAGGGCCTGGCCCTGGCCTGGGCGCAGCCGGCCCGCGGCGCGCTGCTCGGCGCGGCCATCGCCTGGAGCCTGTGGCTGGGTTGGCGAGTGATTGGCCGGCACGGCGCCAGCGGCCTGCGCCGCCTCAGCGCCTTCGCCTGCCTGCTGCTGGCCAGCGGCCTGATCGGCTATGGCTGGTGGCTGCAGTTCTGGGGCTGGAACTAAAGCCTGGCGACGATCGAAGCGCACGGCGGCCCAGCGGCTCGAGCGCAACTCCCGGTGGGTCATATTCACCCTGAACGGTATTTATGACCACGAAAGCAGTTGGTCATTGTGACCAAACAAACTGGTAAAGCTTATGGATCAATGGGTTGCCCATGGCACAGGGATTGCTGGGTGGTAGTCATCCACAAGCCATGCCGGAGTCAGCATGAAACGCGCCCTCGAACCCCTGGCCTGCTACCTGTTGCTCGTCTCGCTGTTGGCCATGGCCAGCAGCGTCGCCCTGGACCTCGCCACCGGGCCCTTCTGACATCGCCCCTACCACTAAGGACAACGCCCATGGTGCTTCATCGCGTACACCACCAGATCCTGCGCAGCCACCACCTGTTCGAACCCTTGAACGAGGAGCAGCTGGACGAGCTGATGAACGCCAGCCAGCTGCTCAACATCGACAAGGGTGAGCCGCTGTTTCGCCAGGGCGAGCCGGCCCATTCGTTCTACTTCGTGATCAGCGGCGCGGTGAAGATCTATCGCTTGACCCCCGACGGCCAGGAGAAGGTGTTCGAGGTGATCGGCAACCGGCAGACCTTCGCCGAGGCGATGATGCTGATGGACACGCCCAACTACGTGGCCTCGGCCGAGGCGGTCGGCCCGACCCAGGTCTACCGCCTGTCCAACGCGACCTACATGCGCCTGCTCGAGAGCAACAGCCGCCTGCCCTTCGCGTTGCTCGGCAAGCTTTGCGTGCGCCTGCACCAGCGGGTCAACGAGATCGAGACGCTGTCGCTGAAGAACGCCACCCACCGCGTGGTGCGCTACCTGCTGACCCAGCTGGCCCACCTGGCGGACGGCGGCAGTCGCTTCGAACTGCCGATGGCCAAGCAGTTGGTCGCCGGCCACCTGTCGATCCAGCCGGAAACCTTCTCGCGGATCATCCGCCGGCTGATCGACGAAGGCATCATCAGCCAGGAAGGCCGGCAGATCGTCGTGCTCGATCGCCCGCGCCTGGAACAGTTCGAATAACCAGGAGCCCGCATGCCCAGCTGCCTGTACTGCCAGCAAGACAACCCTGCCCAGGAGGCTGACTGCCTAAACTGCGGCATGCCTCTGCCCGCCCTGGCCGAGCGCGCCGGCGAGCGCAAGCAGCGCCGCTTCCTGTGGTTCTGCATCGGCCTGAGCCTGTTCTGCGCGCTGATGATCCTCTGGTTGCCGCGCAGCATTTCCTGAACCCGCCTCGATAGCCGGTGCGCAGGGCGCCCCCTAACCCGCGCCTCCCGCACCCGGCAGGGCTCCCCGTAGGGCGCGCGGGCCGCGCGCAGCAATGCCCCAAGAAAAGCGCGCCGCCTTGCTTTTCCAGATATCTATGCCTGGGTCAGCTGCCGGTACAGCTGCGGCAGGCGCAGCGGCAACTGCTGCGGCTGGCGGATCAGGGTGTAGCCGTTGGCGCCGAACATGTACGGCAGGTAGTCGCCGGCCTCGCGGTCGATGGTGATGCAGAACGGCAGCAGGCCCTGCTGGCGGGCCTCCAGGACCGCCTGGCGGGTGTCCTCGACGCCGTAGCGGCCTTCATAGAGATCCAGGTCGTTGGGCTTGCCGTCGGTCACCAGCAGCAGCAGCTTGCGCCGCTGCTTGCAGGCGCCGAGCAGCCGGGTGGCCTGGCGAATGGCCGCGCCCATGCGCGTGTAGTAGCCCGGCTTGAGGGCCTGGATACGCCCGCGGGTGACGTCGTCGTAGCGCTGGGCGAAGGTCTTGAGCTCCTGCATGCGCACCTGCTGGCGGCGCAGCGAGGAGAATCCGTACAGGGCAAACTCGTCGCCCACCGCCGCCAGGGCCTCGCCGAACAACAACAGGCTGTCGGTGATCACCTCGATCACCCGGTGCTCGTTGTCCAGGTGGGCATCGGTGGACATCGACAGGTCGGCCAGCAGCAGGCAGGCCAGGTCGCGGCGGTTCTGCCGCTGCTCGAGGAACAGGCCGCGCTCGGCGCACTGGCCATGCTGGCGTTCGACGTGGAAATCCAGCCAGGCCTGCATATCCAGCTCCGAGCCCTGGGGTTGCTGGCGCAGCCACTGGCGATCGGTGCGCAGGTGCTCGAACTGGCGGCGCAGGCGCCGGGCCAGGGGCGCCAGGCGCGGCGGTAGCGGCTGCGCGGCGCTGCCCTGGGGCAGCATCGGCTGCAGGTTGACGAAGTCCTCCTGCAGGCACTGCCGGCGGTAGTCCCACTCGGGCAGCTTGATCCCCGCGCCGAGCGGCACGTCGTCGCTGTCGGCCGGCGGCAGGTCCAGGTGCAGCTTGAGGCCACCGCCCTTGCGCTGGCGTTGCCTGGAGAGCGCCAGTTCGTCGAGATCCTCGGCAACCCTGGCGGCGTCGATATCCTCGCTGTCGTCACCGCAGCGGTCGAGGTCGACATGCTCCGCCCAGCTGAACAGGTTCTCCAGGCGGAACAGCAACAGGCCGCCCTTGCTGGTGCTTTCCTCGACACGCTTGGCCCGCTTGCGCGCGACCTGCTGCTCGGCGCTGGGCGCCTGCAGGTTGCCCTCGGCTTCTTCGCCCAAGTCGCTGGCCTGGGGCTCACCCAGGCACTCTGCCGGGTACAGCCACAGCGGCAGCGGCCAAGGGGCACGCTCGCTGCGCGGGAACCGCTCGACGCTGCCCGGCTCGCCCAGGGCCTTGCGCAGCGCCAGCTCCAGGGCGGCCTCGTCCTTGCCCAGCTGGCTCGGGTCCGGACGCAACGGCAGCAGGGCCTCGACCAGGCGCTGGTAGCGCGGCCGCAACGCCGGGTAGCGCTGCAGCAACTGCCGGGTCCAGCGCTGGTTGTCACGCGCCCAGTGGCGCATCTCCCCCGCCTCGGCGGCGAGCAGCGCCAGCCAGCGGTACAGCTCGCGGTTCAGGGCGACCTCGGGATACACCGCCAGGCTCGGCGGCAGGCGCAGGTGACTGGCGTCGCACCAGGCCAGCGGCAATTGCTGGCAGGTGCCGGCGACCTGTTGCAGCAGGCTGCGCCGCAGCACCAGCTCGCGGGCGCTGGCGGCTTCCACAGCGACCGCGCTGGCCCCGCCCATGGCGCGGAACAGCACGGCCAGGGGCCGCTGCATGCTGCTCAACTCGACCCGTGCCTCGGGAAAATCCGGGCTGGCGCGACGGGTGATGAACCGATGCCAGACGCTTCCCACCCACTCTTCCAGTTCGACGCTGAAGGCCATGCGGGTTCCCCCTGTTCGGCGGCCCTGCCCGACCCGGGACAAGGCGCAATGGACAACGGCCCGCTGAATCAGCCGGGCCGCGATTGATGTGCCGCGTGCTGACCTCAGGCCGCGGCGGCAGCCGCTGCCAGGGTGACCCGGCCGCGCTGCCTGAAGCTGACCAGGTAGCAGATCAGGCCGATCAGGAAGCCCACCCCGGCGCCCAGGCGCAGCCAGAAGAACACCCGCAGCTGATCGGCGGTGGCCATGAACGACAGCGCCGTGCCATCGGTCGGCCAGCGTTGCAGCCAGACCTGCATCACCCCGGCGGCGGTGAGGAACAGGGTGATAGCCACCATCGACAGGGTCATCAGCCAGAAGCCCCAGATCTCGACAGTCTGCGCCCGCTCATCCGGCGCCTCGCCGAATCCGCGCAGGCGCGGCATGGCGTAGCTGATCATGGTCATGACGATCATCGCGTAGGCGCCGTAGAAGGCCAGGTGGCCATGCGCCGCGGTCAGCTGCGAGCCGTGGGTGTAGTAGTTGACCGGCGCCAGGGTGTGCAGGAAGCCCCACACGCCGGCACCGAGGAAGGCCGTCACTGTGGTGCCCATGGCCCAGAGCGCGGCGGCGCGGTTGGGGTGCTCGCGGCGACGGCGGCTGACCATGTTGAAGGCGAACAGGACCATGGCGAAGAACGGCACCGGCTCCATCGCCGAGAAGATCGAGCCAAGCCACAGCCAGACCTCGGGCGCGCCTATCCAGAAGAAGTGGTGGCCGGTACCGATGATGCCGGTGATCAAGGCCATGGCGATGATCACGTACAGCCACTTCTCGATCACCTCGCGGTCCACCCCGGTGATCTTGATCAGCACGAAGGCCAGCATCGAGCCCATGATCAGCTCCCACACGCCTTCCACCCACAGGTGCACGACCCACCACCAGTAGTACTTGTCACGGGCCAGGTTATCCGGGTTGTAGAAGGAGAACAGGAAGAACACCGCCAGGCCGATCAGGCCGGTCATCATGACCATGCTGATGGTGGTCTTGCGGCCCTTGAGCAGGGTCATGCCGATGTTGTAGAGGAAGCCCAGGGCCACCACCACGATACCGATCTTGGTGATCGTCGGCTGCTCGAGGAACTCGCGGCCCATGGTCGGCAGCAGCTCGTTGCCGGTCATCCGGGCCAGGCCCGCATAGGGCACCAGCAGGTAGCCGAGGATGGTCAGCACGCCGGCCGCGGCGAACACCCAGAACAGCAGCAGCGCCAGTTTCGGGCTGTGCAGCTCGCGGTCGGCCTCCTCCGGAATCAGGTAGTAGGCCGCGCCCATGAAGCCGAACAGCAGCCAGACGATCAGCAGGTTGGTGTGGACCATCCGCGCCACGTTGAACGGGATCAGCGGGAACAGGAAGTCGCCCACCACGTATTGCAGCCCCATGATCAGGCCGAACAGGATCTGCCCGACGAACAGCATCAGGGCGAACACGAAGTACGGCTTGGCGACGGCCTGCGAGGCGAATTTCAGATGTGGATTAACGATGCTCATCGATCAGCCCTCCTTGTTTGGCGGCCAGTTGTTGGTGTCGATCTTCGAGGTCCAGCCGAGGAACTCGGCCAGATCGTCCACTTCCTGCTCGCTCAGGTTGAATTGCGGCATCGAGCGCCGGCCCGGCACGCCCAGCGGCTGGGCCTTCATCCAGGCATGCAGGAACGGCTTGAAGGCCGCCTCGCCGCCCCGGCGGTCGAACACATTGCCCAGTTCGGGGGCGAAGTAGGCGCCCTCGCCCAACAGGCTGTGGCAGCCGATGCAGTTGTTTTGCTCCCAGACCAGCTTGCCGCGCACCACCGACTCGGTCATTTCCGACTCGTTGCTGCGCTGCGCGAAGGTCTGCTCGGTGTGATAGGTCAAGGCCAGGAACACCAGGAAGAAGAACAGGCTTCCCCCGAAGTAGATATTCCTGGCCATGCCCTTGGTGAAGGTCTCTGACATGGTCGCGTCCTCGTGGCTTGGCGTGACCATTCTAGGAAGCAGGCTATCGAAATCCGCTTGATGGCAATCAAGAAAGACCAATCGTCACAGTCGGGTATGTAGCGGGAAGCGCCGGCCAGGTCGCGGGCGAGCCGCGCGCCGCCGGGCGCGAGAGCAGAAGCGATGGAAAGACAAAGACGCAGGCGGGTCAGGCCAGGCCGCGCAGGCTCAGCAGAATCCCCGCCGCCAGGCACAGCGGCCAGGCCAGCAGCAGGCCGCGCCACAGGCGTGGGGCGTGGCGCAGCTCCATGAAGCGCTCGACGATCAGCCAGGCCTTGACCAGCGCCGCCAGCAGCACCCCGGCGGCCAGCAACGTGCTGGCGCCACTATTGCCAGCCTGCACGCTGGCCAGCGACAGCAGGGCCAGGCCCAGCCAGCAGAGGATCAGCCACGCGGAGGCAGTCATGCCGGGCTCCTCAATTCAGCACATAGACCAGGGGAAACAGCAGCACCCAGACCAGATCGACCATGTGCCAGTAGAGCACCCCGGACTCCAGCCCGCTGCAGTCGTTCGCGCGATAGGCCCGGCGCCAGCAGCGCCCGGCCATCCAGGCGAGGATCAGCATGCCCAGCAGCACATGGAGGAAATGCAGGCCGGTGAGGATCCAGTACAGGGTGAAGAAGTTGTCGTGCTCCAGGCCCAGGCCCCGGCTGGCCAGGTGCCGGTACTCGCCGAGCTTGAGCAGCACGTAGCCACTGGCCGAGAGCAGCGCCGCCAGCAGCAGCCAGGCGCCGCGACGCGGCCGGGCGCGGCGTACCTGCTCCAGGGCCAGGGCGGCGCACAGCCCGGCGGTCAGCAGGCTCAGGGTCAGCGCCAGGCCGGTGGAGTTGTCCAGCAGCCGGCGGCTGGCGGCGAACGTCTCGGCAGACATCGCCTGGGCGCCGGCGAAGACCAGGATCAGGATGGCGAACAGCGACAGCTCGGCGAGGATGAACCACCACATCGCCAGGTCGCCGGGCAGTCGCCGAGCGCCGGCCTGGGCCTCAGGCGAAGTGGACATCCACCACGTCCATCAGCGCCGCCACCGTCTGCGCATCGTCCGACAGCGGCTCGGCCAGGCACGCCAGGCAGGCCTCGCGCGGGCTCATGCCGGCGCCGATCATCCGCGCGGTGTAGATCAGCAGGCGGGTCGAGGCCACTTCCTCCAGGTCGTGCTGCTCGAGCCGGCGCAGGGCCTGGCCGAGCTTGACCACCCGCGCCGCGAGGTCGGCATCCACCTGCGCCTCGCGGGCGACGATGCGCTCCTCTTCGGCCGCGGCCGGGTAGTCGAAGCGCAGGGCGACGAAGCGCTGGCGGGTACTCGGCTTCATGCCCTTGAGCAGGTTCTGGTAGCCGGGGTTGTACGACACCACCAGCATGAAGCCGGGCGGCGCGCGCAGCGCCTCGCCGGTGCGCTCGAGGAACAGCTCGCGACGGTCGTCGGCCAGCGGGTGCAGGACCACCGCGGTGTCCTGGCGCGCCTCGACGATCTCGTCGAGGTAGCAGATGCCGCCCTCGCGCACCGCGCGGGTCAGCGGCCCGTCCTGCCACCAGGTGCCCTCGGCGCCGATCAGGTGGCGGCCGACCAGGTCGGCGGCGGACAGGTCGTCGTGACAGGCCACGGTGTACAGCGGCAGGCCGAGCTGGTGGGCCATGTACTGGACGAAGCGGGTCTTGCCACAGCCGGTCGGCCCCTTGATCAGCACCGGCATGCCGTGGCGCCAGGCCTGCTCGAACAGCGCCTGCTCGTTGCCCTGGGCTTGATAGAAAGGCGCAGACGCCATCTCTGGCGCGGCAAATAGGGTTTCTGGCGCGTTCACGGCGGTTACCTCACTGAGCGATTGACCAGGCCTGCACGCTACCCGCGGCGCGGCGCCGGGCTCAAGGCGAATCCGGGCGACTCTTGATTGCGGTCAAGCGCCGGGCCAATCCGCTTCTTTAGGATGTGCGCGTGACGCCGGGATGCTGCTCCCCAGGGCGCCAGCTCGGCTCGCCGAGACGACAGGAACACCCAAAGGCCAGCCGCCTGTTTCCATCAACACGACCGCTATACAATGCGTGTTTCCAGCAATTTCATTGATGGACGCTCGCCTTGGACATCGATCTCGCCCGCACCTTTCTGGACATCATCCGCAGCAACAGCTTCGTCGCCACCGCCGAACGCCTGCACATCACCCAGACCGCGGTGACGGCGCGCATCCGCAGCCTGGAAAGCCAGCTGAACTGCCGGCTGTTCGTGCGTAACCGCGCCGGCGCCCGGCTCACCGCCGACGGCGAGCGCTTCGCCAGCTATGCCACCCAGCTGGTGCAGACCTGGGAAGCGGCGCGCCGCGACCTGCCCATCCCGCAGGGCTACGGCGACCTGCTGGCGCTGGGCTCAGAGGTGAGCCTGAGCAACCCGCTGATGCTCGCCTGGATGCAGCGCCTGCGCCAGGCCATGCCGAGCCACGCAGTACGCAGCGAAGTCGCCGACGGCAGCCAGCTGCAGGAGCGCCTCGCCCTCGGCGTGCTGGATGCCGCGCTGGTGCACCAGCCCGAGTACTGGCCGGGCCTGCAGGTCGAGCAGCTGCTCGAGGAGAAGCTCATCCAGGTGGTGCAGACCGCCAGCCCCGATCCCTACCTGTACGTCGACTGGGGGCCGGCATTCCGTCAGCAGCATGACAGCGCGCTGCCCGAGCACAGCCGCGCCGCCCTGTCCTTCAGCCTCGGCCCCCTGGCCCTGCAGTACCTGCTGCAGTGCGGCGGCCGCGGCTATTTCCGTACCCGGGTGGTGCAGCGCTACCTTGACGAGGGGGTGCTCAAGCGCGTGGAGAAGGCGCCGGAGTTTTCCTACCCGATCTACCTGGTCTACCCGCGCACGGCCGACTCCGCCGTGCTGCAGCAGGCCCTGGCACTGTTGCGCGAGGTGGCTCAGGACGACTACGACTGGTCGCGCTGGTACTACGAGATCTGAACCTATCGGGTCAGTCCGCCAGCTGCTTGAGCCAGTGGTTGTAGAGCGCGGCGATCAGGTCGGTCTGGGTGAGCATGCCGAGCAGGCGCTGCTCGCCGTCGACCACCGGCAGGCAGTGCAGGCCGCGGTCGCTGAGCAGGTAGACCAGCTCGACCATGTGCGCCTCGGCCCGCACCGCCTGCACCGGCGTGCTCATGATGTCGCGCAACCGGGCGCCCTGCCCGTCGGCGGGGCCTGGCCGCAAGTACCGCAGCAGGTCCACCAGGGTGACGATGCCGAGCAGCCTGCCGCCATCGTCCACCACCGGCAGCGCGCGCAAACGATGCTGCCGGAGAGTTGCCAGGGCGTGTTCGATGGGGGTGTCCGGGGTGCCCCGGCAGAGGTCGCGGGACATGATCTGGGCGGCGCGGACATCGCCCATGCTGCGGCGCAGGGCGTGTTTCTCGGTCTGCTTGATCAGTCGCTGCAGATCGTCGCGGGTGACGTCGACGTACTCGCCGAACTCGCGCAGGGCCTGGTCCACATCCTCGTCGGTGAAACTCAGGCGCTCGCTGGGCAGCGGGTCCCGGGTGTGGTGGGGGTTGTCCCGCGGCTGGCGCGACCTGGGGTAGGCATGACCGGTCAGCTGACCGTAGAGCAGCGCGACCAGCAGCAACAGCAGGCCATTGAGCAGTACCGGGTAGAGCAGCGCATAGCCCAGCTCGGCCATCCGCGGCCCGCCGCCGGCGATCACCACGGCCAGGGCGCAGGCCGGCGGATGCGGACAACGCAGCAGCAGAAGCACGGCGAATACCAGGCACACCGCCAACAGGGCCGCCGGCAGCCCGTGCAGACCGGCCTGCCCCAGGCCGATGCTGATCAGGGCGGCGATCAGGTTGCCGCCGAGGATCGGCCAGGGCTGGGCAAAGGGGCTGGACGAGGCCGCGAACAACAGCACCGCCGAGGCCGCCGCCGGCCCGGCCAGGCGCAGGGTCAGCGGCGCGTCGAACAGCCAGGCGCCCGTGGCCAGGGTCAGCAGCAGTACCAGGGCCACGCCGCCGGCGGCGCGCAGCCACTCCTGCGGCGAGGCCTGTAGCGGCGCCGGCGCCAGGGATCGGCACCAATCGAGAAGCGGTGTTTGCATGGTCTGGGCAGGCACGACAAGAAAGTGGAGGTGAAGCCGAAGGCTCCAGGCCTTCGGCGCATCCGCGGATGCCTGCGCAGTGTGGACGAGCGCTTTAAATCTATCTAATGAATAGTATTGCTCCTTGTCAGCAATAGTTTTGCATTGAACCATCGAGCCGGTGCCGGCGCGCCGACACAGGCCGGGCTCAGGTCAGGGTGTAGCCGTTATCCACCACCCAGTCCTGGCCATAGACGCCGCGGGCGCCCTGCGACAGCTGGAACAGGATGACATTGGCCACCGCCGCGGCGTCGAGGAAATGCCCGGGCAACAGACGCCGGGTGACGCCGGCGGCGACCTCCTCCAGCTGCGCGTCACTCAGGCCCAGGCTGCCCCAGATGGCAGTGGCGGTCGGCCCCGGCGAGACCAGGTTGATGCGCACATCCAGGGCCGCGAACTCCGCCGCCAGGGTGCGCGCCTGGGCGGCCAGCGCCGCCTTGCTGGCGATATAGGCGGCCAGCCCGGGGAAGCTCGAACGGGTCAGGAAGCTGCCGATGAACACCACCGAAGCGGGCTTGGCCAGTTCGTCGCGCAGCGCCGCCAGGGTACCCAGCGCGCCAGCGCCGTTGACCGCCCACTGGCGGTCGAAGGCGCCCAGGTCGAGGCCGTCTGCCAGCTCGGCGATGCCGGCGTTGGGCACCAGGTAGCTGACCGGCCCCAGTTGCGCGGCGCGCCGGCCCAGCGCGTGCAGGTCGGCGCTGTTGGTCACGTCGCCGCTCAGGCAAACCAGGCGCTCGCCGTGACTCTCGCGCAGCGCCGGCAGGCCGCCCGGCGAACGCGACAGCGTCAGCACCCGGGCGCCGCGCTGGAGCAAGGCCGAACACAGGGCCAGGCCGATGCCGGAACTGGCGCCGGTGATCACCGCCAGGCGCCCCTCGAACTCGTTTTTCATGGTCTTTCTCCTTTTCCCGGCGCAAGCCGGGCCTGAGGGCGGAGCTCCCTCAGGAGCCGCCGCCGGTGGTTGAGCCGATGGAAGTGAGTGCTACAGGGGTTGGCGCTCAGCCCGGATGGCCGTCGACCCGCGCGCGCAGCAGCATGGGCGCATAGCGCCAGGCGTACAGCGCCAGGGCCAGGCTCCAGCAGCCGGCGGCCAGGGCCAGCCCCGCCAGCGGCGCCTGCGGGTAGACGAACACCCGCGCCACAGCGCCGAGGTTGAACAGCACGAAGGCCCAGCCGATGCCGGCCGGCAGTTGCAGCGGCCGCCCGGTATGGCCCAGGGTGACCCGGGCGATCATGGCCAGGATCAGCCCGCCCATGGCGCCGATGGTCAGGCCGTGCAGGGCCGGGCTGGAACTGGCCAGCAGGCCGGCATGCCACAGCCCAAGGCCGAGGGTCGCGACCACCAGCCAGAGCATCGCCAGGTGCAGCGACCAGAGCAGTGGCACCCGCCAGATGCCCGGGTCATACCAACGCGCCAGACGCAGCAGATGGCCGCCGGCCACAGCCAGGAACAGCGGCGCCAGCAGCGCCTGGGCCTGCAAGGCCACCCCGGCGGCATAGAGCACGGCGATCAGCGCGGTGCCGGCCAGCAGGGCGATGTCCAGCCAGACCCAGGGCTTGACCGCCTCGGCCCGGCCCAGGCCGCGCTGGGTGAAGAACGGGATCACCCGACCGCCGATCAGCCCCATCAGCGCCGCCACCAGCCACAGGCCGGCCATGGCGCCGCGCCGCTGCAGGCCGTCATCGCCCTCGGCCAGGCCGCTCAGCAGCAGGCCATCGGCGCCGGCCAGCAGGCTCAGCACCAGCACGATCGGGTAGTTGCGCTGCTGCCGCACCGCCCACAGCATGCGCGCCATCAGCGCGGCCAGGGCCAGCGGGAATGCCAGCTCCAGCGGGATCAGCAGCACCGGCGGCAGGCCCAGCAGCCAGCCCAGCCGGGCCGCCAGCCAGACCCCGGCCAGCAGCATCAGCGGCCGCCCGGACAACCCCGGCCGGCCGGTCCAGGTCTGCACCGCGGTGAGCAGAAAGCCCGCGACTATCGCCATGGCAAAGCCGAACAGCATCTCGTGGCGGTGCCAGGCCAGCCAGCCGCCGCTGGGCTGCCAGTCGCCCAACAGACCGAGCCAGGCCATTACCCACAAGGGGATGGCGACCAGCGCATAGAGGCTGGCGCCGAGGAAGAACGGGCGAAAGGCGAGGCGCCAGAGGGGCGGAATGCTCAAGGCTTTAGCGCGGTCGATGACATTCACTGCAGACCTCCTGAGAAACGCGAGCGCCCCCACTCGGGGGCCGCCGCGGCGCTCGATTGCTCCGCGGATGCCGTCTTTCTACAGGCAAGGGGCTGCCCGGCGACTTGACCGCGATCAGCTTTCCGGCACGCTCGACAATTTCCGCCCCGGCAGGCCGCCCGTCAGCGGTTCTCGGGCGGCGTCAGGTAGGCGGCACTGGCCCCGCGCTGGGCCTCGCTGGCCTTGAGCTCCATGCGCGCAACGCTGCGCAGGTGCACCTGGTCCGGACCGTCGGCGAAGCGCAGCGCGCGGCCGGTGGTCCACATATCGGCCAGCGGCGTGTCCGGGGTCAGGCCCATGGCGCCATAGACCTGCATGGCGCGGTCGACCACCCGGGTGTGCATGGCCGGCACCAGCGCCTTGATCATGGCGATCTCCTTGCGCGCCGCCCTGGCCCCGACTTCGTCGATCATCCAGGCGGTCTTCAACACCAGCAGCCGCGCCTGCTCGATCTCGATGCGCGACTCGGCGATCCAGTCGCCGATGTTGGCGTACTGGTGCAGGTACTGGCCGAACGCCTTGCGCTCCTGGCTGCGCTCGACCATCAGTTCCAGGGCCAGCTCGGCCATGCCGATCGAACGCATGCAGTGGTGGATGCGCCCCGGGCCGAGGCGTGCCTGGGCCATCATGAAGCCCTCGCCCTCCTCGCCCAGCAGGTTGCCGACCGGCACCCGCACATCGCGCAGGAGCAGCTCGCTGTGGCCCTCCGGAGCGACGTGGTTGAGCACCGGGATATTGCGCAGCAGCTGCACCCCCGGGGTGTCGAACGGCACCAGGATCATGCTCTGCTGCTGGTGCGCAGGGGCGTCCGGGTCGGTCTTGCCCATCACGATCAGCAGCCGGCAGTCGGGGTGCGAGGCGTTGGTGATGAACCACTTGCGCCCGTTGATCACGTACTCGTCGCCCTCGCGGCGGATCAGGGTCTGGATGTTGCTGGCGTCCGAGGACGGCACGTCCGGCTCGGTCATGGCGAAGGCCGAGCGGATCTCCCCTTCCAGCAGCGGCTGCAGCCAGCGCTGGCGCTGCTCCGGGGTGGCGAACAGGTGCAGCAGCTCCATGTTGCCGGTGTCCGGCGCGTTGCAGTTGAACACCTCCGAGGCCCAGTGCACCCGGCCCATGATCTCCGCCAGGGGTGCGTATTCCAGGTTGCTCAGGCAGGTGCCCGGCTCGTCGTCGCGCAGCGCCGGCAGGAACAGGTTCCACAGCCCCTCGGAACGCGCCAGGGCCTTGAGGTCGGCCATGAACGGCACCGGGAACTGGCCGGCGGCGACCGCCTCATGCCAGGCGCCGATGCGCGGGACTATGTACTGGTCGAGAAAGGCGCGGAGCTGCTGACGCAGCGCCTGGGTGCGCGGGCTGTAGGCAAAGTGCATGGCGGACCTCGGTCGATGACGGCGGATTGGACACGCCCTACCCTAGCCAGCCCGGCGGACAAACCACAGGATCTTCCACCGCCTGAATCGGCGACCAATCACGCCCGCCCGGCCGCCGCCGAAACTTGACCGGGATCATCACGGCCCGCGGCAAAGCTGCTAGCAGCAACCTCGGATTCAGGTAGGGTGGATGACGCTGTTTTCATCCACCACCGCCACCGCAATTGGTGGATGGGTGAAGCGTCATCCACCCTACAGAAGCACGTCGGGTAGATTCCGGAGGCACTGCGGGAGCGCTGTTGCATGTGCTGCGGGACCGGAACAACCGCGTCGGACCCGATCCGCCTACCAGTGGATATAGAACATGCCCTTGGCCAGCAGGACGATGCCGAGCATCTGCGCCAGCACCGCCCAATGCAGCTTGCGGTACAGGCTTGGGGTCATGCGGCCGCTGCGCAGCAGCACGGCGACCAGGCCGAAGCTTAAGAAGACGCTGACGGCCAGGACGATCTTCAGCGTCAGCAGGGTGGCGAAGCTGCTGGCCAGGGGATCGGCCAGGGCCTGGCGGTGCTGCCAGGCCAGGCCGATGCCGGCGCCGTAGACGACCAGCACCACCCAGTGCAGCACCGTGCGGCTGCGCTTGCCGAGGGCCTGCTCGAGCTGCCCGACCGCCGCCGGCTCGAGCTGCGGCTTGACTCTGGCGAGGATCACCACCTCGACGAACAGTGTGCCGATAAAGGCGATGGCCGCCAGCAGGTGAACCACGTGTAACAGCGAATAGCTCATTGGCTCAGACCGTGCGCGAGAAGCGGCCCTTCTGCGCTCCGCCCAGGTAGGCGTCGAAGGCCATGGCCACGCTGCGCATCATCAGCTGGCCCTGGGGCAGCAGCACCAGGGCGTCGTCGCGGATCTCGACCAGGCCGTCGGCGACCTGTTCGTCGAGTTTGGCCAGCGATTCGGCGAAATACTCGGCGAAGTCGATGCCGTGGCCCGCCTCGATCTTGGCGTAGTCGACCCGGCCGTGGCACATCAGGTCGCTGATCACCTCGCGACGCAGGCGGTCGTCGGCGCTCAGGCGGTAGCCGCGGTGCACCGGCAGCAGGCCCTGGTCGAGCCGCGCGTAGTACTGCGAGAGTTCCTTGACGCTCTGGCTGTAGCTGTCGCCGACCTTGCCGATCGAGGACACGCCCAGGCCGATCAGGTCGCAGTCGGCATGGGTCGAGTAGCCCTGGAAGTTGCGCTGCAGGGTGCCGTTGGCCCGGGCCAGGGCCAGCTCGTCATCCGGCAGGGCGAAGTGGTCCATGCCGATATAGACGTAGCCGGCCGCGGTCAGGCGGGCGATGGTCAGCTCCAGCAGTTCCAGCTTGCGCTCCGGTGGCGGCATGTCCTCGCGGCGGATCAGGCGCTGGGCGCGCACCAGTTCCGGCAGGTGGGCATAGCTGTAGGCGGCGATGCGATCCGGACGCAGGGCGATGATCTTGCTCAGGGTGACGTCGAAGCTGGCCACGGTCTGCAGCGGCAGGCCGTAGATCAGGTCGACGCTGATCGACTTGAACCGCACCTCGCGGGCGCTGGCCACCAGCTGGTAGATCTGCTCCTCGCTCTGCACCCGGTTGACCGCCGCCTGCACCTCGGGATCGAAATCCTGCACGCCGAAACTCAGGCGGTTGAAGCCCAGCTCGCGCAGCTGGTGGATGCGTTCGGGGCTGATGGTGCGCGGATCGACCTCGATGGAGAATTCGTGGGCGTCGCTGTCGTCCATGTCGAACGCCTGGTGCAGGGCGTCCATCAGCTCGGCCAGCTGCTCGCTGGTCAGGTAGGTCGGGGTGCCGCCGCCCAGATGCAACTGGGTCAGCTTGCGCGAGCCGTCGAACAGCGCCGCCTGCATGGCGATCTCGCGCTTGAGGTAGTCGAGGTACTGCACCGCGCGGTGGGTCTTCTGGGTGATGATCTTGTTGCAGGCGCAGTAGTAGCACAGGCTCTGGCAGAACGGGATGTGGATGTACAGCGACAGCGGCTTGGGCTGCGGCGCCTGGTTGCTGGCCGCGGCGGCGCTGCAGTAGTCGTCCATGGCGAACGCCTGGTGGAACTGCGGCGCGGTCGGATAGGAGGTGTAGCGCGGGCCCGGGCGATCGTACTTCTCGACCAGGGCGCGATTGAAACTCAGCGATTGGGCCATGTTCGATCACTTGATAGCGTGGAAATCAGGGCGCCATTGTAGGGCGCCGCGCCTCGCCTTCACCTGACCGCGATCAATCCTTGCGCACAACGAAGTGCGGGAACAGCTCGCCCAGGCGCTGCCAGAGATCCTCCACCTCGACCGGCGCCGCGACCCGCGGCAGCGTCGGGTCATGCATGCGCGCGCTGCGCACCAGTTGCACGGCGAAGTGCTCGACGCCGAAGGCGCGCAGGCGCTCGCCTATCCGCCACACCCGCTCCACATCCAGCAGGTGCCAGTGCACGGTAGTGCGGCACTCGTAGGCGGCGCCGCTGGCCAGCAGGTGCTCCAGGCTGCGCCAGTTGGCCTGGCCGCTGCCGCGCACCCCGGTGATCAGCTCGGCCTCCTCGGCCAGCGCCTTGATGTCGAAGCCGACCCAGTCCGCCGCCTTGGCCGCCCGGGCGAAGGCCCAGGGCTTGATCCCGGCGCTGTGCAGGCCGACCTTGAAGCCCAGCTCGCGCACCTGCTCCATCGCCGCCACAAGGCCGCCCTGCAGGGTCGCCTCGCCGCCACTGAAGACCACGGCCTGGAGCAGGCCCTGGCGCCGGCGGAGAAAATCCAGGATCTGCGCCCAGGCGATCTCCTGTTCGCCGCGCGCCGCCATCAGGTCCGGGTTGTGGCAGTAGCGGCACTGCCAGGCGCAGCCCTGGCAGAACAGCACGCAGGCCAGCAACCCGGGGTAATCGAGGGTGGTCAGGGGCACCAGGCCCCCGACCCGTAGCGCCCTGCTCACGCGGCGCTGCCCCGCGCCGCCGCTTCGGTGAAGTGCTGGCGCTCGCGGTGCTCGGACTGCTTGCCCGGGTTGAAGGCGGTGACCGGGCGGTGATAGCCCATCACCCGAGTCCAGACTTCGCAGCGCTGGCGTTGGTCTTCGGGGAGTTGCTGGGTGCTGTGCATGGTGTCGCTCCTTGCTGTGGGGGAAACGCAGAATCGGTGGCGCTGTGGGAGCGGCTTCAGCCGCGATCGGGCCGCACAATCAGCCACAGGCCGGCGCGCTGCAGCCCTGCTGTTTCTGCAACAGCGCCTCATCGCAGCGCGGGCAGAACTCGTGTTCGCCGTCCAGGTAGCCGTGCACCGGGCAGATCGAGAAAGTCGGGGTAATCGTCAGGTACGGCAGGCGGAAGCGCCCCAGGGCGCTGCGCACCAGTTGCTTGCAGGCCTGGGTCGAGGAGATCCGCTCGGCCATGTACAGGTGCAGCACGGTGCCGCCGGTGTACTTGCACTGCAGTTCGTCCTGCAGCTCCAGGGCCTCGAAGGGGTCGTCAGTGAAGCCCACCGGCAACTGCGAGGAGTTGGTGTAGTACGGCGCCTCGCTGCTGCCGGCCTGGAGGATGTCCGGGTAGCGCTTGCGGTCCTCCTTGGCGAAGCGGTAGGTGGTGCCCTCCGCCGGGGTGGCCTCCAGGTTGTAGAGGTGGCCGGTGTCCTCCTGGAAGCGCACCAGGGTGGCCCGCACATGGTCGAGCAGCTGTGTCGCGTAGGCCCGCCCGCCCGGGGTGTGCAGGCCCTCCTGGTCGCCGCTGAAGTTGCGCAGCATCTCGTGCAGGCCGTTGACGCCGATGGTCGAGAAGTGATTACGCAGAGTCCCCAGGTAACGCTTGGTATAAGGATAAAGGCCGGCATCCATGTGGTGCTGGATCACCTTGCGCTTGACCTCCAGGCTCTCCTTGGCCAGCTCCATCAGCTGGTCCAGGCGCCTGAGCAGGCCCTGGGTGTCGCCCTGGTACAGGTAGCCCAGGCGCGCGCAGTTGATGGTCACCACCCCCAGTGAGCCGGTCTGCTCGGCCGAACCGAACAGGCCGCCGCCGCGTTTGAGCAGCTCGCGCACGTCCAGCTGCAGGCGGCAGCACATCGAGCGCACCTGGTTGGGCTGCATGTCCGAGTTGAGGAAGTTCTGGAAGTACGGCAGGCCATAGCGCGCGGTCATCTCGAACAGCAGGTCGGCGTTCTCGCTGTCCCAGGGGAAGTCGTGGGTGATGTTGTAGGTCGGGATCGGGAAGGTGAACACCCGGCCCATGGCGTCGCCTGCCTGCATCACCTCGATATAGGCGCGGTTGATCAGCTCCATCTCCGCCTGCAGCTCGCCATAGGCGAACGGCATCTCCTCGCCGCCGATATGGGGGATCTGCTCGCGCAGATCCTGCGGGCAGACCCAGTCGAAGGTCAGGTTGGTGAACGGCGTCTGGGTGCCCCAGCGCGACGGCACGTTGAGGTTGTAGATGAACTCCTGAATGGCCTGGCGCACCTCGGCGAAGCCCAGGTTGTCCTTGCGCACGAAGGGCGCCAGGTAGGTATCGAAGGAGCTGAACGCCTGGGCCCCGGCCCACTCGTTCTGCAGGGTGCCGAGGAAGTTGACCATCTGCCCCAAGGCGCTCGACAGGTGCCTGGGCGGCCCCGCCTCGACCCGCCCGGGAATGCCGTTGAAGCCCTCGTTGAGCAAGCTGCGCAGCGACCAGCCGGCGCAGTAGCCGGCGAGCATGTCGAGGTCGTGGATGTGCAGGTCGGCCTCGCGGTGGGCCTGGCCGATCGCCTCGCTGTACACCTCGTCCAGCCAGTAGTTGGCGGTGACCTTGCCCGAGACGTTGAGGATCAGGCCGCCGAGGGAATAGCCCTGGTTGGCGTTGGCGCGCACCCGCCAGTCCTCGCGCGACAGGTACTCGTTCATCGACGCTGCGACATCCACCAGCGCCTTGCGGTCGCGGCGCAGCCGGCCATGGCGCTCGCGGTAGACGATATAGGCCCGCGCGGTGCGATAGAAGCCGGCCTCCATCAGCACCCGCTCGACCCGGTCCTGCACCTGTTCGACGTCGATGCTGGGCAGGTCCAGCAGCCGCGCCAGCACCGCCTCGGCCAGCTGCCCGGCCACCGCCGGCTCTAACTCGCCGCAGGCCTGGCCCGCGGCGGCGATCGCCTGGCGAATCTTGCCGAGATCGAACGCGACTATGCTGCCATCGCGCTTGCACAGTTGCTGCGGGGTAAAGGCTGCTACGGGGCTGGGCATATCACCTCCTGACACTACATATGGGCATTTTCTTTACGCAAAACACAAGATGCAGTGAAAGTTACGCGATAAGCGCCAGGCTGCTATTGACTGTGGTCAAGAACCGCCAGCGCCCCCAAATGCCGCTCCAGGGCCCCACGCAGATCGCAAAGCGCCTGCACCCGGGACGCCAGAATGCCAAGCCCAGCCGTGCGATGGACAGAATGCTGGCAAATGGTTAGCGTCCGAGGCGCTGCCGGCGCGAATCGCCCGGTAGCCGGGCTTGCCGTCACCCCTGTCGAATTTCCCTCGGGATCTGTCGCGCTTACTGCGACCGATTCGGAACGGATCAAGGACCGTCAGGACGACAAGGAGTGTTATCCACCAAATGGTGCGTTTAAACGCACCATTTGGTGTCTATTTATAGTTAGGTAATAAGATGAGCATCAGAAAAGCAGCCATCTACGTTTTAGCATTTATAGCGATAGGTCCACCTATTGGCTCGCTTCTATTTTCAATACCCATAACATTATTTATGGACTCAGAAAGCTCTATCCCCTCAATTTCGAGCCCTTCATTTCTGAATATATTCTTGGTCATGGGCCTACTCTCATATTATTTTGGCTGGCTGCCCGCCGCAGCATCAGGAATCACATATGGAGCATTGTTGGGAAAAGCAAGCAAAATTAAGCTATATTCCTCAACAGCAGCAGCTGGCCTGCTAGCAGCTACATTATTTTGTGTAGTTATGGAACCCCAACCAAACTTGAATTATGCATTCCTGCTTGCTCCAACAATTTTTGCATCAGTCCTAACAACTGGAATAATAAATTTATTTAGGCAATAGCGTTACCAACAACTTATCAATGCGTCAGGCACATAGAAGCATCATTATGAGTAATCTCGCCGTTTCATTAATCTCCGTCCGCATCGAGCACGCACCTAACTCGTATATGGACGCTACGTTCACTGGGACGGGCTAAAGCCTGCCCCTTAACCAAACGATAGAGATCCACATGCGCCCACTTGAGCGGCTTGTTGGCATGAAACTGCTTGATGCTGAAGTATCTGCGGATGGTGCAGGCTTTCAATTTAGCGATTGTACACTGGCCGCATTCAACCCGGTATCGCTAAGCAAACAACTATTAGAAATCATCAATTCAGAGGTTTGCGCTGTCTCATTTCAAGAAAGCCAACGCTTTGAGCTTAGATTTTCAAATGGCTCCACCATTTCAATATCTCTCTTACCACAAGATTATTCGGGGCCTGAAGCCTTTTGCGCTACCTTTTCGGACAACACAATAGTGGTTGAGTAATGTGGAGCCCTAACAATGTATATGGACTCTCCCCACAAGCAGTGAGCAATAGCTTTTCCAGTCCTGTCGTCAGTGCGGTTGCATTCGTATATCCGGCCCGTGTTGGGCGTTGCCGCCCTGGCCACTCTGTAGTTCGCACGACGGGGACCAAGCGTTCAATCGATCACCAGATCTACCCGAAATCCTGTAGGAGCAACAGTAATGAGCAATGAATGGGACGAATTTGCCGAGGGTTGGGATGTCGACGCCTCAGTACAAGAATATGCCAACAAGGCGTTTGCAGAGCTTTCAGATTTCATCGGTGTTGATGGTCTATCCGTGTTCGACTTTGGCTGTGGTACTGGCAGCCTTACCCGGCTTCTTAGCCCAAGAGTAAAGAACATCGTTGCCCTGGATGGCTCATCAGAAATGATAAGACTCTTGAGCGAGAAGAACCTAGGCAATGTTTCCACCATTGCAGGCTTCTTGAGCCAGGAGTTGATTGATAGCCATCCGCACCTGGCCGATCGGTTTGACTTGATCGTGGCCTCATCCGTGTGTGGGTTCTTGCCTGACTACGAAGCGACGCTTGGGCTGTTGAAGTCACTGTTGAAAAGCGGCGGCGTATTTATCCAGTTTGACTGGCTGTCGGACGATGACGCCGCGGAGACGGGGCTGTCTGAAGACAGGGTGTTACGCGCACTCAACGCAAACGAATTCATCAATATCCAAGTAAAAAAACCATTCGTCATGAACAGTTCAAAAGGCGCCATGACAGTATTGATGGCTGTTGGGAAGATTGCCTAAGGCACCGTACGAACTCTCCCTCAAGCGGTGAGAAAGCCTTCTCTCCAAGGTGAATTAGTGCGTATATCCGGCCTTGCCCGAACTCTGCGCTGGCAGCCCTACAGTCAACACTGGCATTTTACTCTCGCGAAAATGGGAACCAGCCCCCAGATCAATTGCGATTCACTTGATCACTACGTTAACCATAGAGACCCGCCGAACATGGAAGTAACTGTAAAAATCTTTGAAAATAAAATGCTTCTAACGGCGAAAGAAAATACCGTTACCATTGAAGCAATAAAGCCTTTCACTACTACACGACTGCTGATCGGTACATTTATGCCAGCCGTCGAGTGTTTGAAAGAAGGCCTGCAAAAGATCGGCGCCACTGGCCTTCTTAAAAGGAAGCCGCACCTGATCATCCTTCCGCAAAGCATGACCGAAGGTGGGTTATCTGAAATAGAGGAGCGCTGTTTAATGGAGGTTGGTCTTTCTGCCGGGGCCAGCAAAGTCGAAGTCCGTTTATATTAGCGCGTACAACAACACGCACGAACGCTCTGCACAACCGAAAAGCTTCTATACTTGAACCGTACAAAATTAGAATAACAAGACTGTTTTGGGGCTAGCGATCAAGTTTCTTAACTATCGACAGAAGGATAAGAGCAATGAACCTGGCAGATATAGTACAACGCGGTTGGGAAGCGGCTCGTGCTGGAGAATTCGATACCCTGGTGGCCGACTATGTGGAGGACATGACCTTCGTCATGCCGGGCCAGGCCGACGTGCTGCAGGGACGGCAGGCGTTTCGCGCTGCGCTAGATGGTATTGGCAACATCCTCCCTCCGGGCTTCGAAATCACCGGATTGCGTCAGATTGAAGGGGACAATGAAGTTGTCTCCATTGTCGAGTGGAAGTCCGAGAAGGTGACGGCTTCCCAGTTGGCGGTGCTGTTCAAGTTCACGGATGGAAAAATCCACGAGGAACGCTGGTTCATCGACACCGAGCAATGGAAAGGCGCATTCTGAGTTGGTTTTGAACCCAAGAACGCGTCTATGCCCCCCACAAGCAGCGAGTCATGCAACCGCCCTGTCGCCAGGGCGGTCGCATTCGTCTCTCCGCGCTGCAGTAGCTGCGCCCGCGCGGGCCGTCCCCTAGTTCGAGCGAAGCATGGCGGCAGGTCGAGTTACCCGGCCGGTAAATAGCCCTGCCCCATGATCCCGCATGCGTTACTTAGCCAGTCGCCGTAGCGAATTACTTCCTGCGAGAAAGCCTGAACGACCGGCTCGCAGCGGGCTCTGTTCGCCCGAACAGCCAAGTGCCAGGCGCGCCAGCTTACTCGCGGCCTGTTTCGGGCAAATGGCACACAGCTTCGACGTTGTTGCCATCCGGATCTATGGCAAATGCGCCAAAGTAGTGTTCATGGTAAAGCGGGCGCAAACCGGGCTTGCCGTTATCGCTGCCGCCACTTGCCAAGGCCGCCTGGTGAAAGGCCTGTACGGCCGCCCTGCTGGCGGCGGAAAACGCGACATGCCTCGGCGTGTAGGCTTGCTTGACCTCTATGACCCAGAACGCCGGTTTTCCCTCGGGGCCGAACGCGCACATTCGCTGGGTTGGAAACGCCGGATTCCACTCGGCAACCAGCTCGATCTGCAGGCTGTGGCCAAGGGCGGCCAACGCCTGCTCATAGAATGTCTTGGTGGCCACGTAGTTCGTTGCGTAGGTGCTCAGATGATCGATCATCGCTATCTCCCTGTTGTTAAACGCCCTGCTCTGCGACCGAGCCTAGCGAGGTCCGTTGGTGGATGCCAGCGCCTGCGCCGTCGCCGCTCTCTGACGTGGTGCAGGCCTTCGGCGGGTCAGCGCCGGCAAGGCGGCGTTTGCTCAGGGGCCGGCGGCGGCGAGCCCGCTCAGCGCCTCGCGCAGTTTTTCAATTATCGGCACTGCGCCGGGCCAGGGCGGCGGGCCAGGTAACCCGGGTCCATCGGCCAGCAAGCTTGCGCCGACAAAAAAAGGCCGCCCGAAGGCGGCCAAATGGGAGGGTAATAAGGTTCAGCCGCCGCTGGCGTTCATGAAGCGCAGGATCTGCACTTCGCCACTCGGGCTGAAGTCGTGGCGCAACGGCTTGCGTTGCAGGGCCTGCTGCACGGCGTCGATCAACGGCTGGTCGTCCAGCGGGTAGCGGCGCAGCAGCGCGCGCAGGTCAATGGCGTTTTCCTGGCCGAGGCACAGCAGCAGTCGCCCTTCCACGGTCAGGCGCACGCGGTTGCAGGTAGCGCAGAAGTTGTGCGAATTGGGCGAGATGAAGCCGATGCGGGTGCCCGCGTGGTCCTTCAGGCGCACATAGCGGGCCGGCCCGCCGCTGTGTTCGGCGCTGTCGAGCAGCGCGTGGCGGCTGGCGATCAGCTGGCGCACCTGCTCGCTGGAGCAGAACGACTCGCCGCGCGAGCGGCCCACATCGCCTAGGGGCATCTCCTCGATGAAGCTGATATCCAGCTCACGGGCGATGGCGTAGTCGACCAGGCCCAGCACCTCGTCGAAGTTGCGCCCCTTCATCACCACCGCGTTGAGCTTGATCCGCTCGAAACCGGCCTCGCGCGCCGCCTCGATGCCGTCGAGCACGGTGCGCAGGCTGCCGGTGCGGGTGATGCCGCGAAACCTGCCCGCATCCAGGCTGTCCAGGCTGATGTTCAGGCGCTTGACCCCGGCCGCGGCCAGGGGCTTGGCCAGCTTGCGCAGTTGCGAGCCGTTGCTGGTCATCACCAGCTCGCGCAGGCCGGGCAAGGCGGCGATGCGCTCACAGAGGCCGACGATGCCGTTGCGCACCAGCGGCTCGCCGCCGGTCAGGCGGATCTTCTTCACCCCCAGGCCGACGAACAGCGCCGCCAGGCGGTACAGCTCCTCGAGCCCGAGCACCTGCTGGCGCGGCAGGAAGCGCATGTCTTCGGCCATGCAGTAGACGCAGCGGAAGTCGCAGCGGTCGGTCACCGACATGCGCAGGTAGTCGATCTGCCGGCCGAAACCATCCTGCAGGGGGCTTGTCATCGTCGCTCCTATGGCGGGACTCTTTCGGGTGGACGAGGTTCATCCACCTGTTCTGTTCTGGGGGAAGAGGCTTCGCCGTCTTCCGCCCGACGTCTATTGCAGCAGCGGGGATGCCGCCCCCTCCAGGCGGATGCCCTGGATGTCGGCGGCGCCGACCAGGGTCTGCAGGTACTGCGCCACGGCCTTCTGCCACACGCGCTGGTACAGCTCGCGGCGGATATCCTGGACCACCGCCTGGTAGGGCAGTTGCAGGCCGTCGATGCGTTGGTCGACGAACACCAGGTGGAAGCCGTAGCGGCTTTCCAGCGGCTGGCCGACCAGCCCTTCTGGCTGGCGAAACAGCTGGCGTTCGAACTCCGGCACGGTCTGGCCCTTGCTGATCTGGCCCAGGGCGCCGCCCTGCTCCTTCGACGGGCAGGCCGAATGGGCCAGGGCCAGTTCGGCGAAGCGCTGCGGCTCCTGCTGCAGTTGCGCCAGCAGGGCCTCGGCCTGTTCGCGCCGTTCGCTGCGCCCCTCGATATCGTCCGGCGCGCAGTCGAGCAGGATGTGCCGCGCCGCCAGCAGGGGCGCGCTGACGAAGCGCGCCAGGTTGCTCTCGTAGTAGTGCAGGCAGGCGGCTTCATCGGCCTGCGGTACCGGCACCTCGCGCTCGATCAGGCTGCGGATCGTCGCTTCTTCCTCGCTCTCGCCGGCGCCGGCCTCGATCTCGAGGTCCAGGGCGTTGCAGCGCTGGCGCAACAGCTCGCGAATGACCAACGCTTGGGCGGCGAGGAACATGGCCTCGTCGCGCGCCTCGGCCGGGTGATACTGCAGCTCCTGGGCCATGGCCTCGGGGCTGATCAGCACGCCGTTGACCCGCACCCGCGGCCAGTCCTGCTCGCTGCTGGCGATCAGCAACGGCGCCGCCGCGCTTGCATCGACAAAGGACTCGGGCTCGTCGGCCGAGGGCCGGGCCACGGGCATCACTTCCTGCACCGCCGCCGCCTCGAGCGCTGGCGCGAGCGGCGCCTGTTGCCCACCGCAGCCGCCCTGCCCGGCATTGCCACCACCACATCCACATCCCATCTCGGTTTCCTCGATCAGCTGATAGTTGCGGGAGACGGCCACCAGGGCGGCCGCCACCCTTCGGCGTTAGCGTTCCTTGAGCGGCGCGGCGGGCACGGCGAAACCACCGGCCGGGGCCTGGCTCGGACGCACAGGGGTGGCCTGCGGGCGCGCCACAGGACGCGCGGCCACCGGGCGCACGCCCTTCTGCCGGACGATCTGGTAGCGCCGGCCCAGGTACCACACCGGGGCACTGACGATGTGCACCAGGCGGGTGAAGGGGAACAACACGAACAGGGTCACGCCGAGCACCACGTGCAGCTTGTAGATCAGCCCCACCGAGGCGATCGCCTGCGCGGCTTCCACCGGCTGCAGGGTCACCAGGCTCTGCGCCCAGGTGGCCAGCAGGACCATCACCGAGCCGTCCATGTGGGCGGTCGAGGCGAAGATGGTCAGCAGGCCGAGCACCAGCTGGGCCAGCAGCACCAGCAGGATCATGATGTCCGAGGTGCTGGAGCTGGCGCGCACGCGCGGGTCGCTCAGGCGGCGCTTGAGCAGCATCAGCAGGCCGATCAGGCACAGGCTGCCGAACAGGCCGCCGGAGACCATGGCCAGCAACTGCTTGTTCTCGGTACTGATGACATGGTGGTAGATCGACTCGGGCGTGAGCAGGCCGACGAAGTGACCGGCCAGGACAAACAGCACGCCGACGTGGAACAGGTTGCTGGCGATGCGCATGTAGCGCTGCTCGGCCGCGCTGCGGGCGAACAGCTGGCTGGAGCCGGCCTTCCAGCTGTACTGCGAGAGGTCGAAGCGCGCCCAGCTGCCGATCAGGCAGATGGCCAGGGCGATGTAGGGATAAACCCCGAACAGCAAGAGATTCAACTTAGACATGACGTGCCTCCCGGACCGGCTCGACGGCCGACCCATCCTGTTTGAAATCGACCCAGTGCAGCGGAATCGCCGACTCTTCGCGGACCTTGCCCGGTGCGCTGGCCTGGCCCCCGCAGCGGTCCTGCTGCTCGGCCTTGAGGAAGTCCACGGCCTCCTCCTCCCAGAGCTTGTCGAGGGCTTCCAGCGAGTCGTCGCGCACCTCGGCGGCGACCTGCTCGCGCACCTCGGCCATCGCCGTCTGCGGCTGCACCCCGGCGATCTGCAGCAGCGCGCGGAAGCAGCCGGCATAGGCGCTCTCGCGCTCGTCCAGGCGGGTGGCCAGCAGCGCCAGCAGGTGGGCGATGTCGGCCAGGCCCTCGCGGGCCTCCAGGTCGTCGCGGGTGGCGAGGAACTCCAGGTACAGCGGGATGTAGTCCGGCAGCTCCTTGACGCCGATGGCGAAGCCGGCGGCCTCGTACTGCGCCAGCATGTCGACCATGGCCTGGCCGCGATCGCGCGACTCGCCGTGCACGTGCTCGAACAGCAGCAGCGACAGCGAGCGACCCCGGCCGAACAGCGCACCGTAGTGCTCCTGGCCATCCATCAGGTCGTGTTCGCAGATCAGCTCGAGCAGCGCGTGCAGCGCCTGACGCTGCTCCGGGCTGATCTCGCGGCTGGCCGCGATGGCCTGGTCCAGCTCGTCACGGCCGTCGAGCAGCAGCTCGGTCGGGTAATCCAGCAGCAGGGAAATCACCTTGAGAATCTGCATGCTCAGTCCTCCCACAGCTGCACGGTTTTCAGGATGTCGCGCTGGTTGGCCTTCTTCGCCCCGAACATGTTGGTGTCAGACGCACCACTACATCCGCTGCCGAAGCTGAAGCCGCAGCCGGAGCGCTCGGCGAAGGCATCGCTCATGGCGTCCTCGCGGTGGGCGCTGGGTACCACGAAGCGGTCTTCGTAGTTGGCGATGGCCAGGTAGCGGTACATGTCCTCGACCTGGGCCACGCTCAGGTCGACCTCGGCCAGCACCTTGAGGTCCTGCACGCCCTCGACCTGCTCGGCACGCTTGTAGGCGCGCATCGCCAGCAGGCGCTTGAGGGCCAGCTTGACCGGCTTCTCGTCGCCGGCGGTGAGCAGGTTGGCCAGGTAGCGCAGCGGTATGCGCAGGCTGTCGACATCCGGGATCACCCCGTTCATGCCGACCTGGCCGGCTTGCGCGGCGTTCTGGATCGGCGACAGCGGCGGCACGTACCAGACCATCGGCAGGGTGCGGTATTCCGGGTGCAGCGGCAGGGCCAGCTGCCAGTCCACCGCCATCTTGTACACCGGGGACTTCTGCGCGGCGTCGAGCACCGATTGCGGCACGCCGTCGGCCAGGGCCTGGGCGATCACCTTGGGGTCGTGCGGGTCGAGGAAGATCTCCAGCTGCTTCTGGTACAGGTCCTGCTCGTTCGGCGTGCTGGCCACCTCATGGATGCGGTCGGCGTCGTACAGCAGCACGCCGAGGTAGCGGATGCGGCCCACGCAGGTTTCCGAACAGACGGTGGGCATGCCGGCCTCGATGCGCGGGTAGCAGAAGATGCACTTCTCGGATTTGCCGCTCTTCCAGTTGAAGTAGATCTTCTTGTACGGGCAGCCGCTGATGCACATGCGCCAGCCGCGGCACTTCTCCTGGTCGATGAGGACGATGCCGTCCTCCTCGCGCTTGTAGATCGCCCCGCTCGGGCAGGACGCCGCGCACGCCGGGTTGAGGCAGTGCTCGCACAGGCGCGGCAGGTACATCATGAAGGTGTTTTCATACTCGCCGTAGATGTCCGCCTGGATCTTGTCGAAGTTCTTGTCCTTGCGCCGCTTGGCGAACTCGGTGCCGAGGATCTCCTCCCAGTTCGGGCCCCATTCGATCTTCTGCATGCGCTGGCCGCTGATCACCGAGCGCGGCCGCGCGGTCGGCTGGTGCTCGCCCAGGGGTGCGGTGTGCAGGTGCTGGTAGTCGAAGTCGAACGGCTCGTAGTAGTCGTCGATGCTGGGCAGGTCCGGGTTGGCGAAGATGTTCGCCAGCACGCGGAACTTGCCCCCGATCTTCGGGTTGATCGAGCCGTCCGGGTTGCGCACCCAGCCGCCCTTCCACTTGTCCTGGTTCTCCCATTCCTTGGGGTAGCCGATCCCGGGCTTGGTCTCGACGTTGTTGAACCAGGCGTATTCCATGCCTTCGCGGCTGGTCCAGACGTTCTTGCAGGTGATCGAACAGGTGTGGCAACCGATGCACTTGTCCAGGTTCAACACCATGCCAATTTGTGAACGAATTTTCATTGTGTCGACTCCTCTACCTGAACCCCAACCTGAACCTCGTGAGATGGCATGGTGCAAGCACCATGCGCTATCGCCATTGGTGAACGAATCTTCATGGCATCAATCCTCAGATATCTTGTGGCAGGGGTTGTGGCAGGGCGTCGCCGTCGCTGCCGTCCAGCCAGTCGACCTTGGCCATCTTGCGCACCACCACGAACTCGTCGCGGTTGCAGCCGACGGTGCCGTAGTAGTTGAAGCCGTAGGCCTGCTGGGCGTAGCCGCCGATCATGTGGGTGGGCTTGAGCACCACGCGGGTCACCGAGTTGTGGTGGCCGCCGCGGGTCTTGGTGGTCTCGCTGCCCGGCACGTTCACGATGCGTTCCTGGGCGTGGTACATCATCACCATGCCCTCCTTGACCCGCTGGCTGACCACCGCCCGGGCGGTCAGCGCGCCGTTGGCGTTGAAGCACTCGACCCAGTCGTTGTCCTCGATGCCGGCGCGCTTGGCGTCGATCTCCGAGAGCCAGATGATCGGCCCGCCGCGGCTCAGGGTGAGCATGATCAGATTGTCGCTGTAGGTGCTGTGGATGCCCCACTTCTGGTGCGGGGTAATCCAGTTGAGGACGATTTCGGTGTTGCCGTTGCCGCGCTTGCCCTTCACGTAGTCGATGGTGCGGGTGTTGATCGGCGGCCGATAGCTCATCAGCTGTTCGCCGAATGCCTGCATCCAGGGGTGATCCTGGTAGAACTGCTGGCGGCCGGTGATGGTGCGCCACGGGATGTACTCGTGGACGTTGGTGTAGCCGGCGTTGTAGCTGACGTGCTCGTCTTCCAGGCCGGACCAGGTCGGGCTGGAGATGATCTTGCGCGGCTGCGCCTGGATGTCGCGGAAGCGGATCGCCTCGTGCTCCTTGGGCAGGGCCAGGTGGCTGTGGTCCAGGCCGGTGAACTCGGACAGCGCCGCCCAGGCCTTGACCGCCACGTGGCCGTTGGTTTCCGGAGCCAGGGAGAGGATCACCTCGGCCGCATCGATGGCCGACTCGATCTGCGGCCGCCCCTTGCTCACGCCCTCCTCGCGCACGCTATGGTTGAGTTCGCCGAGGAACTTGACCTCGTGCTCGGTGTTCCAGTTGATGCCCTTGCCGCCGTTGCCCAGCTTGTCGAGCAGCGGACCGAGTGAGGTGAACTTCTTGTAGACGTTCGGGTAGTCGCGCTCGACCACGGTCATGTTCGGGCAGTTCTTGCCCGGCACCGGCGCCTCGCCAGCTGTCTTCCAGTCGCTGCCGCCGAACGGCTGGGCCAGCTCGCCGGGGCTGTCGTGCAGCAGCGGCACGGTGACCAGGTCGTGCTCGACGCCCAGGTGCCCGACCGCCATGGCCGAGAAGCGCTTGGCGATGCCCTTGTAGATCTCCCAGTCGGAACGCGATTCCCAGGCCGGGTCGATGGCCGCCGACAGCGGGTGGATGAACGGGTGCATGTCGGAGGTGTTCATGTCGTCTTTTTCGTACCAGGTCGCGGTCGGCAAGACGATGTCCGAGTAGACGCAGGTGCTGGACATGCGGAAGTCCAGGGTGGTGACCAGGTCGAGCTTGCCGATAGCGCCGTCGTCGACCCACTCGACATCGCCCGGCTTGAAGCCGCCGCGCTGGCCGAGGTCTTCGTTCATCACGCCGTTCCTGGTGCCCAGCAGGTACTTGAGCATGTACTCGTGGCCCTTGCCCGAGCTGCCCAGCAGGTTGGAGCGCCAGATAAACATGTTGCGCGGGAAGTTGGCCGGGTTGTCCGGCTGTTCGCAGGCGAAGCGCAGGCTGCCGTCCTGCAGCGAGCGGGTCACGTAGTCGACCGGCGACAGGCCGGCGGCGGCGGCGTCACGGGTGATCTGCAGCGGGTTGCGGTTGAGCTGCGGCGCGCTCGGCAGCCAGCCGGCGCGTTCGGCGCGGATGTTGTAGTCCAGCGCGTGCTCGGGGAACTGCGACTTGTCGGCCAGCGGCGAGAGCACCTCGTGCATGCTCATCTTCTCGTGGCGCCACTGCGAGCTGTGGCCGTAGAAGAAGCTGGTGCCGTTCATCTGCCGCGGCGGGCGGCTCCAGTCCAGGCCGAAGGCCAGCGGCAGCCAGCCGCACTGCGGACGCAGTTTTTCCTGACCGACGTAGTGGGCCCAGCCGCCACCGGTCTGGCCGACGCAGCCGCACAACATCAGCATGTTGATCAGGCCACGGTAGTTCATGTCCATGTGGTACCAGTGGTTCATCGCCGCGCCGACGATGATCATGCTGCGACCCTTGGTCTTGTCGGCGTTGTCGGCGAACTCGCGGGCGATCTGGATCGCCTTCTCGCGGCTGACCCCGGTGATCTGCTCCTGCCAGGCCGGGGTGCCCGGCACGCTGGCGTCGTCGTAGTCCTTGGCCACGTTGCCGCCGCCCAGGCCGCGGTCGATGGCCAGATTCGCCGCCGACAGGTCGAACACGGTGGCGACCTTGGCCTGGCTGCCGTCGGCCAGGGTGATTGAGCGCACCGGCACGCGGCGCAGTTGCACCGCTTCGCCGGCGACGTGCTGGAAGTGCTCGTGGGTCTGGCCGCCGAAGTACGGGAAGGCCACCTCGGCGACTTCTTCGCCGATCAGGCTCAGCTGCAGCTTGACCTCGCGGCCCTCGCCGCCTTCGCGGGCCTCGATGTTCCACTTGCCCTTCTCGCCCCAGCGATAGCCGATCGAACCCTGCGGCGAGACCAGCTGGTTGGTTTCGCTGTCCAGGGCGATGGTCTTCCACTCGGGGTTGTTGTCCTGGCCGAGGTTGCCGGCCAGGTCGGCGGCGCGCAGGAAGCGATCCGGCTGGTAGCTGCGCTCTTCAGTTCCGGAGCCTGCGTGATCCTTGAGCAGCACCAGCACCGGGAAGTCGGTGTAGCGGCGCACGTAGTCGGTGAAGTAGGCGCTCGGCTTATCGAGGTGGAATTCCTTGAAGATGACGTGGTTGAACGCCTGGGCCAGCGCCGCGTCGGTGCCCTGCTTGGGGTTGAGCCAGAGGTCGGTGAGCTTGGCCACCTCGGAGTAGTCCGGGGTGATGGCCACGGTCTTGGTGCCCTTGTAGCGCACCTCGGTGAAGAAGTGAGCGTCCGGGGTACGGGTCTGCGGGACGTTGGAACCCCAGGCGATGATGTAGTTGGAGTTGTACCAGTCGGCCGACTCCGGCACGTCGGTCTGCTCGCCCCACACCTGCGGCGAGGACGGCGGCAGGTCGCAGTACCAGTCGTAGAAGGACAGGCACACCCCGCCGATCAGCGACAGGTAGCGGCTGCCGGCGGCGTAGCTGACCATCGACATGGCCGGGATCGGCGAGAAGCCGACCACCCGGTCCGGGCCGTACTGCTTGACCGTGTAGACGTTGGCGGCGGCGATGATCTCGTTGGCCTCGTCCCAACTGGAGCGGATGAAGCCGCCCATGCCGCGCTTGCTCTTGTAGCTGTGGGCCTTGGCCGGGTCCTCGACGATGCTCGCCCAGGCCTCGACCGGCGCCAGGGTGCGACGCGCCTCGCGCCACAGCTTGAGCAGCGGCTTGCGGATCTTCGGGTACTTGAGGCGGTTGGCGCTGTAGATGTACCAGCTGTAGCTGGCGCCGCGCGGGCAGCCACGGGGCTCGTGGTTGGGCAGGTCGTTGCGGGTGCGCGGGTAGTCGGTCTGCTGGGTTTCCCAGGTGATCAGGCCGTTTTTCACGTAGATCTTCCAGGAGCACGAGCCGGTGCAGTTCACCCCGTGGGTGGAACGCACGATCTTGTCGTACTGCCAGCGCGAACGGTAGACGTTCTCCCAGTCGCGCGACTCGATGCGGGTTTCCCCATGACCATCGGCGAACTCGCCTTGCTTGCGGTTGAAAAAGCGCAGTTGGTCGAGAATATGACTCATCGTTGTTTCCTCTCAGGCCGGGTGTGGGCGGCGGCCCGCACCCGGTGCGGTCATTAGCGGTAATGGCTCAGCAAGGCATCTCGGCGCCCTTGCGCGCATAGCTCCACCAGGTCAGCAGGATGCAGCTGACGTAGAAGGCGATGAACACGTACAGGGCCATCTGCGGGCCGCCGGTCAGCGCCATCGAGGTGCCGAACGACTTGGGAATGAAGAAGGCGCCGTAGGCCGCCACCGCCGAGCTGAAGCCGAGCACCGCGGCCGACTCCTTGCCGGCGTTCTTCATCGCCGCCTCCTTGACCTGGGCCGAGGCCCCGGCGCTGGCGCGCTCGTGCTGGGTGCGGAAGATCACCGGGATCATGCGGAAGGTGGAGCCGTTGCCGATGCCGGTGGTGATGAACAGCAGCATGAACATGGCCAGGAAGCCGTAGAAGTTGCCGCCCTCGCCGCCCTGCGGGAGGAAGGCGAGCACGCCGAACACCGCCGCGATCATCACCACGAAGTTCCACAGGGTGACACTGGCGCCGCCCATCTTGTCCGCCAGCCAGCCGCCCAGCGGGCGCACCAGGGCACCGACCAGCGGGCCGAGGAAGGCGAACTTGAGCGGATCGACGCCGGGGAACTGGGTCTTGATCAGCAACGGGAAGCCGGCGGCGTAGCCGATGAAGGAGCCGAAGGTGGCGATGTACAGCCAGCACATCAGCCAGTTGTGCTTGCGGGTGAAGATCACCGCCTGCTCGCTGAACGAGGCCTTGGCGCTGGACAGGTCGTTCATGCCGAACCAGGCGGCGATGGTCACCGCGGCGATGAAGGGCACCCAGATGAAACCGGCGTTCTGCAGCCACAGCTGGTTGCCGTCGGCCAGTTCCTGCGGATTGCCGCCGGCGGCGCCGAACAGGCCGACACCGATCACCAGCGGCACGCAGAACTGCATCACCGACACGCCCAGGTTGCCCAGGCCGGCATTCAGGCCCAGCGCGGTGCCCTGCTGGGCCTTGGGATAGAAGAAGCTGATGTTGGACATGCTCGAGGCGAAGTTGCCGCCGCCGAAGCCGCACAACAGGGCGATGAGCACGAACACGCTGTAGGGGGTGTTGACGTCCTGCACGGCAAAGCCCATCCACAGCGCCGGGATCAGCAACGAGGCGGTGCTCAGGGCGGTCCACTTGCGCCCGCCGAAGATCGGCACCATGAACGAGTAGAAGATGCGGAAGGTGGCGCCCGACAGCCCGGGCAGGGCCGCCAGCCAGAACAGCTGGTCGGTGCTGAAGCTGAAACCGATGCTGTTCAGGCGCACGGTCACCGCGCTCCAGACCATCCACACCGAGAAGGCCAGCAACAGCGCGGGAATCGAGATCCACAGGTTGCGGGTGGCGACCGACTTGCCGATCGAAGCCCAGAAGTGCGGGTCCTCGGGGCGCCAGTCGTCGATCACCGGGCCCGCCTTGGGGCCCTGGCCGAGGGCCGGGTTCTTGATTGCAGTCATGCTCTTTCTCCTTCAACGGGCAGCAAAGCGGGAGCCATGGAACCCTCGGCGACGTGGGAGGCCTGGCCCATGATTGGGGTCTTGCGAACTTCGCTGAAGTACATCCAGATCAGGGAGACCCAGACCACGCCGTACATCAGCATGAAACAGGAGGAGCGCACGCCGGTGAGGTCGACCATGGCGCCGAACAGGATCGGCAGGACGAAGCCGCCGAGGCCGCCGGCCAGGCCGACGATGCCGGAGATGGCGCCGATGTTGTGCGGGTAGTCATCGGAGATGTACTTGAATACCGAGGCCTTGCCGAAGGCGAAGGCGATGCCGATGACGAACAGCAGCACGGTGAACAGGGTCGGGCTCAGGCCGATGTGGAAGTTCTGCGGGCCGTTGACGGTCTGCACGGTCAGCTCGGTCTGCGGGTAGGACAGCAGGAACAGGCAGATCCAGCTCACCCACATCACCCACCAGGTCACCTTGTGCGCGCCCCACTTGTCCGCCATCCAGCCACCGAAGGCGCGCAGGATGCCGCCCGGCAGGGAGAAGCAGGCGGCCAGCAAGGCGGCGCTCTGCAGGCTGAAGCCGTATTCCTGGACGTAGTACTTGGTCATCCACAGCGCCAGCGCCACGTAGCCGCCGAAGACGATCGAGTAGTACTGGCAGAAGCGCCACACGTGGGGATCGCTCAGGGTGCGCAGCTGATCCCAGAAGGACACGGTGCTGGCGACCCGGTGCTCTTTCTGCTCGTAGGTGAAGAACCAGAACAGCAGCGCGGTGATGAACATGATCGCCGAGTAGACCTTGGGCACCATCTGCCAGCTGGCGGCGGCGATGATCGCCGGGGCGACGAACTTGGTCAGCGCCGCGCCCGCGTTGCCGGCGCCGAACACGCCCATGGCGGTGCCCTGCTTGGCCTTGCTGAACCACTTGGCGACGTAGGCGATGCCCACCGAGAAGGAGCCGCCGGTGAGGCCGACGAACAGGCCCAGGACCAGGAACTGCCAGTACTCGGTGGCGTAGCTGATCAGGTAGATCGGCAGCACGCAGGCCAGCATCAGCACGAAGAACACGATGCGCCCGCCGAACTTGTCGGTGAGCATGCCCAGCGGCAGGCGCACCAGCGAGCCGGTCAGCACCGGAGTGGCGGCCAGCAGGCCGAACTGGGTCTCGTTGAGTTGCAGGAGCTCCTTGATCGGTACGCCGAGCACGGCAAACATCATCCAGACCATGAAGCAGATGGTGAATGCCGTGGTGCTCATGCCCAGCACCAGTGCCTGCTGCAGTTTTTGGCTCGCCATGACCAGTCCTCTGTCGGTTGTCATGGCGGCAGACTAGGGCCTAAGTCCCGGCGGAAATTGACTCAGGTCAACGGCCAGAAGGCGCCGAACGCCTAGACTTGGCCCCGCCTACCACTAAAGTAGTAGCCCGGTTTTTCTCTATTTTGTCCTTTAGTTTCAGTGCCTTAGGTAATTCAATCGAACCGCCGGCGGCCACGCTGGCACCTGCGAACTCTTTGGGGGTAGTACGCCATGCTGCAATGGTTGAGAAGCTCGATCCCCGCCCGCGCCGGCCTGGCGGTGGTGCTGATCGCGGTGCTGGCGCTGTCCAGCGCGATGAGCGCCGGGCTGATCGCCTGGATCAGCGAGGACGATGCCGCCGCCATCAACACCGCCGGCTCGCTGCGCATGGCCACCTACCGCCTGAGCTGGCACCTGGAGGCCGGCGCGCCCGAGGCGCAGATCCTGGCCCTGCGCGACGACCTGCAGCGGCGCCTGGACAGCGGCGACCTGCAGCACCTGGTCAGCGACCACCCCGGCGATCCCCTGCGCCAGGCCTACCGGGCCATCCAGATGCTGTGGAAGGAGCAGATGCGCCCGGCCCTCGACCGTGGCGATGCAGGCGCCTTCCAGCGGCGTGCCGACACCTTCGTCGAGCAGCTCGAGCACTTCGTCACCCTGCTGCAGAAGAAGAGCGAGCAGCGCCAGGGCTGGCAGCAGAGCATCCAGGGCGCGGCGCTGCTGCTGACCGTGGTGATCCTGCTGGTGGGCATGTACGAGCTGCACAACAGCGTGATCAACCCCCTGCAGGAGCTGGTCGACACCGCCGAACGCTTCCGCGCCGGCGACCTGCATGCGCGCGTGGCGTACCGCTCGGAGGACGAGCTGGGGCAGATGGCCCTGAGCTTCAACGCCATGGCCGAGGCCATCGAGGAGTCCCACCGCACCCTGGAAAGCCGGGTGGCGCACAAGACCCAGAGCCTGGCCCAGGCCAACGCCGCCCTCGAACTGCTCTACCAGAGCAGCCGCGGCTTCGCCAGCCAGCCGGCCCACGCCGAACAGCTCGACGAGCTGATCGACAGCTTCCAGCAACGCCTGCCCGGCCTGCGCCTGACCCTGTGCCTGCACGGCAACCCCAGCGAGCCGGTCGAGCACCTGATCGCCCTGCACGGCGATCAGTCGCGGGAAATCTGCTCGCGCAACGACTGCGCCTCCTGCGAGCAACGGCAGCTGCCCAACCTGCAGAGCTTCCCGATCAACAGCCAGGGCAACACCCTCGGCGAGCTGCGCGCGCGCTACCTCGACGGCCACGCGCCCAAGCCCTGGGAGGGCCAGCTGATCGAGGCCCTGGCCAACCTGATCGGCACCTCGCTGTCGCTGGAACGCCAGCGCGAACAGGACAACCGCCTGCTGCTGCTCGACGAGCGCACCACCATCGCCCGCGAGCTGCACGACTCGCTGGCCCAGGCCCTGACCTACATGAAGCTGCAGGTCAGCCGCCTGCAGACCCTGATCAAGCGCGGCGAGAGCGCCGAGCAGCTGACCGAGGTCAGCGACGAGCTGCGCGAGGGCCTGAACAGCGCCTACCGCCAGCTGCGCGAGCTGCTGACCACCTTCCGCCTGCAGATCCAGGAAGGCGGCATCGACAAGGCGATGGACGACACCGCCCAGGAGTTCGCCGCCCGCGGCAACATGCGCGTGCTGCTGGAAAGCGAACCGCTGGCCTTCGGCCTCTCGGCCACCGAACAGGTGCACCTGCTGCAGATCGCCCGCGAGGCCCTGTCCAACTGCGCCCGCCACGCCGGCGCCGAGCAGGCCTGGGTGCACCTGCGCCAGGTCGGCGAAGAGGTCGAGCTGCTGATCGAGGACGACGGCTGCGGCATCGCCCCGGGTTTCGACAGCCGCCAGCACCACGGCCTGAACATCATGCAGGAGCGCGCGCGCAGCCTGCACGGTGAGCTGCAGATCGGCCCGCGCACGCCGAGCGGCACCCGCGTCCAGCTCCACTTCCGCCCGGTTTTCCTGGCCAGCCACCCACTCGAGGCCCCGCTATGAGCAGCCCCACCCCGCACACCCTGTTCCTGGTCGACGACCACCCGATGATGCGCCGCGGCATCCGACAGTTGCTGGAGCTGGAAGACGACCTGAGCGTCATCGGCGAGGCCAACAACGGCGAGCAGGCCCTGGACCAGATCGAGCAGCTGCAGCCGCAGCTGGTGCTGCTGGACAACAACATGCCCCAGCTCAACGGCGTGGAAACCCTCAAGCGCCTGCGCGAGCAGGGTTTCGCCGGTAAGGTGCTGCTGTTCACCGTGTCCGATTCCGAGGAGGACGTGCGCGACGCCATGCGTTTCGGCGCCGACGGCTACCTGCTCAAGGACATGGAGCCCGAACGGCTGATCGAGCAGGTGCGCGAGGCCCTGCAGGGCGCACTGGTGGTCAGCCCGGGCCTGACCCAGGTGCTGGCCCAGGCCCTGCGCTCGCCCCAGGGCGCCAGCCAGGCCGACCTCACCGAACGCGAGCGCCAGGTGCTGAAGATGATCGCCGGCGGCCACAGCAACAAGGCGATCGGCAAGCGCCTGGGCATCACCGAGGGCACGGTCAAGGTGCACGTGAAGAACCTGCTGCACAAACTCGGCCTGCGCTCGCGGGTCGAAGCCGCGGTCTGGGCCCTGGAGCACGCCCGCTAAGCGGCCTGGCCGGATGGTCGATATTGATTGATGGCTGGCGGGCTGCGCCGTCACTCCAGGGCGGTGTACCGGCACTCTATTGGCGCTGCTCGAAGCGTCCCACCAGCTTAGGCTGCCGATCGGGGGCACTTCTCTCGGCGCCATGGACGCCTGCCCTGCCCCCTGCTAGCTTCTGCCTATCACGCACTCACAAGGAAGGTCCGATGTCGCGTTTGCCTGCCCCGCCTGTCGCGTTTCTCACGGCGGATACCCAGAATTTCAACAGGTTAAGCGTGTCGCCAGCAGGTTATGCGACAGGCCCAGACTTTTATGCGACAGCGATGTCGTCTAATTAATAGTTAAGCTCAAAGCCGGAGAGAGACTTGAAATTTTCCCAAAGAAAAGGGTTAACCCCGACAGGAAAAATACTTCAGATCGACTCTATTGATGAAGAATTGATGAATTCTTTATGGAGTGTTCTCACGGCATTTTACTGGGAGAAATTCGATCGCTATAAGTGGGATATGGGTAGGCGATCAGATTATATCTCAGGCAGTAATTTAAACGGATTGTTCACATCACTATGGTTGCATTATTTCAAGAAGCCAATCGACACCATACCAACGTACTTTTATGATGAAAGGGATGGGCTTGGAATTCTGAGAAAATATTTTTTCTCTGCTAATTGGTATGAAATATACGACTTTATTGAATCTATTGCTGCATACGGACCAAAGCAACAGAAAGCGGATTTCATTGCAGCATGCAACAGCTTTCTTGAGAGAGAAAACTCTGCATATCGCTTCGTCGATGGAAAAATTGCTGAAATTAGTTCGCCAGATGAGATTGGCGAGATTGAGGATGCAATATCCAAGTCAACACCTTATTACGGGGTACGACAGCATCTGAGTACCGCAATCTCGATGCTGAGCGATCGTGCAAATCCTGACTACAGAAACTCGATCAAAGAATCAATTTCCGCAGTTGAAAGCTTGTGTAGAACCGTTAGCGGCCAAGAAAAGGCTACATTAGGGGCGGCTTTAAAGGCTTTGGAAAGTAAAGGTCTAATGCATCCCGCTCTAAAGTCAGCGTTTAGTTCACTATATGGCTATACAAACGATTCGGGCGGTATTCGTCATGCACTCATGGAAGAAAGCAACCTTACAAGCGCCGATGCTCGTTTTATGTTAATAAGTTGCTCAGCTTTTATCAATTATGTAATAGCTTCAACAAGTAACGCTTAACAAATGGTATTCAAATCGCTCGCTCCGCTCACTGGGACGGGCTAAAGCCCGCCCCTTAACCAAACGTTAGCACTCTTTAGATTGGAGTCTCGATGAGTAAAAAAGGTATTGTGCTTTCTCCCCCTTTTACTCCGCTGCCAGCGGGAGGAATAAGATGTGGTGGAGACCCGTCACCGCTGGATTTAAGAAAATATCTAATGTACTGGGATGAAATAGATTATCCCTCAAATAACTTTATACATATTTCTTCGCCAGACATTGACTACTTGGAAAAAGCAAAGGCCTTAAAAAGGACCAATGTAGTTTTCCAGGGAACTGTAAGCTCGGGCCAAGGAGAGTTTTTTGTTGCCGCACAAGAAGCTGCCCTAATGGAAAATCAGAAAAATGAGCCCGGTTCTTGGACTATAGCTCAAGTATCTGGCGTACCTTTTTATACGCAATCACATGCAGGTATTGCAGTTGATTTTGAGCTTTATGGGATGCTTCCTATACCATCAGAAGATACTCCCCTCGCGGATATCCTTGAGTTCAAGGTACAACGAAGAGACGAGCTAATTGCGTTTAGAAACTACTTAGACGATATATATCAAAAAATAATTAGTTCTGCAGATATTCCCAGAGCAAAGAACACTGAAATTGCGAAGCTAGAGCTGGCGATAAATGATTTAAATAAAGTGTTAAATGAAAGTGGTATGCGCCGTGTCGTTACAAATTTACGAAATACAATAAATTTGGATTTTTCTGGAATTATTGGTGTTGGCCTTGGAGCCGCAGGTGTGGCATCGTTAATTCATATGTCGCCGCTGTTGTTAGGCATGGCAAGCGCGGGTGTGGTAGTTGGATTTAAATCAATTGCTATGCCTGGTGCGACAAAGTGCCCAACTCAGTTTAGCTACCTTAATAGTGTCAGGCAAAACTTCAAGTGCTAACAAAGCGCTGCTGTCGGACAAATTTTCCGCTGCGCTCCAAATTTGCCGCAGAGCGCGGCGTTAGCAGTATATGGTGCACTCATTGAAAACTGTCGATAAGAAATCACGTTTGATAGCTCGTATCTTCGGTGCAGCGTTTGCTGTTTTTTTGTATAAATTATTAGTTATTGGTGCTTTTTCTTATAATTCTATGGGAAGTGAAGTAACCGTAACCGCAAGTAGTAACCCTGTGAAGTTTTACTTTGCCATTGTTTGGTGCTCAATCTTGTTTTTGGTGTGTGCTTACTTTGGGTTCATTGCAAAACTAAAGGCAGGGAAATAATACTGCTAACAAGGCATATATGGACTCTCCCCACAAGCGGCGAGCATAGCTTTTCCAGCCCTGTCGTCAGTGCGGTTGCATTCGTATATCCGGCCTGTGTTGGGCGTTGCCGCCCTGGCCACTCTGTAGTTCGCACGACGGGGGCCAAGCGTTCAAACGATCACGCAGATCAGCATTGTTATCGGCCTTGCTCCGTCGCAGGACTCGCCTGTTCCGACAGTCTCGCGTCTCACCACAACCACCCGGAAACCTTCATTCCCTTCTTATTACCCCCGCCGTCAGGCGGGCCTGACGCTCTGCCAGTCGCCACTGAAACGTCGCTCGTGACACCACACCGCCCAGCAGATCCGTACCAGCTTGTTGGCCAGGGCCACCGCCGCCTTGTTGTGGCCGATG